>CAYWLC010000201.1:0-4878 GCA_964458895.1 uncultured Luteolibacter sp. | reverse complement strand
CTACGGCTCCACCGGAACCATGAATTTTTCTGATCTTCAATCTCCACTCTCCAATCTCCAATCTCCAATCCCCCTCCTCTTTGGCATCGCGCTGGTGATGGTCGGCCTCGGGTTCAAAATCGGAGCCGTGCCGATGCAGGTATGGATTCCCGATGTCTATCAGGGTGCGCCCACCCCCACCACCGCCTTTCTATCCGTTGGCTCCAAGGCCGCCGGTTTCATCCTGATGATGCGTTTCCTCGAACCCTTCCTCGGCTATACCTCCATCACCCGCGGACCGCTGCTCAACCTGCTGCTCATCCTCAGCATCGCCACCCTGCTGTTCGGAAATCTCGCCGCCATTCCGCAGACCAATTTCAAGCGTCTGCTCGCCTACTCGTCCATCGCCCACGCCGGGTTCCTCCTGCTCGCGCTCGCCGCTGGAAAACCCGTCACCGCCGGGTCGCTCGGTTCATTCAATGTGGTTTCCTTCTATCTGGCCACCTATCTCATCATGACCCTCGGCGTGTTCTTCGTGCTCGCGCAGGTCCGCATCCAGCGCGATGGCGAGACGATCCGGGATTTCAACGGCCTCGGCAAATCCAACCCGCTGCTCGCGCTCGCTCTGACATTTCTGTTAGCCGCACTGGCCGGCGTGCCGCTCACCGCCGGGTTCATCGGCAAATTCTTCGTCTTCTCCCTCGCCGTGGAGGCCAATCTCTGGACCGGTGTCGGCGTCGCCTTCATCGCCGCCGCCGCGGGTTTCTACTACTACCTCAACGTGGTGCGTGCCATGTGGTGGTCGGACCCGGGCAACCTGCAACCTGTCGCCCTGCCGCCCGTCAGCAAGGCTTGCATCGCCGTTCTAACCGTCGCCACGCTCGTCTTCGGCGTCTGGCCTCAGCCGATCCTCTCGCTGCTGGGCCATTGATTCGGAAACGAAAATTCGAACCACCAAGAACACGAAAGTTCACGAAACCCGGTTGATACAACTTCGTGTTTTTCGTGATTTTGGTAGTTATCATTCCGACAACAGGATCGTCCCGTCCCGGATCACCAGCGTGCGGTCGCCCGCTCGCGCAAGATTCTGGTCATGAGTGACCACCACCAGCGTCACGCCGTGCTCGACCGCCAGATCTAACAGAATCGCCATGATCTCCGCGCTGTTTTTTGAATCAAGATTACCGGTGGGTTCATCGGCAAAGAGGACTTTCGGCTCGTTGACGATCGCACGGGCGATGGCCACACGCTGTTGTTCGCCACCGGACAACTCCGCGGGCATATGATCCGCGCGTTCGGCCAAGCCCACGCGATCGAGCGCATTCCGCGCGGCCGCATCCGAGTCCCTGCCCGCAATGGCACCGGGAACGGCGACATTTTCCAGCGCGGTCAATTCCGGCAACAGGTGATAGTTCTGGAACACATAGCCGATTTCCCGGTTGCGGAAATGCGCCTGCTCCTTGCGCCCCATCGCGTAAAGGTCCGCTCCATGGATGTGGACGCTGCCACGCTCCGGACGCTCCAATCCCGCCAGCGTGTAAAGCAGTGTGGTTTTCCCCGCACCACTCGGACCACAGAGGAAAATTTTCTCGCCACGACGAATGCGCAAGTCGATGCCATGAAGCACTTCAATGGATTTCCTCCCGATCCGGTAGCTGCGGTGGACGTCCACCGTTTCGATCATCACATCGTCGCGCATGCGCCAACCTGAGCGGATTCCCCAGAAAGCGCAAGCCCGGGCGCACATGGGCCGCTCAGGGTCCCGACACTAGAGAGAAATGCCAACCACGACCGGAGCGCAGCGTAGAAAGCCAACCACAGATAAAGAAGATGAACGCAGATGAGGTGGATGACCCTGAATTCAGAGATGAAAACCACGAGAGGCCCGAAACTTCACTAAAAATCAGAGAGTTGCGACCTTGCATTACCTCATCTGAAGGTGAGAGGAACCGCCCCAAATCCATTGGACTTTCGTGCCTTTTCGTGGTTTTTGTGGTTTCATTTTTCCTATGTATCCCTGCCCGACTCATCGAGATCGGATTCAATTTTATCTTGATCTGCGTCAATCCTGTTCATCTGCGGTTGAATTGCTTCTGAAGCGGGAGTCTTTGCCGTTGATTCTCCCTCATGGAGTCGAACTGCAGGCCGAGCCCAGGTCACGTTTCTTTCCTTTCTTTCCCTCATCTTTGCCATTGCCAAGTGCCCCGGCCTTTGTTCCCCTCATCCCGTTATGGCCAGCCCGACCAATGTCCTCTCCAGCGGAATCGAAATCACCGGTTCCATCAAGTTTGCCAACGATATGATTGTTGATGGCAAAATCGAAGGTGAAATCAAATCCGAAAAGGGTCGCCTTACCATCGGTGAAAACGCCGTGATCAAAGGCGATGTCACCGCCGGCGAAGTCAAGGTTTACGGCAAGATCGAGGGAAAAATCACCTCCGAACGCTGCGAACTCAAAGACAAATCCAAAATCAACGGCGATATCAAATCCAAGGTGTTCTCCATGGAAGAAGGCGCCCAACTCTCAGGCCGCACCGAAATCGGCGGCTAAACGCCATCTCAAATCTCAAATTTGAGATCTGAAATTTCAAACGGCCCCCTCACATCCGGTCCAGGTTCTGGTCATCCCATGACGCCGGATCATCGAGCGACTCCAGGTGGGTGAAGACTATGCTGTTAGGCATTGAGGCGCGCACGCTCGCCTCAATCCGCTCCAGCAGTTCGTGCCCCTGATGCACCGACCATGCGCCGGGCACGAGGACATGCACGGACACAAACTTCCGTGCGCCCGCCTGGCGCGTGCGCAGCGCGTGGAACTGCACCTCGTTGTTCTGATAGGTTTCCAGAACCGCGCGCACCGTCGCAAGATCCTCCGGAGACAGCGCCAGATCCATCAAACCGGAAATCGAACGCCAGACAATGCGCGAACCGGTCCAGACGATGTTGGCCGCAACCAACAAGGCCACCACGGCATCCATCCACAGCCATCCTGTTAGAACAACCAAACCCACTCCTGCCACCACGCCCACGGAAGTCCACACGTCGGTCAGCAAATGATGCGCATTGGCTTCCAAGGTGATGGAGTGGTTCTTTTTGCCCACACGCAACAACAGCAGCGCCACGCCGAGATTGATCAGCGAAGCCACCACCGAAACGGCCAGACCCACGCCCACCTGTTCAAGTTCCCTCGGATGAAACAGGCGCGGAATCGAAGTGAACGCGATGCTCAGCGCCGCCACCAGAATCAGCGTCCCTTCCACACCGCTGGAAAAATACTCGGCCTTGCCGTGCCCGTAGGAGTGGTCGTCGTCCGCCGGCCGCACCGCAATGGTCAGCATGGCCAGCGCCATGATGCCGCCCACCAGATTGACCAGTGACTCCAGCGCGTCGGACAACAACCCAACAGAACCTGTTAGGTAAAAAGCCGCGGTTTTCAACACAATCGTGACCACGGCTGCAGAGATAGAGAGCCAGGCGAAGCGGGTCAGGGAAACGTTGTTCATGTGGCTACGGGGGTGGCTAGGGAGTCCATGACAGGTCCGAGTATTTCAATTGAAACCGGGTAATAACAAGCAAAACCGCACGATCAATGATTGTCCGCAGCGGGCTCCGCCTTGAATTGCACGCTCGACTTGACCGCGCGGCCTGTGTCGGTATGCATCCTCACCTCCACAAGGCCGCGACTTTCCATCTGCGGCGCTTCCTCGCCATCGAGCCGGGCTACCACGGGTTTCCAGATTTTCCCGCCATCCTCGATCCCGGCGATGCGCAGTTCATAGGGATCATCGGCGATCACCTGGCTGACCCCTGACAGGGTTTGGGTCTCCTCTGACCACGTTTCGTCGTAATCAGTGGTAAAATACTGCTTGGTTTGCCTAGATGCAGGGACCTTGGCGCGCCTCTGCGTATTTCCGGCTTTGCCATGGCCGCGGATTGGTTCAGTAATCCGGTATGTCGATCTTCGAAAAAGCCCGCGAACTCTCGCTCATACAATCCTCAGCCGAAGTCATCGGCTGGGACCAGGAAACCTATCTGCCTGAGGAGTCCCACGCACACCGGGCGGCGCAACTCGCATGGCTGTCGTCCCGCGCCCACGAACTCGCCACCTCGGAAACATGGAAATCCGCCCTCGCCAGCGCCGAAGCCGCCAACCCCGGCGATGATGCGAAGCTAACAGCCAACCTCCGCGAACTGCGCCGCTCCTTCGACCGCGCAACCAAACTCCCTGTCGAACTGGTCGCCCGCGACTCGACCGCCTCCTCGCTCGCAAAACACGCGTGGGCCGACGCCCGCAAACACTCGAACTTCCCCACCTTCGCCCCGCACCTGAAAACACTGTTAGACATCGCGCGGGAAAAGGCGGATCTCTGGGGTTACGCTGACGAGCCCTACGATGCCTTGTTGGAAGGTTACGAGCGCGGCACCTCCACCGCCGCCGTCGCATCATTGTTAGATTTGTTGAAACAAGATCTTCGGGAAACCGCCGCGCTTGCCGTGGAAAAATCCGCCGCCCGCGCCGCCACGCTTCCTGCGGGTCCCTATCCGATCGCCGCACAACAACGCCTGAACGCGAAAATCGCGGCGGCCATCGGCTTTGATTTCAACGCCGGACGCATCGACACCACCACCCACCCGTTCTGCACCACGCTCGGGCCGCGCGACGTGCGCCTGACCACCCGTTATGATGAAAACGATTTCACCTCCTCGCTCTTCGGCGTGCTGCACGAGGCGGGCCACGGCTTGTATGAACAGGGGCTGCCCTCCGCAGATTTCGGGCTGCCCTCCGGAACCGCCGTTTCGTTAGGCATCCATGAATCCCAATCGCGCTTGTGGGAAAACCATGTCGGCCGCTCGCGCGCGTTCTGGAACCGCTGGTATCCGGCAGCAGTGGAACACTTC
>CAYWLC010000200.1:0-4905 GCA_964458895.1 uncultured Luteolibacter sp. | reverse complement strand
GACAACACGCCCGATCCCGAGCCGGAGGACGTGCGGGCCCACCTCATCGGCGGCGTGCCCGAACCGGAGGTGCTGGCCAGACACAGCGACTTCGCCAAGTTCGGCGTCGGTGCCGAAACGCTCTTCCAGCCACCGGCCAAGAAGCGCCCCGGATACCTTGCCTTCCAGTCCGCCATCACCACCAAACCCGCGATCAAGGCCACCTTGGAAGCTGACGACGCCTTGCAGAATACCCTCACCGGCCACCGCGAGGCGCTGCAAGACTGGTGGGAGATCGCCCGCCATGATTTCTCCCAGCTCCGCGAGGGCAGGAAAATGCCGGAAGTCCGGCAGGAACTGCTCACCACCCTCAAGACCCGCTTCATCCCGCTCGGCGTGCTAGACGAGTTTCAGAGTGCCGGTGTGTTCGTGAACTGGTGGCAGCAGATCCGTTATGACCTGAAAACCATCATCTCCACCGGTTGGCACCACACGCTCATCCCGGACACTTATCTGATAGCCGCATTCTTCCAGGCGGAGGCCGATGCCATTGAGTCGCTGGAGGCATCCATCAGTGAAGCCCAGAGCGAACTCGCCGAAGCCGTGGAAACCGGCCAGGAACTCGCCGCCTACGAACCCGAGGAGGACGAATCCATCACCGCCACCGTCATCAAGGCCGCGCTCAAGGCCGTCATCGACGACCTCAAGGGCAGCGCCGGCGAATCCGCCAAGAAGGAGCTGAAAGCCCTGATCGCACAGGAAAAAACCATCACCCACCTGGAAAAGCGCATCAAGGAGAGCAAGGCCGAATTGAAAACCCTCACCGACGAACTCGACCTCAAGCTGCAACTCAAACGCCTAGGCGATGCTGATTTCAAGACCGAGAACCAACTGCTTCTCGCCCAAGTGGCCGCACAAATCGCCGAACTCGATCCAGAGAAGAAGGAGGACAAGAAAAAGCTCAACGCCCTGCAAAAGGACCACACCGCGCTGGAAGCCCGCCTCGCCAAAACCGATGCCCTATTCGCTCAGGTCGGCGGCAAGCTCACCGACGAGGAAGCCAAAACCCTCATTCTTAAAAAACTCCACGACCTCGCAACCCACGAACTCAACCGCTACCTCAACGCCGCCAAACGCCAGCTCATCCAGTCGGTCGAAACCCTCTGGGACAAATACGCCGTCTCCAGCCGCGCCCTGGAAGCCGAACGCACCGAAACCCTACAGGCGCTCGACGGGTTTCTCACCGGATTGGGGTATTTGAAATGAGTGCGATTGAAACTGTCACCCTGCCTCGCGTCGGAACCCTGAAGATGGGTGAAACCATCATCGAGAAGGACTGCACTGGTGAGGGATTGCCAATTTACTCCGCCGATAAAAGCAACCGACCTTGGGCATTCTCAACTCACTTCAAACGCCTCAATAAACGGGGCACAATAGTGTTAGGTGCAAGAGGAACTATTGGCCATCCACGGCTTCCACGCGATGAGGAATTCGGCGCGACTCAAACCACTATCACTCTCACCCCAGACCCGGAGACTTTTCAGGCAGAGTTCGTTTACTTTGCTCTTCAACAACTTGATTTCACACTTCTTGGCGCACAGCAGGCGATACCGATGCTTACGGTGGGAAACTTGGAAGCTGTCACGATCCCAAAATTTCCCAAAGCCGAACAAACCAAAATCGCCGAGATCCTCTCGACGGTGGATCGGGCCATCGAACAGACGGAAGCACTGATCGCCAAGCAGCAGCGCCTCAAGACCGGCCTAATGCAGGACCTCCTCACCCGCGGCATCGACGAACACGGCAACCTCCGCTCCGAACAAACCCACAAATTCAAAGATTCCCCGCTGGGAAGAATTCCGGTGGAGTGGGAGGCAAAGGACCTCCGCAGCTTTTTGTCCTACCTTTCATACGGGTTCACCAACCCCATGCCCGAAGCCATCGATGGCCCGTTCTTAATTACTGCGGCAAACGTAATAAATGGTGTCGTGCAGTATGATACGTGTCGGCGAACCACGATTGAGGCTTACACAAAGCTTTTGACGAAAAAGAGCCGCCCGAGAATAGGCGATATTTTGATCACGAAAGATGGAACTTTGGGACGAATGGCAATCGTTGATAGATCGCCGCTTTGCATCAACCAGTCCGTCGCAGTAATGAGAGTGAAAGAAGGTGTCGATAACGTCTTCTTAAAGCTACTGCTAGAGAGCGACGCTTACCAACGTCGCATCATGGAAGACGCGGGAGGATCTACCATCAAACACATCTACATCTCGAAAATTGATAAGATGGCGATCGCGATGCCACAAGAACGGAAAGAACAAGAGATCCTCAAGGAGCGACTGCTTGCACAGGCCAACGCATTGCTTGAGCTAGAATCGCTCGCAATCAAACTCCGCTCCCTCAAAACCGCCCTGATGCAAGACCTGCTAACCGGTCGGAAGCGGGTTACGGCTTTGCTCAACGAAACGGAGGCCTCCGCATGAACGCCAACGGCGTTCCGACCTCCAGCCCAGGGTTGCCGTCGTCAGATGGCTACCCTGGGGCCACGCGTCCCGGCACCAATCAACCGCAATGCGGTTGCGCCCCTAACGGCGCACGATCCACCCCACCGACCGGAACCGCGTTGCGGTTCAATGAATCATCGGCCCCCAATCCCAGGGTAGGCCTCATTTTATTCGGCCAACCCTGGGCTGGAGGACGTAAGCCCGTTGGGCTAATGGATTCCGGGACCAACGCCATTCCGTCATTTCCATCGTTCGCCAATCATTTGATCGCCTAACATCATGCCTCAATCGCTTTCCGCCGTTTACCTGCACGCCGTCTTTTCCACCAAAGACCGGCGTCCATTTCTATCGAATCACGAATTGCGTCTCTCGCTGCACGGGTATCTCGGCGAAATTTCCAAACGGCTTGAATGCGCACCGCTTCGTGTGGGCGGCGTGGAAGACCATGTGCATCTCCTTGCCCGGCTGGGTCGCACCGTCACCCAAGCGGACTGGATCAAGGAACTGAAACGCGCATCGACCCTCTGGTTGAAATCCCAACCAACGTTTTCTGACTTTTCCTGGCAGGGCGGATACGGCTGCTTTTCCGTGAGCGTCTCCAATCTCGAAACGGTCACGGCTTACATCGACAACCAGGAAGAGCATCACAAGAAACTCACCTTTCAAGACGAACTCCGCGCCTTGCTCCGCAAACATGGCGAGTCTTGGGATGAGAAATATCTTTGGGACTGACAACCATGACCTCCAAACTCCCCATCAACCTCGAAAACCTCCTCCGCCAGCGGCAGGTGGAAGGCGAGCGCATTGAATACAAGGCGGGCTGGAATCCTGACGCGATTCTGCGGACGCTGTGCGCCTTTGCCAACGATTTCGAGAATCTGGGCGGCGGCTATGTGGTGATCGGACAGGATTGCGATGCCGCCGGGATGCCGGTGTTTCCGCCGATGGGCTTGGAGGAGAATCAACTCGATAAGATCCAGCAAGAGTTGTTAGGTTTCTGCAACCTGATCCAGCCGCCGTATTTCCCGCTGCTGAGCGTGGAGCGTTTCGCAGATAGAAACCTGCTGGTGCTGTGGGCACCGGGCGGGTTGTCCCGGCCGTACAAGGTGCCGAAATCGGTGACGGCCAAGACCAAGGAATACCGTTACTACCTCCGACGCTATTCCAGCACCATCGAGGCCAAGGGCGAGGACGAGCGCGAGTTGATCAGCCTGACGGCGCAGGTGCCCTTTGATGATCGGCTGAATCAAAACGCCAAACCAGCTGATCTATCACCGCGGTTGATGGAGGAGTTCCTGCGCGAGGTGGGCAGCGGTCTGGCGGATGAGGTAGCCAAGCTCCCTGTCGAGGCCCTGGGCCGTCAAATGAAAGTGGTGGCCGGTCCGAGTGAAGCGCCGCTGCCGCAGAACGTCGGCCTGTTGTTTTTTAACGAGCATCCCGAGCGCTTTTTCCCGGTCACCCAGATCGACGTGGTATGGTTTCCCGAAGGCGCGGGTGGGGATCGGTTTGAAGAGAAGATTTTCCAAGGGCCGCTGGGCCGGATCACCCAGGATGCCATCAGTTTCATCCAGCGGAACTACATCAAGGAAACGATCATCAAGCACCCGCAGCGGGCGGAGGCGGAACGGTTCTGGAACTTCCCCCAAGCCGCGATCGAGGAAGCGGTGGTCAATGCGATCTACCACCGGTCCTATGAAATCCGCGAACCAGTCGAGATCCGCATTTCCCGTGAGGATCTGGTCGTGCTGAGTTTCCCCGGTCCTGACCGCTCGATCCGGCTTGAGGATTTGCAAAAGGGCAAAGCCGTGTCCCGCCGCTACCGCAACCGCCGCATCGGTGAATTCCTCAAGGAACTGGACCTCACGGAAGGCCGCTCGACCGGGATTTCCAAAATCATCAAGTCCATGGCGAAAAATGGTTCGCCCGCCCCGGAATTCGAGACCGACGACGAGCGCAGCTATTTCCTGATCCGGCTGCCGGTGCATGAGAATGCAACATGGGGGGAGGATGTGGCAGGAGATTCAGGGGAGACTACCCAGAAAACTACCCAGAAAACTACCCAGAAAATCGTTGAGCTGCTACGCGAGCGGCCCGCGTTGGGCAGGAAGGAGCTTGCTGAACTCCTAGGGGACATCACCGAAAACGGAGTGAAGTATCATTTGAACAAACTCAAGTCCGAGGGCGTTATCCGTCGTATCGGCCCCGATAAGGGCGGTCACTGGGAGGTTTTGGAAAACTGATGAGTGTTGCGAGACCATACCCCGACGACTCCACGCGAGAAACGATAGTAACAGCCATTTTTCAAAGTAACACTCGCGATGTTACTTAGCAAAGCGGAGAGACCCAATCCCATTTCCTGACAAATCATGAGCACCAAGGACACTCCTGCGCAAATCCGCCTCGACGAACGGCAACACGT
>CAYWLC010000199.1:0-4957 GCA_964458895.1 uncultured Luteolibacter sp. | reverse complement strand
ATTCGATTGACAAGACTGTGCGGGCCAACCTGCTCGCGATGGAAGACCCCGATGAAATTCCGCCCCATGTTGCAGACGTTATTCAATGCGCAGACGACCTCTGGGCGTCTTCGGTTGCGAAGTTTGCGCGTCTCTCGAACCTCGCCGATGAAGAAGATCACCGAGTCCGAGGCGCTTTCGTTTTTGCTGGAGGGGCTGCCACCGGACGAGCTTGTGTAGCTGCGAGCACTTTGGTTGCTACACCTAGCGGCCAAGTGCCTATTTCAGCACTAAGCGTAGGTGGGTTAGTTTTGACACACACAGGAAAATTCTGTAAAATATCCCGTGTGATCTATAAAGGCCGACAGGTCATGTACCGCGTATCCGTCAAGTCCGGCGGGTGGGTTGAGTGTACGGAGCAGCATTTACTGCTGACGGCGCAAGGATGGAAAAATGTCAAAGAGCTTATCCGCAATACGCAACCCCGCGATTCGGGCCGAGGTAACAAGGTTGTTTACGTCGCCGCCATTTCCTACGATGGCGGAAGTTGGCGGGCTAATAAACCAAACGCACGCTACGGTCAGCGCAATCGTGCGGGAGACAGTGCCGCCGGAACAGTTAAAAATACTGAAAGTGGGGAATTACTCCAAATCCAAGATGGCAGAGAAGAACCCTATGTTTGGATCGCGGAAACAAGTAGAGGCGATTTTGCGGAGGGGCTATCGCTATCTTTGGCAAAACAAAGCAGAGGAATATGCGCCAGAGCACCGTTTAATTTTGATGAAGTCGCTCGGGCTAACGGTTTGGCCGGAGGGGTGGGAAGTCCATCATATCGACAGCAACAAGACGAACAACTCCTTGGACAACTTGGCGATTGTGTCGAAGATTGGTCATCAAATGTTGCACTCGCAGAAATTTGCGAAATTGTATGCGTGGGAGAAAAGGGAGTTTGGGACATCACAGTTGAAGGAGATGCTAGCTATGTTGCCCAAGGATTGATTCACCACAATAGTTCTTACGGGGCGCAGGTTCACAACTTTACCCGCAAGTGCGCCAAAGAGCCTGATGAAGTACGCCACGCTATGGTGCGTGGCCACGCAATCACACCAAGATTTGGTCGCCGCATTACAGATGTGCTCAAGGGGATGCTTCGCCCCGCGCTGATCGCCAAGCCCGGCCACGTCCTGATTGCCTACGACTGGTCGGCCATCGAGGGCCGCGTCCACCCGTGGCTGTCCAACTGCCCGGCAGGCGAGGCCAAGCTGGACGTGTTCCGGTCGGGCATGGACCCGTACAAGGTCAACGCAGCCGCGACGTTCGGCGTGGCCTACGCCGATGTGACGGGTGACCAGCGTCAGGTCGGAAAAGTTCAGGAGCTCGCCCTTGGATTCTTGGGCGGTGCGGGCGCGTTCGAGGTGTTTGGCCGGGCCTACGGCATCCGGCTGTCGGTGTCTGAGGTGAACAAGGCCGTGGAGGGCTGGCGCAGGGCAAACCCTTGGGCGCAGGCCCACGGCCAGCAGCTCGAAGCCGCCTACCTTCGGGCGATGCGGAACAAAGGTTTTGAGTTTGCCGCAGGTCGCATTGTGTACTTGTTCGACGGCCAAACGCTCTGGTACAGTCTGCCCTCTGGCCGGGTTCTGTGCTACCCCAACGCCAAATTTGACGCCGAAGGCAACGTGACATACACCAAAGCAGCATGGAAACCCGCCGCCGACGCCAAGGAGTGGCCCCGCGCCCGTCTGTGGCGTGGCCTGGCTTGCGAGAATGTCACGCAGGCGACAGCACACGACATCTTGCGCCACTCACTGCGCCAGCTCGATGGCGTGGTCCTTCAC
The DNA here is from genome assembly GCA_964458895.1 of uncultured Luteolibacter sp. Taxonomy (GTDB): domain Bacteria; phylum Verrucomicrobiota; class Verrucomicrobiia; order Verrucomicrobiales; family Akkermansiaceae; genus Luteolibacter. The sequence continues at coordinate 3,143 of CAYWLC010000199.1, read as the reverse complement.
GTCCACGATGAGATCGTCGTCGAGTGCCCGGCTCACGAGGCCGAGGCAGTCGCAGCTCACATGCACCAGATCATGTGTACCCCGCCCGCCTGGGCCGAGGGCTTGCCCTTAGCCGCCGAGGGCGTCACCACCACCCGCTATTCGTAAAAAAGCCCCCGAGTTTGAGGCTCGGAGGCGAAGTTCCCAACAGGAGAAACCGCATGGATTTTATCAGTTATATCTGCTCACTGCCCGCTGAGGGCGAGACCGCTTTGATGGTGTTGCAAAAACCCGTCGGTCGTGAGATTCAACTGCACGCCGATGGCGCGATCAAGGCGACTTGGCCAGCGTTCCTGCCCGGCCACAAGATGAAACCCGGCGCGTGGTACGGCAACACGGCCAGCTTCATCGTTGACCGCTTCAAGGATGGCCACGTCAGCGCCTCCGCTGCTAACTGCGAGTTCGTCATTGTCATGGTGCTGGACGACGTGGGTACGGACAAGGTGCCCAACACCTGCCCCCTGCCCCCGACTTGGGTCATGGAGACCTCGCCCGGCTCGTTTCAGTGGGGCTACGCCTTCAGTGAGCAGCCGCGCAAAGCCGATTTCGCTGCCGCGATCAAGGCCATCGCCGAGGCGGGTTACACCGACAAGGGCGCGATCAACGCCGTGCGCAACTTCCGGCTGCCCGGGTCGGTCAACCTCAAACCGGGGCGCGAGAGCTTCGCCGCTACGCTGGTCGAGTTCAACCCCGACCGTGAGTACACCCTCGAAGACCTGTGCGCGGCCATGAACGTCACGCCCGGCCCGGTCGAGTCGGTCTACGCCCCGGTCCGAGTCCAAGACGATGGTGGCGACGATGTGATGGCCTGGCTGTCTGACAATGGCCTGGTGCTCTCTAACCCAAACCAAGAAGGCTGGGCTGGCGTGGCCTGCCCTAACGCTGCCGAGCACACCGACGGCAACCCCGAAGGGCGCTACATGCCCGCAAACCGGGCTTACTGCTGCAAGCACAGCCACTGCCTGGAGCTGGATTCCAGCACGTTCCTCAAGTGGGTGGCCGACAGTGGCGGTCCGGTCCACTCGCCCGGCCTGCGCGGCGAGCTGCTGGTGAGCGCCATGGAGTCAGCCCTCAGTAAGTTGCAACCGACTGCCGAGTTCCCCAACGTGGCCGCCACAGTGGTGGCCGAAACTCAGCGCAAGGAAATGGCACGGGTTGAAAAGGCTGACTGGTGGGACCGCTTCGCGTACCTGCAAGACGACGACGCCTACTTTGACCTGCAAGACAGGCGCGAGCTGTCGCGCTCCACTTTCAATGCCATGTTCCGGCACATCGGCTGCAAGTCCGTTCACAATGGCCGCAAGGTCGAGGCGTCCTACTCGTTCGATGAGCAGCGCCAGGACAAGGGCGCACAGTCGCTGGTCAGCGTGACCTACGCCGCAGGCTCGGGCACGATCGTGAACCGTGACGGCTTAACCTACGGCAACCGCTGGGTCAACGCACGCCCTCAACCCGTGGCTGGTGACGTGTCCCCGTGGCTGCGCCATGTCGAGCGCCTTGTCCCTGAGAAGTTCGAGCGCGAGCACCTGCTCAACGCGCTGGCCCACAAGGTCCAGTTCCCCGGCCACAAGATCAACCACGCTATTCTGATGGGCGGCACGCACGGCTCGGGCAAAGACACCATGTTCGCGCCGTTCTTTTGGGCGATCGGCGGTGATGCGAAGCGTAACTGCTCGCTGGTCAAGAATGAAGACCTTACCTCACAGTGGGGTTACGCCCTCGAATGTGAGGTCATGGAGATCTCTGAGCTGCGCCAGGCTGACGCCAAGGACCGCCGCGCACTGGAAAACACACTAAAACCCATCATCGCTGCGCCCCCTGAGCTGCTGACCGTTAACCGCAAGGGCTTGCACCCGTACTATGCCCTCAATCGGCTTTTCGTGATCGCGTTCTCAAACGAGCGTGTGGCTATCTCGCTGCCCTCAGAGGACCGCCGCTGGTTTGTGATCTGGTGCGAAGCCGCGCGCCTAACCGAGCGCGAGGCGCTGGCGCTGTGGAATTGGTACAAGAATCAAAACGGGTTCCAAGCAGTCGCCCATTACCTGCACACCCGTGACGTGTCAGCGTGGAACCCCTCAGCGCCGCCGCCAGTAACTGAGGCTAAGCAGATCATGATCGAGCACGGCATGAGCACGGCAGAGGCGTTCATTGTGGACATGCTGCGCCGCAAGTCGGGCGAGTTCGCCCGTGGTGTCATCGGCTCGCCCTTTCATGCGCTGTGCGATCGTTTGCAGGGTCTCGCGCCCCAGGGTGTTAAGGTCGTCCAGGTCGCCTTGCTGCACGCCATTAAAGAAGCGGGCTGGGTTGACTGCGGCCGTCTTATGTCGCGTGACCTAACTACCAAAAAGCATATCTTTTGCGCGCCGGATATGGTCACCACGGCAAAATCAGAACTAAGGCGCATGGTCGAAACACCATAAAAAAGGGGCCGTGAGGCCCCTTATCGTTTGGTTAGTATACGCAGGATCAGCGCCAGGCACGCATATATCATCGCAGCGCCTCAGCGAGCACGCATTGCGCTGTGTCGGTGTCGCCTTGCTGGATTGATTCTAGGGCTTGCGCGATAACGGCTTTGAGGCTTGCGACTGTTTGTTTTTTGGCCTTTGTAGGTGTGTACTCATAATCCGGGTCGAGTTCCTCCATTACTTCGGGCTGTGTAGCGTCCAGCATAGGCGCGGCTCGGTCGGCAAACGTGAACCCTTCGCCCTTCAACAACAAACGAGAATTGAGGCTTGCGTACTGGCTCACATAGTCGGCTGTCGTCATGCCCGCGTAGAACTCAGGGTAATCGCGGCGCGTTGCATCGTGGTTACGGTCAACCTTGCGCTTGATTTTTGGCGGATTTGCCGCCAGTCGGCGGTACTCCTGCGCGTTTTCGGGCTTGACTGTGTAGCGTGTAGTGGCGTGTGTAAATTCGATCATTGCATTTTCTCCAGTTGATTAATTTGAAATTCAAGGTTTTGTCTGTGTCGCCAAGCCTGATCAATGGCTTGGGTGTCGCTTGGGCAGTTGCGCACCATGCGCGCGGGTCTACTGACTCGCTCACACTGGGTTATGGCTTGCGCTAGTTCAAGGCGCAAGCGTTCGAGAGTGTCATTCACGAT
>CAYWLC010000198.1:0-4993 GCA_964458895.1 uncultured Luteolibacter sp. | reverse complement strand
CAGTTTGTTTTGGAACGCTTTGGGTTGGTTTGCGAGTAAAATCGATAGGCAAGATATCCAGAAATGAGCGCAAAAATGAAGAATGGCGTCATTACCTTTTTACCTGTGTAGCCGTTCTAGAATCGGAAACTTCACGAGCTTTCTCTGTTTCCTTTTGTGGGCTCTTTGCGGCTTGAAGAAGATCGCGGCTAACACGAAGCATCAATTCACGATCGTACGGAACAGGAGATCCCGGTCGCAATGATGCCCGAATCTGCTCGATTATTTTGATGTCTGTCATATCGAACCCTCCTTCCCTTCAGTATCGTCATTTGTAGGAAGAAAGTCAATCGGAATAACCTCGGGCTTGAAATGGGCTAATCCTAACAAACGTGTCACCAGCCGCCACTTCGTGAAAACGCCTAATTTTCCTAAGAATTTTTTCGCGGCTCAATGCCCTTACACCCCCAAAGTTGTCTCACAAGCTAGACCAGTGGGGGTTTACTCGACCTAGTCTATGAACCGGTTTATGTTACAAGAATTGAGCCTAAAAAAGGCTCTTTTTGAGTTGTCTCATGAACGGTCGTTTCTAAAGCAATGACGGGTTCTGAAACACCTCCCAATCCACCGGACTCATAGTTCACTCCATGTGGCGGCTGTGACACGTTTGTTAGGATTAGCCCGTACAGCCATCCTTCCGCTGGTTTGGTTTCGAAAGGTCCCCTTTAGACATCAGATGTCCGTTTTAGACCCGCCATCCAGGGAAGATTCGCTCTTTGGTAGGAGGCAAACTCCTCGAAGAGATTCTCCGCCCAGTTGGCAGCGTCCTCAACTGCCGGTTCGAGTTCATCATCTCGGTAGAGGACCTTGTGCCAATGCTTATGCTTGGCGTATCCGTCCTCGAACATCCAAGTTGCTCCTCGCCCTTCCGCTTGAAGTACAACGGTAATGCACTCGGCTGCCTTGGCGACGTGGGGAAATTCGTAAAGGTGGCCAGAGGCTTCCGTGTTCTCTATTGCGCTCGCCAGGCTGGCTGTCTAGCCAAGCTTAACTATTCGGGAATAAGTGTAAAATAACAATAGTGCAACAGTTGCGTCTATAGCCCTTTTATGTATACTCTTTTCAACTGACAAGTAATGCCGTTTGAAAAGGGGTGCACAGATGACAAAGATAAGTTTTCCAAAAGTCGATGCCGAAACTATGAACGTTATCAAAAATATAGCGACTAGACAGGTCGATTTGGGATTTTATGCTACAAATTGCTGCCTAACTGCACTCCTCATGGCTGCCAGCAACGACAACGCTGAAAAAGTGGCTGAACTTCAGGGAATTCATGTGAAGACTGTAGAGCGCAGAATGATGGCTGTTTTAAATGAGATTTCTCAAAATAAAGGATCAAAAAAAATGGAAATACGACGATCTTGACTGAGAAGGAAATGTTCGAAATATCTGAGTTTGTTCGAGAATGTTACCCATGCTGCATCGACTTACACACTGTGTATTGGACTGCCGACATTATCACATATGTTGTGTATGTTGTCTTTTCGAAAACTGTAAGCACTTCTACAATAAGAAGAATTTTGCACGCATATGGCCATTCATATCACAAGCCAGAGGTAAGAAATACTCAACGTGACGAAGAGCTCATATCAAGATGGACGAATTTATTGGCTCCAGAATTGATTTCAAGTGACATTAAAGATGGCTTCAAGCCAATGTTTATGGACGAATGTGCCGTTCGTAGCAACGAGGTAAGAAGGTCAACATGGGGTCTAATGGGCGTACGTTTGATCGTCCCTCAAGGAAAACGTCTAAACATCAACTGTATAGGAGCAATTGGAATTGACGGAGGATCGTCTTTTTTGACAACAAAAGGCAGAATTGACGAGGATTTTGTGATTGCTTTTTTGAAGCAATTATTAGAGCAATATCCGAATGAAAAGTTTGCTATTTATAGAGATAATGCTTCGTATCACGTTTCTAAAAAGGTGATCGAGTTCATAAGTAGCAATGAGAGGCTTGTCGTAAGAAGCATCCCGAAATATGCACCAGAGTTGAATTTGATCGAATTGGTGTGGGCTCAGTTGAAAAACCATGGACTTCGTATGCTGGCGCATACGGATACCGACAATTTCGAGCAACACGTTGGTAATGAATTGCGGGAGATAGCGACCGCATTTCATCAGAACAAGAGCATGTTAAATTCAAAGGAGCTTTCATATATTATGAAAGGTATGGAACTTGCGGCCTAAACGCTGGAAAGTTTTGGCCAGACAGCTAATATGGTGGGCGCAATAACGCGAAACCCCGCGGCTTCAGCGACTGCGATAACGGCTTCAGGGCTAGCGGCACTCGCTAGGTCTAAGTCGTGTGCGAGAATGCCAAGAACAGCATCTCGAACCGCGCCGCCGACGGCAACGGCGTCAGGAAAAACCCGCCGGATGTCTTCCGGGATGATTTGAAAAGTGGTCATAGATGCCTGTTACCTTTCCGCTAACTTTCGTTAACGATTGCCCGCAATGGCTTGCGGGGTTGTAACCAACAAAGCGCGAAGAAAGATTCCCCGCGCACCATTACCGTCCCGGTCAACGTTCGCTCCGCATTCACACCGCATGATTTTCTTGCTTCCGATGTTGTGGAGTTTTCCACAATAGGAGCATGTTTTTGAGGTGTAAGCTTCATTACAGTCCACAACTTCACATGAGTATTCTTCTGCTTTGGCTTTCAAGAAGGATTTGAAACGGAAATGAGCGAAGCTCAACATACTTCTGGCTGTTTTTGAGTGCAACTTCGTCACCATTTGAGAGGTTTCGAAGGTAGGAAGAAAGACCTTATCGAACCTTGTCACAAAAAACCTAGCGGTTTTCTTATGCAGATCATCAATGAGATCATAAATCTTCCAGCGTAATCTTCGTGCTGCTTTTCGCATGCTTCGTTTCTTTTGACTCTTCACTTTCGTCATCTTCGAGTAGATCTTATCGAGACCTATACAAAGCCTGAAGACATTTCTGAAGTCACCTTCACCAATTTTCCCATGTGCTTGTTCCGAATAGAATGTGGCAAACGTTCTAACTCCGGGGTCGATAGCGACACAACCGAGCCTTTGGTTCTCAGGCGTTTTGATGTATCGACTTTGTGGAATTATTACGAAATATCTACCATCTTCTTGAACAATTCTTGTGCCCTCCATCTCGGCGGACCTATGATTTTCAGTAGCATAGAAGCAAAGTTTCCTTTCTGTTTCTCTGAAAATAAAACCATCTTTCAACGATTGCACATCAAATCCAAAACGCTGAACATTGTCTTTTTTTGTGCGAAAATGCACCTGTTGAAACTGACCTGTTTGCTTGAATTTCTTCTTGGCATTCTTCACTGCTTCACAAGCATCGTTGATAGCATGTTCTCGAATGCGTTGTGGACAGTCAAAAGCCCACTCAGGATGCTCTTCTTTCTGGATCTTCCTCACCTCCCCAAGTGAAGCTTTTGTGCCTTCTTTTCGTAGATAAGCGACAGCTGCATTGAACCAATAACGACTCAATCCAAGATACTTACGAATTAGTGGTGTGTTCTTTGGGTAAATCCTTATCTTCTTTGATCTTATTACTGTATTTCCTGAGACCATAAAGCCGACAGGAGAAAACGTGGATAATGGAAAGAAGGTCTTGCACAAGCTCGGCTTGAGGTGAGAGTTTACTGTCGTCGAGAACCACGATCGTGCAATGGTTTTTGTCTGCAATGGATTGGATGAGTTCAAATCCGAACCGACAGAGCCGGTCTTTGTGAGCGACAACAAGCTCAGAGACTTGTCCTTGCATAATGAGTTCCAGTAAGGAGTTAAATCCTTTTCGTTTGAAGTTAAGCCCGCTTCCAAAGTCTTCGATGAGTTCATGTTGTGGGTAGCGAATTCTGAGGTGCTCGATCTGCTTTTGGAGATCATCTTTTTGTCCTCTTGAGCTAACTCTTGCATAAACAAATCTCCTCTTCGCTACACTATCCAAAGATCCCAAATCATAAAGCCGAATGCCACCGGGAGTACGTTGTGTCTTGATCTTCCCTGTCTTGTCCCAGCTTCGCAACGTGTTCGGATGTACTCCCAACTGGCGACAGGCTTCCCTCGTGTTCACAAAAGGCATACCGCGTTCCTCCTGTCAACCATCTTACACTATCGGTAGCCATTGTAAAGCGTTTCGGTAACAGGACTCAGCTCCCAACGAAAGTGGTTTATATCTCTATAGCGGAATTTGCAAGAGATACTTAAGGAAAACACCTCAACGCACTGTAACAACGGCCTTGTTTCTTGCAGCAATCTACTCAGGGCTGACCGAATACAGCGCCACACCCACACACGTGGCCCAGACCGCGATCTGCAGTTTGTGCTGATCACTAGAGAACGCGTAATAGAAATGTGAGGTTGGATTGCTGCTCATGGGCATCACCACCCAAGATCCCCAGACTCCATTCTGGCCGCCACGGATACGAACTTGAGGTGTTTGGGACACATTAGAGAGTCCGGTCAACATGACCAGAAACTTGCGCCGATTGACTGTAGATGCAAGCGGGATAGCAACGGACCTATAGTGGCTGGAATATGCCATCACATCATACTTCGCGGGATCCGGAATTTCGGAGGCTGCAAGGATAAGGCCGGCATTCACATTCCTAGGAATAACGGATTGCGCCAAGCCGTCGAGACCGCCGGTGAACGACTCATATGCACACGCGTCTACGTTAGTCACGGATGCGGTTACCACAAAGTTCCCGGCCGCGCCCTGCGTTAGCGAGACCAGTGCGATGCGGCCCCGGTCACTAAGATCCGCCGTCGCGATACGACCCGAGTTGAAAGTGTTGTTGTTGATCGCCGCGACGATGTTATCGCGCACTTGTGAAATAGTGAGGCCGGCATAGTTGAACTCACCATTTGACTGCTGTGCTCCTGTCGTCTTCGCGATGAGGGTTTTGCCTGCGTTAATGGTGATCGAGTCATTATTATTAAACCTTGTGGGGTCCAATACAA
>CAYWLC010000197.1:4548-5122 GCA_964458895.1 uncultured Luteolibacter sp. | reverse complement strand
GGTCATGGGTCATGGGTCATGGGTCATGGGTCATGGGTCATGGGTCATGGGTCATTCGTCATTCACTATTCACCATTCACTATTCACCATTCATCACTGCGGCTCGGATTCATCGACGGGGATGGCGCGCAGCGGCGGTTCCTCAACCGGGATGGCGCGGCGCGGCTCGGGGTTCTCCCCGACGGGCAGCGCGCGCAGGGGTTTTTCAGGCGGCACCGGTACTGCCTTTGCGGCGGCGGTTTCATCGACCGCCACGGCGCGCGCGGGGTGGAGCGGGCAGTAGTCGTTTTCCGGCACGGCAATGTCGGCGGGCATTTCATCGGTGTAATGGGTTGCCGCGGTCCGGCAGCCATCGGTGGCGCGTTTGCCCGAGAGGCGGCAGAGTTCCATGGTCACGAGGTTCACCTTGCTGTGGAGTTGGCCCGCCTTGTAGCCGAGGCGGTCGGACGTTTTCATGACATCCACCCAGACCGGCAGTGCGAGCGCCGCTCCGTAACCGCCCTGGAAGGTTTTCTGCGGGGCGTCGAAGCCGACCCACACGGCGCCCGTTAGCGCGGACGCGCAACCAGTGACC
>CAYWLC010000197.1:0-4538 GCA_964458895.1 uncultured Luteolibacter sp. | reverse complement strand
TCCTTGAAGTCATTGGTGGTGCCGGTCTTGCCGGCGCACGGTTTGTCGAAGCCCAGCCGTTTCACCGAGGCTGCGGTGCCGGAACTGGCAACTTCTGTTAGAATGCGGGAGGTCGACCATGCCGAGCCGCCGGCTGCCGCCTGATAGGAAAGCGGCAGGGTCGAGAACAGGACGTTGCCAGCGTGGTCCTTGATCTGGGAGATCAGATAGGGCCGGTAGCGCAGGCCTTCGTTGGGAAATATCGTGTAAGCCGTGGCCACCTCCCATGGCGAGGCCTCCCATGAGCCGAGGAAGGATGACGGGTTGGGCGGCATCGGGGTGGTGAATCCGGCCCGTTCCGCCACGTCCCTGACTTTCGGAATGCCGGCCATGTTTCCAACTCTAACAGACATTGTGTTGCGTGACCGGATGAGGCCGTAGGATGCGGGTTCCATGCCGCCGAACCTGCCGTCCGAGTTATGGGGTCGCCAGGTGCCGCCGCCCTTGATCTCGCCGGCTTCGATGGGGCCGTCGCTGACCAGGGTGTCCGGGCGCAGGCCCTTGTCGAAGGCCGCCAGATAGACGAATGGTTTGAAGATCGATCCGAGTTGGCGGTTGGCGTCCTTGGCGCGATTGAAGCGCGACTCGTTGGCATCGCGCCCGCCGACCAGCGCGAGCACTCCACCGCCGCGGTTTTCCATGACGATCACCGAGCCCTGGATGTAGGCGGGATCTCCGCGGTCGGCCTCGGGAAGGCGGTTCCACGCGGCGCGTGTCGGGTGGGCGTAACCCGACAGGTGTTCGACATCCAGGAGTTTTTTTTCCAACGCCTCCTCGGATTTCTGTTGGATTCGCAGGTCGATGGTGGTGGTGATTTCTAGGCCGCCGAGTTCGATGTTTTGTTTTTCGAGGATGATTTCCAGGTCGCTGCGGATGGCGTCCATGGCGTAGGATTCGCGGGCTTCGCGGCGTCTTTTGGGGCGGACTTCGATGCGTTCTTTCTTGGCGGTGTCGGCCTCGGTGCGGGTGATGACCTCGGCGCTGACCATGCGTTCGAGGGTGGTGTTGCGCTCGCGCGTGGCGGCTTCCATCGAGCTGAATGGATTGAACGAATCCGGGCCGCGGACAATGCCGGCTAACAGGGCAGATTGTGACAGCGTGAGTTCGGACGGGTGTTTTTCAAAATAGATGCGGGAAGCCTCGCCCACGCCCTTGATCTGGCGGCCCCAGTTGATCTGGTTGATATAGGCTTCGAGGATCTCGTCTTTTTCCAGAGTGGACTCCAGGCGGAAGGCAATGGCAATTTCTAACAATTTTCTATCAATTTGTTTGATGATATCGCCGCGTTTTTCGCCGAGTTTGAGTTGGAAGATGTCGGAGGCGAGTTGTTGGGTGATGGTGGAGGCTCCCTCGCGCTTGCCCTGGAGGTTTTTGGTGATGGCGCGGACGATGCCGATGGGATCGAAGGCACCGTGGTTGTAGAAGCGCGTGTCCTCGCGGGCGAGGATCGCCTTGCGGAAGTTTTCAGACACCTGGCGGAGCGGGACGACCGAACGTTTTTCCCCGTGGATTCGGCCGATTTCGGCGCCGAGGCGGTCACGGATGATCGAACGTTCCGGCATGGCATGGATTTTTGTCAGGTCGTAGGATTGGGCGCGGAAGCCGTAAACAAGTGCCAGGAACAAGAGTCCGTAAATGCCTGCGACCAGCGGATAGCCCAGCGCGCGGACCAACCAGCGGACCGGGCCGCGGACGATGCGTGTGAGCAGGTTGAACAAATGGAACGGCCAAAAGAGCAGCACAGAGATGGCACCCGGACCGCGTTTGGATGAGGCGGTGGATGAATTCTGGCGGCGTGTGGTTTCCGGCGGTTTGCTTTTGGGCATCGACGTGCGAATGATAAACGGTGCCGTCCGACCGATCCATCCTTGATTGCGCGAATCCTCATCGGAAAAACAAAGTGCCGCGCGCACGTCGCTATGGAGCACGTAACAATGAAAACACACACCCTCCTGCACATCACCGCCCTGGGTCTTTGGCTTGCGACGGGCGGCATCTCCCTCCATGGCCGCGAACCCGCCCGCAATTTGGAGGATTTGGCGAAAATCGAGGCCAGGGTGGAGGACGTTTCCCGCAAGGTCATGCCCGCCACGGTGGCCCTGCTATCGAGCCGGACGGGTTCCTCGGGATCCGGAGTGATTGCCACGGAGGGCGGCCTGATCCTCACCGCCGCCCACGTGGTCCAAGGTGCGGATGAGTTGATGGTGGTTTTTCCGGATGGCAAACAGGTGCGGGGCAAGGTGCTCGGCGCGAATTATTCCAAAGACATTGCCATGGTGCAAATCACGGAGGCTGGAAAATGGCCGTTTGCTGAAATGGGGGCTTCCAAGCAACTTGAAGCGGGTGACTGGGTGATCGCGCTCGGCCACTCGGCCGGCTTCGATGCGGGACGCACCCCGCCCGTGCGCTTCGGTTGCGTGACATCCAAGGGACCGGGCAATTTCCTGAGCACCGACTGCACCCTGATCGGCGGTGATTCGGGCGGCCCCTTGTTTGATCTCGATGGCAAGATTATCGGCATCCATTCATCGATCGGCCAGTCTCTAACCAACAACAACCACGCCGGCATCGATGGCTTCCGCGAGGACTGGGACCGCATCCACGCGGGGGAAACATGGGGGGAACTCTCCCTGAACCCCTTCGCCAATCCGGAAATGCCCGTGCTGGGAATCGGCATGGCCAACATGCGCGGGGTGAGGGGAGTGGTGGTGGCCAGCGTGGTGCCCGCATCCCCCGCCGCAGCCGCAGGCGTCAGGCCCGGCGACATTATTCTAACATTGGATGGCGGCGCAACCACCGACGGCGGCGAATTGCTCAAGATTCTGGCAAAACGCCAGGCCGGCGACCGGGTGAAACTCGGTGTGCTCCGTGACAACAAGGAACTCGAAATGACCGTGACTCTCAAACGCCTCAACGAACTTTATGAACAACGCTAACAGAAAATCGCCCGTGTGGAAAGCCCTTGTTCCGCTGCTAGGTGCATCCTGCCTCCAGGGTGCCGCCATGGCTCAGAGCGAGCCCCCGCTGCTTCGTCCGGAGGAAAAGCAGGCCGTCGATGCCCAGGCCTCGGCGTTGAACCGGGCCCTGACCCCGGCTCTAACAAAACCCGCGAAATCCACCGTGCGCGTCTGGGCTGACCGCCAGCGCGTGGCCTACGGCACCGTCATCGGCGACGGCCACAAGGTCCTGACGAAGTGGAGCGAAGTCGCTCCGTCACAGGGCTTGTTGTTCATCTCGTCGGATGGCGGAGAGGCCTGTCCGGCCCGGGTTTCCGGTGTGTATGAGGACGAGGACCTCGCGGTTCTGGAAATCACGGGCACCGCTCTAACACCCGTCGCGTGGTCGCATGAAACACCCAAACTCGGTGCCTTTCTGGCCGCCTCCCAACCGGACGGCCGCCCGGCTGGATTCGGCGTGGTGAGCGTGCTGGAACGCGACCTCCGCGATACCGACCGGGCGTTTCTCGGAGTGACCGGGGCCTTGGAGGTCAATGGCCAGGGCGTGCAAATCAGAGACCTGGCCCCCGAATCCGGTGCCGCTGCCGCAGGACTCAAGCCGGGAAACATCATCCTCAAAGTCGGTGACCGAACCATCTCCGGATTGTTAGAACTGAAGCACTCGCTCTCCGGCCTGAACCCCGGGGCCAAAGTCTCGCTCATGGTCAAAACCGACGCCGGCGAACAAAAATTCGATGTGGTGTTAGGCAGTCGCCCGAAGCTGCCCAACTTCCCCAACGACCGCCTGCAACTCATGGAGCACATGGGTGGCGAGATCAGCCGCGTGCGGGATTCATTCGGTCATGTGATCCAGACCGACATGCGCCCGCAGCCCGATCAGATCGGCGGACCGGTGGTCGATCTCAAAGGCCGTGTGGTGGGCATCACCTTGGCACGCGCGGGCCGCACGTGTACCTATGTCATGCCATCCGCCGCCGTGGAGAATCTCCTGAAAAAGGACCCGCAGAATCCGGCGCTCGCGCAGGTCCGGCAATCAGACCAGACTCCCGCCATGATGCCACGAAGGATGATGGGTCCGCAAGGCGGAGTGGCACCTAACACCCAACAGGACCTGCGCCGCCACCTCGAGGAAATGCAGCACCTCATGGACTTCATGCGCGAGGAAATGGACGGCTTGCAAAACGGAAGGTGAGAGCTTAATCCACCGCGTCCTCATCCTCTTCATCCTGGGGCGTGGGCAGCTTGCGGAAGTGGATCTGGCCGACGCGGCGGCCGTCGGTGCTGGTGACGCGGGCTTCGTAGCCGAGGACTTCGAGGGTTTCACCGACTTGCGGGAAACGGCCTAACTGCTGGGTGATGTAACCGCCCACGGTGGTGACCTCGCCGCTGTCGAGCTCCAGGGCGGGCACGTAGCCGCCGAGGTCGTTGAGCGTCATGGTGCCCTCGATGACAAACTCGGTGTCGTTGATGCGGGTGAAGGCGGAACGCTCGTTGTCGAACTCGTCCTGAATGTCGCCCACGAGTTCCTCCATGATGTTGTCG
>CAYWLC010000196.1:0-5147 GCA_964458895.1 uncultured Luteolibacter sp. | reverse complement strand
GAACGCCTAATCGAATTCAGCGTCAACGGCTCGACCCTCTGGCACGAAACCCAAACCACCACAGACAAATACTGGCGGGAAACCTATCCAGGCGGCGAGCCAAGCGTTGCAATCGCCCTGCCTGATCCACTGACAACGAAATTCCAGTATTCCGTCAACGGCTCAACCTCGTGGCATGATACATACGCCAGCGGTGATTATTATTTTCGCGTGAGCATTGACGGCGGTACAACCTACGCCGCAGCCGTCCTTTTCAGAATGGACGGTGACGACTCTTTTATATATGTGGCTTACGCTTCAAGCAACGCGGGCGCCGGTTGGAATTTAACGCCGTCCGACTCCCTGAAATACCGCGCTGAAATCCATTCAACGACTGTCCTGACTCCGGTTGAATCTAATTTTTCCGCCGCGACTTGGGTTAAATACATCGGTGACGATGGCGATGACGGCACAAACGCTTATGTCTATACCGCCTACGCTTCCAATTCATCCGGCGCTAATTTTTCCTTGACCCCATCCGCAACGCTTAGATATAGAGCTGAAAAGCATAGCGCAACCGTTATCGCTTCGCCTGTTGTGACAGATTTCACCGGGCTTTTTATCCTGCATATAGTTGGGATTATTTTAACTGGCACTGGTGTCCCTGATTCTGGATTAGGCGAGAACGGCGATCAATATGTCAACTCGACCAATGGTGATGTTTATTACAAGGCTTCCGGTTCATGGACTGTGACTTTAAACATCCGTGGCCCGGCCTTCACTTTCGATGCTCGCGATGTTTTGTCTGCTAAATCAACATACGACGCAGAGGAAACCGGGTTTACATTTTTAGCTACCGACACGGGTAATTTCTATATCAAGAATTCCGCAACCTCTGGCGATTGGTCAAGCGCTATCGCGTTCAAAGGCGATAAAGGGGATGCGGGGGCCGCGTTAATTCCTGCCGGTGTTTACGGAGCCGAGACAACCTACTCCATAAACAATTTAGTGTACTGCACCAATGGGGCGTCTTACATATCCAAGACTAACAACAATACCGGGAACAATCCAATAACAGACACAACAAATTGGCAACTTAACTCAGCAAAAGGGGAAACCGGGGATACCCCCTCTTTTATTTCCGGCTCTTTTGATGACGGGGATTTGGACGATGGAATTTTAGTTATAACTCATACCAGCGGGGATGTAGTCCTTCCATTTGTAATCACGGACGGAAACGGTTCAATCGTTACGCTTGATTCAACGGCCGTGACATTCTCGGAAAACTCTATATCTGTCAACCTGTCGGCATTTGGCACACTGGCAGCTACATGGCGCTATACCTTTGGCGGCCTTCCCGGTGAACCCGGACAGCCCGGAGATCCCGGCGTTGATGCAAACCCGCTTACAGTTACCAACACGACCTACACCGACAGTCATACGCTTGCAATCGGGGACGCTGGCAAGCGGATCAGGATGAATAAGGCAACGGCGAACACTCTGACTATTCCGTTGAATTCCTCAGTTGATTTCCCGGTTGATTCAGCAATGGCAGTCTTTCAGGTAGGCGCGGGCTTAACATCCATAACCGCAGTCTCGGGCGTGTATCTCAACGGTGTTGACGGCGGAACATGCGACCTGTCCGGGATAAATTACGGCGCTATGATTAACCAGATTTCAGATGACCACTGGGAAGTATTCGGATCTTGTACGGAGGTTGAATAATGTTTCGAACAATGTCAGGCGTATTGTCACAATGCGAGCGTGTACCATCTCCAACTGCTTGGAGTTTAGGCATTGAGACAACCGCTATAAATCAAGATTTTTCTGTAACTTTGACAGGTACGCAGGCAATCGTAATCGACTGGGGTGACGGCAATTCAGACACCTACACGACCAACGGAACAAAGGTTCACACATACGCGGATGCTGGGGTTTACACGTTGCAGATTTCCGGCTCTTTGACCGGCGGATCTGCTAATATAAGATTTGACAATTCCGCAACCGTACACAGGCTTAAAACCGCTGGTAAAATATGGGGTATTACCGGGCTGGCATCGGCTTATTACATGTTCAAAGGTTGTACTGGACTCACGTCAATTCCATCCAATATTTTTGATAGATTTTCTTTTACTTCAAGCCCTTTTGAAGGCACTTTTTACGGAAGTGGATTAACCGCGATTCCCGCCGGGCTATTTAATCGCCAAACAGGAATAACAACATATGCTTTTATGTCAACGTTCCGGGATTGCCTCGGATTAACCGCGATTCCTGCCGGGCTTTTTGACAAACAAACCGGAATTACTTTTTATTCATTCACTAGTGCATTTAGGGGATGCAAAAATATAACCGCGATTCCCGTCGGGCTTTTTGATTCCCAGAAAGCTACGGCAAGATCTTTTGATTATACTTTTCAGGGATGTTCGGGACTAACAGGCGCGGCTCCCGAGTTGTGGGACATTGCACAATGGACGCAGGTCGCAACCGGCGCGACATGCTTTGGTTCGGCTGTAAATTTATCAAATTACTCATCAATTCCAACTCCATGGAAATAACAAAAATAAAGGAATTCTAAATGAAAAAAATTCTTACCTTGACCGCTCTACTATCAACAATCATAATCGTAACCGGCATGAGCTTTATCGGTTACAATTCCTACAAGCTCGACGCGACGCCATCCGGCAATCCGCCAGCGGGTTTTATCCACGTGTGGCCAACGCTCAACGAGTTGAACGCCCTTGTCATTAATTACCGTTTGTACGACGGCACAGACAAGACCTTTTCGGCAGGCGGCGGGGCGGTCGCAACCGCAACCGCTTATTATCAACAGGATTTCGCGATAAATGAAGGGTTGAATGGCTACGTTATCAGCAACGCCGGAGCCACCACCGATATAAAGGGCACTTTCGCCACCGACCTCCCAGACGGATTTCGGGTGAGGGTGGTGAACGAGGTGGGGGGCGTTGGAATTGACTCTTACACAAAATTATATCTCAAGTTGAATAACAACAACACCGACTCATCCGCAAGCCCTATGACAGGCACATCTACCGACATGACTTACACTAATTCCGCAGGTGAATTTAAGTTTGGGTATGCGGGGGTTTTTAACGGCTCAACATCCACCATTATTTATGATACAAATGCGGGACTAAATTTAGGCGCTGGCAATTTTACCATATCTATGTGGATCAAATTTGATGTAGTAAATAGCCCTAATGGAATAATGGGTACAGAGTGGAGTGCAGGTCAAAAATCATTTATCTGCTATCACGACGGGACTGGCAATAATATGTATTTTATTGCATCCGCAGACGGAACAGCCGATACCTCATCCGCATTTTTTACGTGGTCTCCATCCGCTAATACTTGGTATCACATCATGTTTATTCGCAACAGCGCAGACTTGAAATTTTATGTTAATGGGTCCCAGACAGGAAACACTTTTAATATTTCAACAAATTCTATTTATTTCAACGATAATAAACTAGGCATTGGCGCAGGGTTTATAAACACCACCTCCGATTATTACCTAGACGGAAATATTGACGAATTCATCTTTGAAAAGGGGATAGCTAGGGCCGTGTCTGCAAGGTATCCGCAAACGGCAGAATATAATTTTACTTCAACCATTACCCTCTCCCCTCCTTCCGGTGGCAGACTCCCCAACACCAGCGCAATAAATCGCGACTCGGTTTCAAGTGCGTTTGGCGACAGTCTATCAATCTACAAAACCGCCGACAATTTCATCGGGGAATCTGTATTTCCTGCCGTTGCAAACTGGGTGGATACGGCACAACCATAAAGGTAATTATGACCGAAGAATTCACAAAATACGAAGCCGATATTATTCGAGAACGGCTGGCAAAATACGCCGTAATCGTGCCTGATAATGTTGAATTCTTTTGGGCTGATTTTTGGCTATCGGGAACTAACGGAATGTTCAAGCCAGCGAATAAAATTTACCTCAGAGGTAAAGATAAATTAGTAATCCTTGACGGCGTTGCTGATGATGTGATTTGCCACGAGCTTATCCATTACAAGCAGTATCAGGAACAAGGCTGGCTGAAATACTCTATGCTGAATTTAAGCAAGGTCAACGAGCGAGAAGCATACGCCGAACAAGAACGGGTCAGGGCAATAATTGAAGGGTAAAACTATGGACGACAGGGAATTAAATTTAAAAATCCGAGAGGATAATCTACAGGCAATGCAGGAAATGGCATATGCTGAACACGTCGCACATACCGAAACGATCCGCAAGGTGTCCAAGCAAATTATCAAGGAATTGACCGAGGCTGGACATGTGTGCGTCAGGGGCGAACAAATAGCCCGCATAGAGACAAAAGTTGATATTATCCTGCAAAGACAAGTAGATATAAAAACCGAAATGGACGAGCTATTCAAAGGCCGGAACTCGAACAGTAAAAGAATAGACCGCATAGAGACAATCGGCAATGTGATTTGCGTTGTAATCGCGGGCAGCTGGGCAGTGTTTTTATGGCTAGCGGAAAAGGTAACTTGGAAATAATGAAAGGATTTGCAATGACAAAAAAATTTACATTGAAGTGGATGGACTGGCTAATGATCCTGATATTTGCCGGGGCGCTGGCGATGTTGATAACGTCGTGCTCGATGGTGTCGGAAAGCCAAAAGCAACAGGTGAAGGATGAAATCGCGAAGGCCGTGAACAATCCCGAATATATCAAGCAAGCACAAAACAAAATAAACGAGGTGTTGAAATGAAAAAGGTATTTTTGATGACTTTAATTGTGGCAATGGTTGGACTTATTGCCGGATGCTCCAGTATGAAGATGACAACCTATGACAAGGACGGTAATATCGTATCCATTGAGGAGGTCAGCACGGACATTGCAGGGTCGATCGTGCAGTCAACCAAGGACAAGACCGTGATTATGTGGGAAAGTGGCTGGTGTGCCTATTTTACCGCGTCGCCGGGCACTATGGAAGACCCAACCCCAACCATTAAAGGTTTTGGTGGCAAGGTTGACAAGGGATATATCGGCGTTTACAAAGATCACGCTAATGCAAATTTTGACGGCCTGGCAAAAGTCATAGCCGCGACCAGCAAGACTATAGGCGTTTCCGCTCAGGGAATCACTGAGAAGAAATAATTTAAGGGGGCATTGAGGGCGGCGCGACTTACG
>CAYWLC010000195.1:0-5161 GCA_964458895.1 uncultured Luteolibacter sp. | reverse complement strand
AGGACAAGTCCGCCGACAACCCGATGGAGGAAGCCGGGTTCTCGATGCTCAAGGACAAGATCAAGGACGTGCTCGACACTCTAACAGAACGTGAGCGCGAGGTGCTCGAGCAGCGCTTCGGGCTCAAGGACGGTTACAGTCGCACGCTTGAGGAGGTGGGTCGCCAGTTCCAGGTCACCCGCGAACGGATTCGTCAGATCGAGGCCAAGGCATTGCGGAAAATGCGCCACCCCACGCGTATCCGCAAACTCTAAGGCTTCATCGAACTGCCCGGCGCCTGAGTCACGATGCGCGCGCATCCCGCCCGCCGCGTCTTCGTTGTGGTGCGGGCATGTTGCCCGCCACCTCCCTAAGGGGAACGGACGTCCCGTCCGTTCAATCCTCCACTCTAACATCCACCATGCTGAATCCCGAAGATTTCACCGTCATCGAATCGATCTTCGTGCGCCATCGCAACGCGCTGCTGCTGCGCGGGCAGTTCACGCCGCTTTACACGGATTACTATCTGCATCTCATGCGGCACGGCATCCGCCATCGGGCTGAGCTTGACCAAATGTTGAAGGATGCCATGGCGATGTTGGCATTGCATCTTGTCGCGCGCCCGTGGGCGGAAACCATCGCCTGGACGGCCAACCTGCGGGCGCCGCGCATGAATCTGTTTGTCACCGGTGGATCCGTGCAGGAAGCCATCACGGGACGGATCTTCACCGAGGACATCCGCGAATCAGACCGCAATCTGCTCTATTCCCACGCGACCGCGACCAATCTCCGCGAACCGCGCGCGACCAACCTGGAAATCGTCGGCAGGGACCCCATCGCATGGATGTCCCAATACTACGAGCAATCCGAACAACGCCCGGGTCGCGCGTTCCGCCTCGATGATGAAAACTTCGCGCTCGTCGCCGCACAACCGGACTGCGACATGCCGTGGTTCGATTCGTTAGATGAGGCGGCCGTCGCCAACATCGACACCACCCAGGAAACCAAACTGCTGGAAACCCGGCGCTTCCGCTTCGAGTGCGGCTGCACCTTGGAAAAAATCCTGCCCGTTCTCGGCGGATGGAAGGACCGCCTCGACGAGTTGTTCGCCGGGAAGGATGATCTAACAGTCGAGTGCCCGCGTTGCGCGGCCAAGTATCGCGTCACCCGCGTCATGCTCTGACTCAATCGCTGTCCACACGGGCGAGTATCCATAACAGATCGGCCACCCTGTTGAAAAACAAGCGGATGTATTCCGGCACCGCCTCGCCGGATTCGTGCAGTGCGAGCACGCCGCGCTCCGCCCGCCGCGCGATCGCCCTCGCGAAATCCATGCTCGCCCGCGCCAGGCTGCCTTCCGCTCCCGGGCGCGCCCAATCGCTGAAGCGCACACCCTGCGCCTCGTAGCGGTGCGCGGCCTCCACCACCCACTTGACATCCTCCTCGCCCAGAGAGGCGTAATTCTCTTCCTGATAGAGTTCCGCGTCCTCCGGCAAGGTGGCCAACTGGCCCATCAGTCCGATCAGGCGCCCCTGCAGCCCGTCGATCAAGGCGATCCACTCCGGATTCGAAGCTGACGCCCGGGCCAGCCCCAGCGCCGCGTTCAATTCATCCACGCTTCCCAGCGCCTCGATGCGTCGTGACGTTTTCGCAATGCGCTTGCCAAATAACAGATCGGTCTCACCCGAGTCTCCCCGGCCGGTAATGATGCTCATGGCCGCCAGTCTAACCCGGAACCCCGCCCTTGTCCACCCGTGCTTGCCGACAATTCAGTTCTCATAAGGGGCATGGACGTCGCGTCCGTTCAACATAATGGGAGTGGAATATGGTGGGACGGGACGTCCCATCCCGGACGTCCCATCCCCTGGGTCGAGGGCAAAAAGAAACCTTGGCAAGGTGGAGCGGACGGCTAGGTTCGCGGGCAATGATTTCACCCCATGCTGAGTTGTAATTTCCTACCAATCACCGCCGCCTGCGCCTTCCTCATGGGGCAGGGAGTCCGCGTCCATGCAGACCCGGTACCCGTCATCCTCATCACCGACCTTTGGCACCCGCACATCGAGGGAAAGATCGATGTCTTCGTTGGCAACGGCACGGCAGGCGAGGGAGAATCCCTCCATTCCACCACTTCCAAACACTTCAAACAATTCAACAAGACCGACATGGCCTCCTATCCGAAGGCCCTGACCGACGTTACCGCACATTTACTCAGGGCTTCCCAGTCATGGCCAAAGCCGGTTCATCCATCCCCTGCCGGCAAGTATCCATGAAACTAGCAAAACTCAATGGGGGCCCGGAGATTTTCCACACGATCCAGGGCGAGGGTCCCAGCGTCGGCACGCCAGCGGTATTCATCCGTGCGTCCGGCTGCAACCTCCATTGCGTCTGGTGCGACAGTGATGCCACGTGGAATTTTAAAAACACGCCGTGGCCGCACCAAAAGGACGGACTCCCCGGTTATGCCAAATACCGGAAATCCGATGTCGTGATCGAGGTGGACCCCCTCTCCGCTGCACACGCCATACTCGCATTCCACTGCCCTCGGGTGGTCATCACCGGCGGCGAACCCCTCCTCCAGGAGGATCAATTGATGACATTGACGCGCCTCATCCGCGACGAAATGCCGCATTGTGTGTTCGAAGTGGAAACCAATGCCACCCGCATCCCCTCATCCGCCTTCCTTGCCGCCGTGGATCAATTCAATGTCTCGCCCAAACTTGCCAACGCGGGCATGCCGGAATCGCTGCGCCTCCGCGAGGATGCCCTGGCATTCTTTGCCAGTTTGCCCATGGCCTGGTTCAAATTCGTCATCACCACGCCTGCGGATCTGTTGGAAGTCCAAACCCTCCACACGCGTTATCAGATACCCTCCGACCGCATCTTCCTGATGCCCGAGGGACGGAACGCGGAGGATCTCGACCGTACGGCTCCTCAAGTCGCAGGCCTTTGCCTCAAGCTCGGTTTTCGTTTCTGAGATCGCCTTCACATCCGCCTTTGGGGCGACCTGCGCGGAGTCTGAATATTTTTTATAAAAAAAGCGCGGTCTGTTGCCAGACCGCGCTTTTTTGTTGAACACATTCCCCCCAAAGGAACCCAAGCTAGGTCAGGCACCGCGTTGATTCTCCCCCCGGAAAACCAACAAGTGAACTCCTGAACTATCTGGATTCTGGAAATGTCAGTCGGGAGAAATCATTCACAAAAGCGAACAACTCGCACGACTTGACAAATAATTAGGGTAGAATTCCGACAAGTGCAAGAGAAAATTTCAGGTTTATTCGATCCAGTTGGACGATCCGGGCTTGAATCTTTCCTGCATCCTCCCCCAGAATCCCCGGGTCCGTGCGGGTCAGCGCCGTTTTTCGGGCACTTTCCGCTCCTTTTCAATTTTTTAATATTTCAGCCACACTCATGCCCAACTCCCCAGAAATTCGCGTTTTTGCCCCTGCGACGGTGGCCAACGTCGCCTGTGGCTACGATGTTCTCGGATTCGCCATTGATTCCCCCGGTGATGAGATCGTCGTGCGCCACTGCGAAAAACCCGGCCTCCACATCACCAAAATCACCGGTGACAATGGCAAACTGCCGAAAAACCCCGCCCAAAACACCGCCGGGGTCGCCGCGCTCGACCTACTCCGCCACCTTGGCATGACCGACCGCGGCATCGAGATGGAGATCCACAAGAAAATGCCCTTTGGCTCGGGACTCGGTTCCTCCGCAGCCTCAGCCGTCGCCGGTGTCTATGCCGTGAACAAACTCATCGGTGAACCGCTCGGGAAAAAACAACTGCTGCCCTTTGCCATGACCGGTGAGGCCTCGGCGGACGGCGCATGGCACGCGGACAACGTCGCTCCCTGCCTGTTAGGAGGAATCGTCTTCATCCGCTCCAACGAGGAACTCGACGTCGCCCAACTCCCCGCCCCTAAAAACCTGTGGGCCGCCGTCGTCCATCCAGACATCGAGATTCTAACCAAAGTTGCCCGCGAAATCCTGCCCAAGGAAATCCTGCTGGAAAACGCCACTCAACAGATCGGCAACCTCGGCGGCCTGCTCTGCGGCATCATCCAGGAGGATTACGGCCTGATCTCGCGCTCGATCCATGACGTGATCGCCGAACCTCGGCGCCAGAAACTCATCCCGGATTTCTACAAGGCCAAACGCGCGGCGCTCGGCGCTGGTGCGCTCGGTTTCTCGATCTCAGGCGCGGGCCCCTCGGTCTTCGCCCTCTGCGAAGGCGAGGAAACCGCCCGCAAGGTGGCCGACGCGGTGGCCAAGGTGTTCTCGGCCATCCCAATCCTCAACCAGAGTTATGTGTCACGCATCAACCCGCACGGCGTGCATGTGGTGGCCCCCTGATTTGAAATTTCAAATTTGAAATTCCTCGATGCTCTATCATTCGACTCATAACCCGGCCCGGCGCGTGGCCCTCAAGGAGGCGGTCCTGCGCTCGCTGCCGCCCGATAACGGGCTTTACATGCCGGACGCGTTGCCGGTGCTGGGCGATGACTTCTGGCGCAACTGGCGGTCTATCAGTTTTCAGGAAACCGGCTTCGCCGTCGCGCGGGCGTTTTTCGGCGACGACGTCCCGGCCGACGCGCTGCGCGAAATCGTCGAGGGCACGCTGACTTTCGACGCGCCGCTGGTCACGCTCGGGCCTGGCGATCATGTGCTGGAGCTTTTCCACGGACCCACCCTGGCCTTCAAGGATTTCGGCGCGCGCTTCATGGCGCGCCTGATGGCATGGCTCACCTGCGGAGATGACCGCCTGCTCACCGTGCTGGTGGCCACCTCGGGCGATACCGGCGGCGCGGTGGCCTCCGCCTTCCACAACGTGCCCGGCACCCGCGTGGTCATCCTCTATCCGAAAGGCAAGGTCTCCGGTCTGCAGGAAAAACAACTCACCGCTCTGGGCGGCAACATCACCGCCTTGGAAATCGACGGCTCGTTCGATGATTGCCAGTCACTCGTCAAGTCCGCGTTCCTCGACCGCGAACTCTCGGAAACCCTCAACCTGACATCCGCCAATTCCATCAATCTGGCACGCCTCGTCCCGCAGAGCTTCTATTACATCCATGCCGCCCGCCAGCTTGCCGATGGCGTGAAGCCGGTCTTCGTGGTCCCCTCCGGAAATTTCGGCAATCTAACAGCTGGTCTGCTGGCGCTGAAGCTCGGTCTGCCCGTGGCG
>CAYWLC010000194.1:1336-5169 GCA_964458895.1 uncultured Luteolibacter sp. | reverse complement strand
ATCAGCCTCCAAATCCATCCTAAAAACTTTTACAGAAAAAAAGTTGCGCGGCCAAATCTTACGGGGTTGGCAATCTTTTTTTGAACATTTTCAGCAATTACTAGGGAAGTTTTTTGAAAATATTGAATTACCGGGGGTGAAATTCACGGATTTTAAGGATTTTCGGAGAAAACGAACTTTCTGTCCGGAAGATTTTTTTCTGCGTGACGTGGAAAATCGGAGGTATAGAACTGCGGCAGAGGATTATGGCGGGCAAATTCACATATCAGCAGGCAGGGGTGGACACGCACAAGGCGGCCGCATTGGTGGGCGACATCGGTGTGCATGTGCGCAGGACTCAGAAAACCCGCAAATTGTGGGGGGCCTTCGGGCTATTTGCGGCGTGTTATGATCTGAGCAACTACCAGGAACCGGTGATGATGACCGGCTGCGACGGCGTTGGCACGAAGCTGGAACTGCTCTTGGAGCATGATCTGCTGGAAACGGCTGGCAAGGACCTGGTGGCCATGAGTGTGAACGACATTCTGACCACCGGCGGGGACCCGCTGCTTTTTCTCGACTACATCGGCATCGCCGCGCTCAACGAGGGGAAAATCACCCGCTTGATCGCCGGCATGGCCGACTATCTGGAAGCCTGCGATTGCATTCTGGCTGGCGGCGAAACCGCGGAAATGCCCGGCATCGTTCCCCCGGAAGTGATCGAACTCTCGGGATTCTGCATCGGCTGCGCGGAAAAGCCGGATCTCATCGATCCGACCACCGTGGCGGTGGGCGACGTGTTGGTGGGCTATGCATCCGACAGCATCCATGCCAACGGTTGGTCACTGGTGCGTCGGGTTCTCAAGGAGTTTCCCGGCGAAGTGAGCGCGGACGAACTCGCCGCATGGCTCAAGCCCACCCGCCTCTACCACGATGTGACGCGCGCCTTGAAACAATCCGGCGTCAAACCGAAAGCCATGTCCCACATCACCGGAGGTGGCCTGCCGGAAAACCTCGAGCGTTTGTTCCGTGGCATGGGTGCCGATCTGGTGATTCCGCCTTGGGACCTTCCCGGCATCGATAAATTGCTAGCCCACGTCGATGCGGAGAACCGCTTCCACACCTTCAATATGGGAATCGGCTGGGTGGCCATCGTGGCCGAGGCCGATGTCGGGACCGCTCTCGGGGCCGGACCGGGCGGTCGGATCATTGGCCGGATGGTCCCTCAAACGGGCGTCCGGGTAAGACTGAGCGGCAAGTAAGACCAACTTCCAGCAAACATGAGCGATTTCCTTGGACACGAATGCGGGATCGCGGCACTGCGACTTCGCAAACCACTGGCCTATTATTTTGACCGTTACGGCACCTGTCTGTGGGGACTCAACAAATTGTTCCTGTTGATGGAAAAACAGCACAACCGCGGCCAGGATGGCACCGGAATCGGGTGTGTGAAACTCAACATGCCCATCGGCCAAGCCTACGTGCAACGCCGCCGCAGCATCGCCAAGGACGGCCTGGACGAAATTTTCCGCAAGGAAATCAAGAACTATCACAAATTGTCCCGCAAGGGCGTGCTGGACCCCAAGGATCCCGAAAGTGTGAAAAAACACTTCGACTTCGGCGGTGAAATCCTCGTCGGGCACCTGCGTTACGGCACCTCAGGCGAGTTCGATGAAGGTTCCTGCCATCCCTACCTTCGCCGCAGCAATTGGCCGACCCGCACCCTGATGGTGATGGGGAACTTCAACATGACCAACGCCTCGGAACTCAACGATGTGCTCATCAACCGTGGCCAGCATCCGATTTTTGGCACGGATACCCAAACGGTGTTGGAGGAAATTGGCTACCATCTCGACGAGGCCCACACCGATCTCTACCGCCACCTCCGCGATGCCGGCGTGCCCGGCGCGGAAATGCCGGATCGAATCTCCCAAGCGCTCGACGTGCCGCGCCTCGTGGCCGAATCCGCCTCCGCATGGGATGGCGGTTATGCCATCTGCGGCGTGATCGGCAACGGCGACATGTTTGTCATGCGCGACCCGCGTGGCATCCGTCCCTGCCACATGCTCGTCACCGATGAGGTGATCGCCTTCGCCTCCGAACGGGTGCCGCTGATGACCGTGTTTGAAGCACCCGCCGAATCCGTCCAGGCGGTGGACCCCGGTTCGATGATCACCGTCAAATCCGATGGCTCGATGAGCGATACGGCCTTTGCCCCGCCCCAACGCTATACCCCGTGCTCGTTTGAAAAAATCTATTTCTCCCGCGGCAACGACCCGCAGATCTATCGGGAACGCAAGGCCATGGGCGCCGCCCTGGTCCCGCAGGTCGTCGAGTCCATCGGCGGCGCGTTCGACAAAACCGTCTTCTCCTTCATCCCTAACACCGCCGAGACCGCATATCACGGACTCATGGACGGACTCCGCCTGTTCCGCCGCCAGCAGGTCCGCTCGGCGATCCTGGAAGCGGTGGACAGCGGGGGGCTAACTCCAGAATTGCTGGATGATCTGATCCTGCGCAACTGGCCCCGCGGCGAGAAGGTCGCGCACAAGGACATCAAGATGCGCACCTTCATCTCCCAGGACAAGGCGCGTGATGTGTTGGTCTCCCACGTTTATGACATCACCTACGGCGTGGTGAGTCCCGGTGACCAGTTGGTGGCCTTGGATGACTCGATTGTCCGAGGCACCACGCTCAAGCAGTCGATCCTGAAAATCCTCGCCCGCACCAAGCCCGCGAAAATCGTCATCTGCTCCACCGCGCCGCAGATCCGCTATCCGGATTGTTATGGCATCGACATGTCGGAAATCGGCAGGTTCATCGCCTTCCAGGCTGCGGTCGCCCTGCACCGCCGCGCCGGACACCACGCGCTGCTGGACGCGATCTACGACGAGTGTCGTATGGAATTGAAACGTCCCGCCGCAGACCGCCGCAACTGCGTGCACAAACTTTACGAGGCCTTCACCGATGAGGATATCTCCGCCGAAGTCAGTCGCATGGTCTATCCGGAAAACATTGGTTGGCACGGAGAGGTGCAAGTGATTTTCCAAACCATCGAAAACCTCCGCGCCTCGATCAAGGGTGATTGCGGCGATTGGTATTTCACCGGAAACTATCCGACCCCCGGCGGTTATTCGATGGTGAACCAAGCCTACCTGCTCTGGTACGAGGGCGTGGGCGGCAGGAGTTATGATTTGCCGCTCTGAGCGGGCTTTCTAACAAACACCTGCAGCGTGGTCTGTTCCAGAAAACGCCGGCTTTGTTCCTCCATCTTCACAAAATCATCGTGCAAGGGACATAGCTCCCCGGAACTGCACGATCCCTTGCCGATCGGACAGGGAAACTCGTCCATCCCGCGCTCGAACAGGCTCACGATCTCCGCCAGATGAATGTCACCGGGCGGGCGCGACAGGCGGTAACCGCCATGTGGCCCCGTGGTCCCCACCGTCAACCCCGCGGCCGCCATTTGGCTCAGCAATTTTGCCGCCAGCGCCACCGGGATATTCCGGTTTTTCCCAACTTCCGACGAAGAGACCAAGGCCGCATCCGGGGAGTGTTTTTCTGCCAGATAACTCACTGCTGAAACCGCCTGACGCGCCAGTTTGCCGTAACGAAACATGGCGGCTTCTAGCACCGATGCCAGCCCCGCGCCAGTGGAACTTGTACAAAAAGAGCGTTTTTTCCAAATCGTGCCGGAGCCGCTGCGGTTTGGCGCTTGCCCGTGGCCTCGGTTGCGGCGCATCCTATGCGCCAAGCCGATGAAGGAACGGATCGAAGAACTGGAACGCTGGGGGGCCGACGTGATCTTTGGTCGCGCCAAGGGTTTCCGCGCCACCCTGACGCGCCTGCTCATG
>CAYWLC010000194.1:0-1326 GCA_964458895.1 uncultured Luteolibacter sp. | reverse complement strand
CGGCATCCTCGACCTCACCCACACCCGGCTCTTCACGTTTTCCTCGATGCGCCGCCTGCTGAAGGAAACGGGCTTCGTCATCGAAAAGGAAATCGGCATCCCGGCGCCCATCCCGCTCGTGGTGAGCAGCCCCTTCTGGTCGCGCCTGCTCATGCGCACGCTTTCCGGATTCTTCCGCATCCTCGTCCAGGCCCGCCTCTGGCGCTACCGCAACGGCTGGAAAACCCAACACCACCTCGGCTGCCAGGTCGTCGTCATCGGCAACATCACCGTCGGCGGAACCGGCAAAACCCCGGTCGTGGAATTGCTCGCCAAATCCCTCCGCCAGCGCGGCCGCAATGTGGCCATCCTCTCGCGCGGATATAAAAGCAAAAAACTCGACCGCCCCCAGCGCTGGCATGACGCCACCGGCAAGCCGTTCCCTGCCGAACGCATGCCCAAGGTGGTCTCCACCGGCAGCGATCTTTTGTTAGGCTCGAAATACGCCGGTGACGAACCGTTCATGCTCGCCCGCAACCTCGACGGGGTCGCGGTGGTCGTGGACAAGAACCGCGTGAAAAGCGGACGCTTCGCCATCACCCAGCTCGGCGCCGACACCTTGTTGTTAGACGACGGCATGCAATACCTCGACCTCGCCCACGGTATCGACATCGTGCTGGTCGATTCCGGTTCGCCGTTCGGCACCGGGGCCTTGCTGCCGCGCGGCACGCTGCGCGAGCCGCCCAAGAACCTCCGGCGCGCGAGTTATATCCTTCTCACCAAGTGCAACGGATCATCTAACGAAAATCTCGTCGCGCGCATCCGCCGTTACAACAAGACCGCGGAGATCATCGAATGCACCCACGGCCCCATCCACCTGGAAAACGTCTTCACCCGCGAGCGCCTGCCGCTCTCACACCTGCGCGACCAATGGGTCGGCGCCATCAGCGCCATCGCCGTGCCCGAGGCCTTCGAGGGCTCCTTGGAAAAACTCGGTGCCCGCGTCGAAATCCGCCGCCGCTTCGCCGACCACTACCGCTTCTCGCGCCGTGAGGTGGACAAGTTCATGCAACGCTGCGTCGAGCGCGACATGCAGCTCATCGTCACCACCGAAAAGGATGCTGTTAGATTTCCCCGCCCCACCTCCCTCGACGTCCCGGTCTGCTTTCTGCGCATCGAGGTGGAGATCCTCAAAGGCCGTGATATCTGGGACGACCTCATCCACCGCCTCTGCCACCCGCCGCCCGCCTTCGAACCCGCCCTGCGCCACCGCCACGCCTACCGGCTCTGAGAGGCGGTCTGAATATTGCGCAAAGGCAGGGACCGACCTCCGGGCGGTCCGCGAGA
>CAYWLC010000193.1:0-5201 GCA_964458895.1 uncultured Luteolibacter sp. | reverse complement strand
CTAGCCAATGGGCACCAACCATGGGTCAACAAACGAACAAGATCATCAAACGCCGCCGTCGTGCCGATTATTTGAAGCGCAAGAAGGAACAGGCGAAACTCGGCGGCCTCGTCAAGAGACCAGCCGTCAAGAAGGAAGCCCCGGCCAAAAAGGCTCCCGCCAAGAAGGCTCCCGCCAAAAAAGCCGCTGCCAAGAAGGCTCCCGCCAAGAAAGCCGCCAAGAAGGTGGCCGACGTGGTGGAGAATGCCGACACGGTCGTCGCCGAAGCGGCTGCCCCTGAGGTGGCTGAAACCGCCGAACCTGCGGTCTCGGAATCTGCCGAAGGAACGGAGGCCTGAGCGCTTGTCAGGACCAAGCTATTGATTTTCCAGCGGGCCGCCTGATTTCAGGCGGCTCGTTTTGTGTTTCATCAGGCCACGGCAGGGATTGACGGAAGCGGCTCGGGCGGGCATGTTGCGCTTGTGACAGCAAGAGGCGAACCACCTGGCCGGCGGCCATTCCTAGCAACTCCATCAGCCCACGGGTCCCTTGGAGCCGCACTCAGATAGGTCAATGTTACCATGCGCATGAAAACCCCCATTTTTCTGATCGTTTTTGCTCTGATGCCGTTCGCATCCACGACTACCGCGGAGCCTGAAAAGCCCGCCACAGTGCCTGCCGAACTGCATGACAAGAACATCGACACCTTGGTGCGCGATCTGGCGGACGAACGCTTCCAAGTCCGCGAACAAGCCAGCAAGGACCTGTGGGAACTCGGCGACGTGGCGCTGCCGGCATTGCAGGAAGCTGCCAAGTCCGCCGACCCGGAACAGGCATTCCGCGCGCGCGAACTGGTCCGCAAAATCCAACTCCACATCACTCCCGGAACCGATCCCGCCGTGCTGGCGATGGTCGAGCGCTATGGCAAGGCCTCACCTAACGAAAAATTCATCATCCTTTCGAGCATGACGGAAAAACGCGCGTGGCGCCAGCTGCTCAAACTCTATGCTTCGGAACCCCAGGACGAAATCCGCAGGAAACTCGCGCCGATGATGGAGGGTGTTTCCGTTAGAGCGGCCCGCGACAGCCTGTCCAAGGGGAATTCGCGCGAGGCGCGTGAGTTGCTGGAAATGGCGCCGGCCAATGCGGAGAGCCTGCTGGCCCTTGCGGAGTATCACCGCACCCATGGAACTCTCGAAGCGGAACTGGAACGAACCAAGGCCATCAGGGGGAAAAAATCCCAGTTGTGGCAACTCGCGCTGCAGCGGGCCGCGGGAAACCTAACAGCCGCGAGGGATGCCGCCAACGCCGCCGGGGAAACGCGCATTGCCGCCGTCATGGCCACGCTGATGGGTGATCCACTGCCGTGGTTGCACTCATTCAAGGGAAACCGGCAGGAAGATCCGTTCGCAAACGACCCGAATAGCAGGGAGGGAGATGATATAACCGCAGTGGGCAACGCGGCACTCGCCAAACGCTGGCTCAACCAGCCGCCGAGACCCAAGGATCTGGAATTGCTCAACAAGGTGGTCCGATCGCCCAACAGCGGCAACGCCTCAGTGATCGCAATGAGCACGTTATTTCTATTAGGTGAGTCCGCATCTGCCGAAAAAGCCTACGCGGCCATCTCACCCTTGGGTGCCTTTCGTCATTTCGACTCGCTCGAACGCATCCCCGATGCCTTCCGCACGCTGGGCTTGGACCTTGACCGCCCGGACTACAAAACGTGGGTGGAAAAGCGTTTCAAGAACATCACCACCAGCGATATCGAAGATGAACACGAGGTCTCCAACGACGGCGAGGAACTCGTGGCGCTCGCTAATTTTTTCGAACGCAGGGGACTCCATGTGCAGGCGCGCGCGGTCTTTTCCGCGCCGCTCGCCGCCCTCGCGGAAAAGGATTCTAACAACTTTGTGGAGTTTCTCGGCAAGCTCTTCGGTGACCGCCAGAGCCAGGCCGCGGCTCCGCAACTGGCCAGACAGGTGGGCATCATCTGGGCGGGTGAGGACAACCCGCGCTGGGACCAACTGGTGGCCGCCGCCTTCGGCGATGACGAGGAAGTCAGGAATTGGTGGAAATGGCTCGAGGAACTCGCTCCCAACTCAAGCCGCGTCGAACGCTTCGATGGCATGTTCGCATTGTTCAACATGGAGGGCGACCCCGCCCGCCTGCGGGAAAAATGGCTGGACCTGGCCTGGAAACTAACCGACGCGACACCGGTGGAATCCCGCACCGTTTTGTTAGAGCGAATTTCCGCGCTCGGCACGCTGACCGGAGATGTCACCACCGCCCTGAAAGCATGGGACCAGTTGCCGGAAGGCAGCCGTGCCAAGACCTTTTGGGGCGAGGGGATATTCTATCTATCCGCGGCGGAACGCTGGAACGATGCCGCTGCGCTCATCATCAGACAGATCGATGACCTGGTGAAATCCAAAGAGGCGCACAATCCGGGCCTGCATGCTTACGCTGCGGCCGCACTGCGCAAGGCGGGTCGCGCAGCCGATGCGGCGGTGCATGAGCAATGGGCCGAGAAACTGGCGCTGGGCGACGCGTCCATCGCCATCCAAATTGGCAATGGCTACGCCTTCGGCCTGGATTACGCGCGTGCCGACGAGTGGTGGGCGAGGGCCGCACGCGAGGCCAGTCCGGGTTCGCCGGAACTCGCCACGGCACTCAGGCATCTTGCTGACAGCCTGATGAAAGCAGAAAAATGGAAGGAGACTGCGGCGGTCTGCGAGGTGCTCGCCCGCATGGTTGCCTCCAGCGAGGATCGTTTCGCCAATCCCCTGCTCTACCTGCGCGCCCGCCTCCAGGCCGACATGGCGCGGGCCGTCACCCTGATGAAATCCGACCGCCCCACGGCACTGCGCATCCTCGCCAATTGCCACCGGTCGTTCGCCAGCGATGGCTCGCTCGCGGATTTTTTCTTCCCCACGCTGCGCAAGGTGGGACTCATCAAGGAACATGACGCCTGGTTCGACACCTCGTGGGACCTCATGACTCACATCCTCAAACTCTATCCCGAATGCGACAACTCACTGAACACCGCCGCATGGTTCGCCTCCCGCGCCCTGCGCAAGCTCGATGAGGCCGAAACATATCTAACAAAAGCACTCGCGCTCAAGCCCGACCAGTCCGCCTTCCTCGATACCATGGCGGAGATCCAGTTCGCCAAAGGCAGGCGCGAACAGGCCCTCGAGTGGTCGAAGAAGGCGGTCTATCATCTCCCCAGCGACCCGCAATTGCGCCAGCAGCAGGAGAAATTCCGCACCGAAGCGTTCCCGAAGTGAGCGTCCTTCAGTTCATGCCTTCCTCGACGCGGTGCTGTTGACATGGGGATAACCGAGGATTTTTCCATCGGATGTTAGAATTTCGAGCCGATGGATCCTCGCGGTGGCGATGATGATTTGATCCGCCGGGTCCTTGTGGGGCCAGTCGGGAAGACGGGTGGCGTCGGCGGCGATTTCCGGTGAGATGTCTATCAGATTGACCCGTCCTTTTGGGAGTGCCATCCGGAACCATGCTGACAATGGCATGCCGAAGGTCAAATCACCCCGGGCCTCCTTACGGGCGATTTCCAACAGGCTGATCGTTGACACAAAGAGGGTTTGCTCGGCTTGAATGCGCTTGCAAACGGAAGGCTTGAGAAGTTCGGGCACGGCAAACGCATCGAGCCATGCACAAGTATCGAGGAGAAACGGGCCGTTCATCGGGTATCGGGGTGAGACTCAACATTCCCAATCCTCTGGTGCAATTGCCGGGGCGGCAGCATCGTAATGGTGGGCAAAGCTCACGGTGCCCTTGCCGCTACCAATCCAGTCCGCAAGAACGGGTGGAGGGGGCGCGGGCAATGGGGGACCTACGAGGGCCACGGTTTTCCCGTGGCGCGTGAGTTCCACCACCACTCCGCCCCGCTCCACCGCACGGATCTCCGCTGTACAATGGGATTTGAACTCAGTGATACTTAGCTGTCGGGTCGTCATTTGTGGAGAGTATAATATGACCAGAAAAATAGTCAATGACTCAATGGAGATGATATTGGGTTGGTATCGTAACGCAAACGGTTCATGGAGTTTTCCCGATGGCCTTTCCGAAGTTGCCATCCCAATCCAACCTGCCAAACTCCCTCTGCCTTTGGACACCCCATCAAAACTCGACACCCTGCAATTGGTGGAACTCGCCGAAGGGGTGGAAATCCGCCTGCGCATCGCGGGACCCTTGCCACGGGCCGGGGCCTATCTGATCGACCTGTTGATCCGCCTGGCGGTCATGCTGGTGGTCGGTTTCCTGATCTCACTGGCGGGCATCGCCATGGGTGTTAGAGTGGCCGGCGGGCTTTCATTGCTGGCGTGGTTTCTGCTGGACTGGCTCTATCCAGTGGTGTTCGAGGCTGGCAAGC
The DNA here is from genome assembly GCA_964458895.1 of uncultured Luteolibacter sp. Taxonomy (GTDB): domain Bacteria; phylum Verrucomicrobiota; class Verrucomicrobiia; order Verrucomicrobiales; family Akkermansiaceae; genus Luteolibacter. The sequence goes on along the minus strand of CAYWLC010000193.1, from coordinate 823 downwards.
GCGGAGCCACTCCGGGAAAACGCGCGGTCGGCCTGCGCGTGGTGCAGGCCACAGGATCGCCGATCACACCGGGCCAGGCGGTGGTGCGCAATTTCCTGCGCTTCGTCGATAGCATGCCGATGTTCACCTACGGCTTCGGCGTGACCAGTTGTCTCGCCTCGAAACGATTCCAACGGTTAGGGGACCTCGCCGCAGGCACGGTGGTCATCTACGACCGCATGCCCGTGCTGCCGGTGGTGGCGTCGCCGCCGCCGATCACAGCGGTGAGAGTGCCGGTGGCGCTCACCCCTGATGAAACGCGCGCTCTCATCCTGTTCCGCGAGCGCGCAGGCTTGTGGTCGGTGGAAAGACGCGCGGAAATCGCCAATCAGGCGACATGCCTAACGGGATCCGCCGGAGCCGCCGGGGTGGGCCGCCTGATGGCCATGGCACACTGGCTGCAGGAAAAACGCGATTGAGCAATCACATTCCGGCCTCGGCGAGGCGCTCGGCCATTTCGGCCTTTTGCAGGCCCGCGGTAAATTCTGATAGGTCTCCGGCCATGACGCCTGCCAGATTGTGGGAGGTGAGGCCGATGCGGTGGTCGGTGATGCGCGCTTGCGGGAAATTATAGGTGCGGATTTTTTCCGAGCGGTCGCCGGAGCCGATCAGGGACCGGCGGTGTGAGGAATAGGATTCCTGCTGTTCGCGGAGTTTTTGTTCGTAGAGTTTGGAGCGGAGGATTTGCAGGGCAAGTTCCTTGTTTTTGATTCGCGGGCGGCCTTCCTCGCATCGCACGTAGCGCCCGGTGGGAAGATGGAAGGTCTGCACGGCGGGTTCGGCG
>CAYWLC010000192.1:0-5246 GCA_964458895.1 uncultured Luteolibacter sp. | reverse complement strand
TCGTGGCGTGTGTAAATTCGGTCACGAGGGGCTCTCCTTACCGTGCTTACTGGCCCTAAACCTGGGCGAGTTTTGCGCCCGTCTCTGTCTCGCGGTCGCTGTCTGGGTGGGTCAGGGTCAGGCAGTACTCGCAGGGGTCGTCCATGACCTCATAAACCTCATCGAGGCGGTCTCGCAGGTGCTCGGCTTGTTCTTTGGTGAACAGCCAGCCACCTGACGCGCCGTTGACCACCTCGGCGGGGTTGTCCTCGGGATGGAACAGTCGCCCGAGCTGGTGCAACTGAAAGAAGAAGCCTTCGGCGTCTGCCTCGGTCCTGATGGGTGTGGTGTAGATGTTGTCCATGGTGTACCCATTAAAAGTTGATTTTTGTTGCGTCATACAGCCCGGCAGTGTAGGCAGACATAAGCGCGGCCAACTGTTTGGCGGTGATGTGGCCGCAATTGAGCACATCATTTACACCGCCCGCCTCGTTTGCCATACGGTGCAAGCAATAGCCGCCATATGAGCCGGAGATGTGATAGCTGCCCACGTTGGCGCGGTACTTGCCGTCAACCATGCGCGATGATTCGGCGGGTGAGTTGGTCAGGCTGTTGAGGGTGTCGGCTTTGGCGTCAAGAAATGCGCGGGTGATTCGTTGTGACATTACTTTACTTTCGTGAATAGTGGCGAAGATGCGCACCCCAAAGCCCTAACCGGGCTTCAGGCTGGGTTATCCCTTGACGTTCAAGCCCGAGACGCGAAAGCAGCGGCCAGAGGGCAGCTGCACATCAACAGTGCCGCAGCCATGGGAGGCGAGCAGCAAGGCGCGATATTCGCGCCCGTAAACAGTGACAGTGATGTATTTCATGGTTTACCCCTTATCAATAAAACAGAGCATCAAGCCCATGGAGCAGCAAGGCGCACAGTGCCAAGCCGATAAGCACGGCAGCGAGAATATCTTTCATGCTGTCACCGCCTTAGCGTTACGGGTTGCAAGTATTCCAGCGTTAAGTTGTTGCAAGTATTGAAGGGCAGGCACTGCCTCATACAAACGCGAGTTGATAGCCTTAGCCGTGTTTTCGTGAAACGTCTCAAACACTGATTCGCGGGTTGCTTTGTTGACGATGATCCAAGATGCTGTTTTCATGATGTTTATCCGATGGTTGCAATGATGGTGGTTTTGATCTCGGCCAGTGTGTAGTGCGTCTGCCGTGTGTAGATGTAATTGGCGAGCCAATCGAATGATGCGTGAGGCGTGGCATCGCGTAGGTCTTCAATACAAGTCATGAGTTGGTCAAGTGTCATGTCGTTTACTCCAGTGGATTGTGTGAGTCTCTATTGTAAAGGATATTTTACCAGTATTTTCTAGGTGTTTACCCTTAGTGTTAGTAGCGTGATAGTAGCGTGATAGTCATGGGCATGACTACGCTGTAAGCGCCTATCCATGCGGGTTTCGGGAGATGTTAGTCATGTAGTCATTATTTTAAAAATTCTATGTAATAGATATATATGTATAGGCGAAACGGCCAAGACCACCCACACGCCACAAATGCGCTGCGGTGGTTTGGCGGCTAAAATTTGCATGACTACATGACTACATGACTAACACTATGGCCAGACCTTGCAAAGACGACACCCGCTATTTTTCGCGGCCACTTTCGGACGCTGATCGAGCTATCTTGATGGCCGCAGGACGTGGCGATATTTCCGTTGGTTTTCGGGAAGTGCTCGCGGTCTATGCTGACTTGTGGCACGCAGGGTTTCGCCCTGGCGACAATCCCATATTATTTCTGAATGCGAATCATTCTCATTTAGATTCATGATGGCCGCTAGGTCCCCCGAATAAGGGCCCGCGTGCTCCCTTCCCTTTGCTCGCTGCGTTATGTTAAGTGCTCCCAGCTCCAAGCCGCTCGCAGTTTGCTTGAAGCCTCAAAGGTTGAAGCCTGAAGCATGGGGGGGGAGGGGTCTGGCTGTTAGACAAAAAGTTACGGGTGCCTCCTAAATTCTGAAGAAAGCAAATTGACTTTATTTTGTGTTTGTGGTACCCTGTAAAGGTACCAACCACACAGGAAAAGCTATGTTGACCCAAGCCAGGCTAAAAGAACTGATGACCTACGACGCTGACACTGGCGTATTCACCCGAATAAAATCTGTCAATCGCGCTGGGCGACGTGTAAGCGATGTGCCGAATAAAAGCGGGTATCTACATTTCTGTATTGACTACAAACTGTATTTACAGCACCGTGTTGCTTGGTTGTACGCTTACGGAGAGTTTCCAGAAGGTCATCTCGACCACATCAATCGCGTTAAAACGGACAACCGTTTATGCAATCTGCGACAGGCTACAGATTTTGAGAACAACCAAAATCGCCTACCCGCAAAAAACAACCTATACCCACATGTCTATTGGGTAGCGCAGAAAAATAGCTTTAGAGTGCGGGTTAAATCGGCAGGGAAGTCTTACGTCAGGTTTTTTAAGTCTTTTGAAGACGCAAAAAAGTGTTCCGATGAGCTTAGGGCAAAACACAAACCCTTCTTCACTGTTGTCTAGGCGCACACCGCACCATGACTATTTGACCTACAATCCGGCGACTAACTCCGAAAGGGCAAAGTGGAACCGAAAAAAAGAGGACGACCGATCAAGATGACGATCCAGAGGTACGCAGAGAATCCGCCTGCGATTCTGCCCAAGACGGATCACCAACGCATCAAGGAGCTGAAAGAGCTGATGATCAGGTCTGGCGGCAAGGATGTCGCGGAGAAGGTGATCCAGATTGCGCTCAACGATGAGCACCCTGGTCAGATGGCGGCGCTGAAGATGTGCATGGACAGGACGCTGCCAATCGGTATGTTCGAGAAGGACAAGAACCAGCGCAGCGCCATCACGATCAACATCACGGGTCTGGGCGAAGCGCCGACGGTCATAGACGCGGGAGACATTACGGATGTCTGACTTGAACTTCAGCCTCCTACCCTGGCAACAAACGGTCTACGCAGACCAGACGCGGTTCAAAGTCATCGCTGCCGGGCGGCGCTGTGGGAAGTCGAGACTGGCCGCGACGACACTGATCATCGAGGCGCTCAAGTGCCCACCGGGCTCAGCCGTGCTGTACGTCAGCCCGACGATGGGGCAGTCGCGGCAGATCATCTGGGACTTGCTGCTGGACCTCGGGCGAGAGGTGATTCAGTCGAGCCATGTGAACAACTTGGACATCACGATGGTCAACGGGGCGCGCATCTACGTCAGGGGCGCAGACCGACCGGACACGCTGCGCGGGGTGAGCTTGACGTATGCGGTTCTGGACGAGGTGGCCGACATCAAGCCCGAGGCGTGGGAGCAGGTCATTCGGGCGTCTCTGTCAGACAGGAAGGGCCGAGGGATGTTCATCGGCACGCCAAAAGGGCGCAACTGGTTCCACGATTTGTGGAAGCTGGGGCAGGACAACCAGGACAGCGACTGGAAAAGCTGGCACTTCACCACGCAGGACAACCCGCTGATCGACCCGTCGGAGATCGAGTCGGCGAAGAAGACCCTCAGCACCTTCGCGTTCAAACAGGAATACCTGGCCAGCTTCAGCAATGCGGGCGCGGATGTTTTCAAAGAGGAATGGATCAAGTACGGCGAGGAGCCGGACTATGGCAGTTACTTCGTGGCGGTGGACTTGGCTGGGTTTGAGGAAGTGGCCAAGCAGGCGGCCAATAGTAAGAAGCGGCTGGACGAGTCGGCCATTGCGGTCGTCAAGGTGACGGACGACGGCAAGTGGTTTGTGAAAGAGATCGAGCATGGACGCTGGGATATCCGCGAGACGGCGGCCAAGATACTGATGAAGATGCGCGACTACAGGCCACTGAGCATCGGGATCGAAAGAGGGGCGCTGAAAAACGCGGTGCTGCCGTATTTGTCAGACCTGATGCGAAAAAACAATGTCTATTCGCATATTGTTGATTTAACCCACGGCAACCGGAAGAAGACCGACCGGGTGATTTGGTCTTTGCAGGGGCGATTTGAACACGGTAGAATCATCCTGAACAGCGAGGAGAACTGGGACACGTTTGTGGACCAGCTTTTGATGTTTCCATCGCAGGGCGTTCACGACGACCTCTGCTTTGTTGCTGGAACGATGATTTCCACACCAAACGGGCTGACGCCAATTGAGCAACTGCGCGTCAACGACCTGGTGGACACGCCCGACGGCCCTTGTAGGGTCTTAGCGCAGCGCATGACCAACGCGCAGGCTGAAGTTCTATCCTTGAATGGCCAGCTTGTGGGCACCAAAAACCACCCGATCATGACGAATCGTGGATGGATTGACTTGCAAAACATCCGTAAAGATGATATCCTTGTGTATCAACACAAAGGAGTTTCATCATGGGTTTTCCAAGCAAAGTTGGCGTGGTCAAAGAGTCTGTTTACTTTAACGGCTACAAGTACAACAGGTATCCAGAAGCTAAAAAGCTGGCTCATCAGAGGTATTTCACCAAAGCCGGGGGTGGCATGTTGCACAGGCATGTCTGGGAGTTTCACAACGGAGCCATCCCAGAGAAGCATCACATCCACCACAAAGATGGAAATTGGTCGAACAACGACATTTCCAACTTGGAATGTCTCAGCGTCGCTGCGCATGGCGACGAACATTCTGAGCAGCGCAGCGCAAATGCAAAGCGGCCTGAGCAACTGGCGCACTTGGAAGCGATTCGACCTAGCGCAGCGGCTTGGCACTCATCTCCAGAAGGTTTGGCTTGGCACAAAGAAAACGGCCATGCAGTTTGGGCGAACCGAAAACCCGTCGAGCACACCTGCAAAGAGTGCGGCGGCGGCTTTGAATCCCTCAAGACAACAAAGGTGTATTTCTGCGGTGGCAAATGCTCTGCAACGAATTGGCGAAAAGAGCACCCAGACTATTACACCCCTGAAGCAAAGGCAAAGCGTCTACAATCTAAGCGTTGAGCACGCCCACAGCTATTACGCCAACGGCATTTTGGTTCATAATTGCGACGCACTGTCCTACATTGACCAACTTGCCGTAACGTCGTATTTCGAGCAAGACGACGACGATTCGTGGGCGCCTATGGACGTAATTTCAGGGGTCTGACATGGATCTAAAGCAGAGCGAATACCAAGAACCCACCGAGTCGGACAAAGAGCTAACCGCTTTCGTCGTTGACCACTGTGATAAGTGGCGAGATTACAGAAATACGAACTTTCTTGATAAGTATCTTGAATTCGAAAGAATTTTCCGTGGCGAATGGGCAGCAGAGGACAAAA
>CAYWLC010000191.1:0-5300 GCA_964458895.1 uncultured Luteolibacter sp. | reverse complement strand
CGATGAGCAGCACCGCCTGGTGGCCGAGCTTCTGGAATTGGCGGAGTTTTTCCAAGGGCACGGTGTGGCCGAAATGGATGTCCGGCGCGGTGGGATCGACGCCGAGCTTGACGCGCAGCGGCCGGCCGAGACGGAGTTTCGCGAGGAGTTCGTTTTCTGACAGCACCTTGGCGGTGCCGGCCGTGAGCTGGGCGAGTTGTTGTTCGGGAGACATGGGGGTAAAAGCTGAAATGCTGAAAACTGAAATGCTGAAATTGAGACGAGGAAAAGTGAAATGCAGTGGCGAAATGGAGAAGAAGTTGACGGGAAAAAGCGATGCGAAATTTCAGTATCTCAGCTTTTCAGATTTTCAGCTTTTCCTCTTGAGGTGCAGTTTGAGGATGCGTTTGACCTCCTCCGCTGCCTGGGGTTTGTCGGGCATGTTGTGGTAGCAGGGGACGATGGTTTCTGAGGCCACGGGGGTGATGTGGGACGACCAGTAGGGAACGACGCCGTCGTTGCTGTTAGGAGTATTGCCTTTCCCGCAGTCGCCGATGACCGAGTGGAAGGTGATGGGTCCGGGCAGCGGAATTTTCGCCATGGCCGTATTGCCGATATAGTCGGGTGAGAGGCTGTTGATGGAGGTGGGCAGGTTTTTGGCGGGGTTTACGCCATGAACGATGTCGCTTACCGATTGCAAGGTCGAATCTAACAAATCGATTGTCAGGGTTTTCGGCAGGTGGATGAGGCGCGAGATCCACATCGACACCCGGAAATTGGCCGCCGGACTGCCGCGGTGGGGAACGGCGAGGAAGACCATGCGTTCGGGTTCGGTCAAGGGTTGATAGAGCAGGCTGTCATGGATGTATGCCCGGGTCTCCGGCGCGCACTTGAGTTGGTTGAAGGGGGTTTTGTATTGGGCGTCGTAAAGCACGTTTCCGGGATGAGTGACACTGGCCCGTGCGATCACGCCGCCCATCGAGTGGGTGACGACGACCATGCGCTTGAGCTTGCGGTCATGGCCTTTGGACCTGGCATAGGCGCAGGCGTCGCGCATGATCGCGCGGAATTTCACCGCGCTGAAGAGCCATGGGGTGCCGGTCGGGTAATTGTAGAGCCAGATCTGATAGTGCCGGCGGAACCAGGGTTCCGGAGCGAGTTCGTTGATGATGTTTTTGAATGCATCCGGGCTGGATACCAGTCCATGAACAAAAACCACGGGGATTTTTTCCGGATCATACGGCGTGACGAAGTAGATACCCGTTTCATCCATGAAGCGGTCCGGCAGGAACACATTCTGAATTTTCAGATCATCAAGCTCGCACATTTTCCAGTAGAACGCATTGGGGGCGGTCCAATCCGCGGCGAGTGGGTGGGGACAGGCACCGACCCGCACATCCTCCTGCCGCCAGCGTTTGGTGAATCTCCATTCGGGTGCGCCGGAGCCGTCAAATGCCAGCACGGCCGTCACGTTGTAGGGCAATCCGTTAGGTAATAGGAACTTCCCGCGACGCCCGCCCACTGGCGAGGTCTTTTTCCATCCCACGAGCGGGACGCCGACTCCGGGGCTGGTGCGGTGGACTCCGAGGGAATGCACGTTGACCAAGGCCGCAGGAAAAAGGGCATCGAGGTTGGCGAGATCGGTTTGATCCGGTCCCGGAGGAGCGATGCGGGTGCCTAGGCTTGCGGCGCGGGCGTCCCATGTGTCCGGATGACAGCGCAGTTGGTCAAACAACTTGGCGACGGCGGTGTTGTATCGACTTCTGGCCAATGGCCAATCGCTTTGGCGGGCCGGGCTTGCGAGAATCATCCAGTCCTTGTGCGCGTCAGCCAGCAAAGTGGCCACCGGGGCCCGCGAGGCCCGTGGGACTGACCGACATTGCGGGGGTTGCGGAACCCCGCAACCGCAAATCACGGTGGCTACGAGGAGCGGCAGGAACCGTCGTGGGATTGGATGCATCGCGCGGATGGCCGCCAGCATGCCCAATGCCTGCAATCTGCCAAGCCCGGAAACAATCCCGGAAACAATCCCCGTGATTTTTCCCTTTCCAAACCGGCAAGCATCGATTTAGGTTTCCGCCCGCCGTAAAAATGGTGGTCGTAGTTCAATGGTAGAGCCCCAGATTGTGATTCTGGTTGTTGCGGGTTCGAGTCCCGTCGATCACCCCATCTTTCCCATCGGGATTTCCACGCAAATCCGGACGGGGAAGGAGGAATCACCGCCTATCGTCCCATGCAGCCGCTGGAAAACCGGATCCACTACAAATTTCGCAATTCGCTTCTTCTGGCGGAGGCTCTGACCCATCCGAGCCTCGCCTACGAATCGCAGAAACCGCATTTTGACAACCAGCGACTGGAATTCCTGGGCGATGCGGTGCTGCAATTGGTCGTCACCGAAGAGCTGTTCAAGATGTTCCCGGATTTCCCGGAAGGTCGTCTGACCAAGCTGCGTTCGCGGGTGGTTTCCCGCCGCGCGCTCGCCCGTTTTGCCATGGCCATCCATCTGGGCGATTATGTTTTGTTAGGAAAAGGTGAGGAAACCACCGGCGGGCGGCGGCGCATGTCCACGCTGGCGGATGCCTTTGAAGCCCTCATCGGCGCGGTCTATCTGGACTCCGGCGCACAACAGGCCCGCGAACTGGTCATCCGTTTGTTTGAAGCCGAGATAGGCAACATGGTGACCAGCCCCGAGGAACAGAATCCCAAGGGTGAACTGCAGGAATGCCTGCAGGCGATCCATGCCCAGGCTCCGGACTATCAGATCATTGGCGAGAGCGGCCCGGACCACCGTCGAGTTTTCCAAGCCGAGGTGTCATGGCGTGATCAGATGCTCGCCACCGGCAAGGGCAAAAGCAAGAAGGAGGCCGAAGCCCGTGCCGCAGCGGAGGCGCTGCGAACCCGAGTGTGGGAGAAAAGCAACGCATAATGTCGGGCAACCTGATCGTGAGTTCCCAGGATGCGCCGGGTGGCGTGGCACCGCAATGGCCGTCCTTCCGTGAAATCGGGCAGTTTTACCACAACCGGAGCGAAGCGGAACCGTAGCGCAGCGGAGATGGCCAACGGCAAATAGCCGAGCACACTATCCTGAATAACGAGGCAAAGGCACTGAGCACCACTGATTCCACTGAGAATCCGCAAAAATCAGTTCTCTCAGCGGTGCTCAGCCGAAAGAGGAAAATAGAACCGCAGATGGACGCGGATGAACGCTGATAATAAAGGGTTCCGCAGATTCCTCGTCTCATCTGTTGGGTGTGCGCTCTGATTTCTATAACTTCTTGAAAATCTGTGTCTATCTGCGTCCATCTGTGGTTCCAATTCTCTTTCCAGGCTCAGTGTTTCAGTGGTTGGTTTGCGCGCCTCACAGGGTTTCGCCGCCTTTACCCATGTTAGATCAATGGATCTAACACTTATCCGCAACCCCCACCAGGACGCGCCCTGCGGCCCTGATCCCACGCAGCACCCGGTGAAGCGGATGCAAAACAGAGACAACACGGGGCATCGTTTCCTCCAGTTCAAAGCGCCACGATGCGGTGCGCAGAGTCATGCACGTCATCCATTCGTTAAGGGTCGATAGCTCGCACTTGTAGCGGGAATCACCGGCCATGAGATCATAGACATCATGCCCCGCGGCGGCGTTGTACCGTACGGCCATCACATGGCTGACCAGCCCGGGCCGCGCGTTTTTTCCGGGCAGGCCGTAGTCCATGCCGGTCTGATAGACAAACACCCGGCCTTGGCGCACGAAGCTGTAGATGTATCCTATCGGGTGTTTGCCGGCGCGGATCCGCAGCATCTGGATGCCGCCCTTGTCCAGGTTGCGCCCGATCAGGGCGCGGTGGAAACGGGTGAAGAACTCATTGCTGAATGAACCGGGATGCCCCCGCGCCATCCATCGCGCCTGATGCAGCTCACCCAAGCGGTCGAACCAGTCCAAGCCCTGCTCCACCGATGTGGCGACCTCCAGCCCCACCTCACCGAGCAGACTGTATTCCCTCAAGGCGCGGCGGATATGCCTGCGACAATTCGGTCCAATCAAATTGAGATAATCGAACTTCGCCTCACGCACCTCATCGAGATGGATCGCATACGAGCGGTGAATGGATTGCTTGTGTGAAATGCCCGCGAGGGCCGCATGTTCGATGGCTGACAACCATCGGGAGTCGGTCAGCCACATCAGCGAGATTTCGGTGGTCTTGGGCACGCATTCCAGCCAGTATTCCAGCATCGCGGTACGAACCTCGGTCTCATGATCACGATCCAACAGGAAGTCGTTGTGTTCCACCGTCAAAATGTCCAACTCGGGGCGCCCCGTCGCATGCAGGTGGGCGGTGTGGGAATAATTCATGCCAAACCTCCGCCGGGGTTGCCCGCTTACGACCAAGGCCAGACCAACCACGCGACCCTCCAAGCGCGCTTGGAGCAATTGTGGCCGGACGTCTGATGGCAGTTGTTCCAGCCAGACACCCATCCACGACCAGGAAATGAAAAAGCTTGCGCGGGAACGGGATTCAAGTTCGCACCAAAGAACGCGTAATTGCTCCAAAGGGGGAAGGGCTTCCAGAGACAGCGATAGCTTGTCCCGGATACCCACAGGCGCACGGACGGGGCTGCTATCATGTTGGGCCAACCTAGGCATTGCAAATCGTGTACCGTCCTCTTTAGACCCTTGCACACCCTTCGACAAGGCTAATCATACGGAGCGTTCAGATATTAAACGGGTTGTAATCACTCCCCTCCGCTAGCCCGATGCACATTTCCCCAGATGCACTGATGACAAACATACGAGGACTGGGACTCGAACCCAGGACCAATTGGTTAAAAGTGAGTCGTAAATCATTCATTATTAGCATGTTACAGCGAATATTAGCCTGAATTTGCCGCAGTTGGCCATCAGTATTTTGAACCATTTTTGCCAGTTGGAACCGCAATGGCTAACTGTTTGTCGCCATTTGTCGCCACCCTAACCCGTTGACATGGCCAACATCGGCATGGACACGCCAACTGATTGCCCGCGCAGCGAACCCGCCAACGCCCTGATGACCGAAAAACAAACATGCGCCTACCTCAACGTGAGCAAACGCAACCTCTTGCCTCCGGGCCAAAAAACTGTTGGAATCCATTCACGGTTCCGGCGGGAGAGTGCTTCTCCGTGGGAACCGCGACCGCTTCCGCCGCATGACCGACGCCACTCCCGAGCAAATCACCGCCATCCTCGATACCCTCAAGGCTTTGGGACACATCAACTGAATTAGGTTAGATCAGCACCCGCCATGAAACCCGAAAAGAAGCTTCAGATCCGCAACAGCACGGCCGAGTTTTTG
>CAYWLC010000190.1:0-5410 GCA_964458895.1 uncultured Luteolibacter sp. | reverse complement strand
AAAAAATACGGGAAGTTTTGGATGAGAGCCGAAATGCCTGAGAGAAATCTTTATTGGGTTTGACTTTGACAAGATTCTGGCCAACACCACATAAGGTAGGTGACATTTTTTCAGCTTTAAGATTTTGATTCAAATATATGAGCCAATGGCATCATCCAGGGCCATCCTTACGCATTACACTCAATATATTCATCCCATTCTGATTTTTTTCCCGGGGTCTGAACAAAAGGATGAAAAAATTTATCGGGACCCCTCAGCAAAACGTCAATATTGTTCCATGGGATTTTGATTTATTTGATTTTTATTTTCCCCATAAAGTTTAATTTTTGACCGGTAACAAAAAAAATCATCCATACCATATCTGGTATCTTGCGAAAATTTTATATAGCCCGGACATCCCGGTTATTCTCTGCTCAGGTTTCAGTGAAAGGATTTCAAAGAAAAAAGCCATGGCAATGGGTATTAAAGCTTATTTGATGAAGCCCCTGCTCAGAGAAGAAATGGTACTGGATGGATTAAAAAGCTCGATTTAGGAGTATCCAAATTTTGATTTTCATTGGGCTTCATTTTTAAATTGAATCTGGATGTCTTATTTTTTAATGGTCATATTTGATGGCAGGGCTGAAAAATATAAAGGTGTTCCTCCCCAGAAATTGGAGACTGAGATAAACACATTTGGTGTAAAAAAATATCATTTTCTGGGTATAAAACAGCGATTATATTATCTGCAGAACCGGGCTATTCCCTACCAAAGGTAGATGATTATTGGCATTTTAAGTCTTTGGTGGCAATATTTCGAAGGGGATTGGAAATTATCCAATCCCTTGATTTTTTCAAGATTTAAACAATGTGCTAAATTTTTCCTGAGAAGATTCAATTTCGATTTCAATCTCTGCTATGCCAATTTCAGAAACTCCCAAAATATTTGCCTCAACAGAACTGATGATAGCCGCTGTTTCCCATGACTTATTGCCTCTTTCCATTTTTTCACAAATTTTGTTAATTAATCGGATTAGACTAAGAAGTAGATTGGTGTGATCAAATTGCTCGGCATGATGATCTCTGGCAACCGTATAAAATTCCTTTGGCAAGTTCCAGCATTTTAACAAATTATAACCCTGATCTGTATGAAATCTTTCAATAACTTCTTTTAAAATGAATTCAGAAGGATAATGTTCTATTTTATTTTCGGTTTTTACTTTTTCAAGTGCTGTCAAGAGGCAAAGAGATCCCATATCATGCAAAAGTCCAGAAAGGAACGATTTTGAGACAACCTCCTCCATATCAAGATGAAGATATTTGGCGGTCCATACGCTACCCATAGCGCAGGATAAGGAATGAAACCATAATTTTGTTTTATAAGTCTTTATAAAAGGGTCTTTTGTCTGAAAATTAGACTGATGAATCGCCCAAGTCGCAATATTATTTATTTCGGTAGTTCCAAGTCTGCGTATGGCTTCCTTAACTGTATCAACCGGTTCAAGTCCTTTGTAGACAATAGAATTCGCAATCCTTAAAAAATAGCTGGTTAATGAAGGATCAACTTTTATCATGTTTTCAATTTTTTTGAAATCAGGAGAACTTTTTGTTATTTCCTGCTGGAGTGATAAAGAATTATTGCTTAGTGGCGGAAGTGAATCTTCATTTTTAATTTCGGATAAGAGAATATCAATAATAGCTTCGTTTTTTTCCATGAATTAATTCCCCTGTAATCTTTTTATTTCCATAATTGGGCGTGGTTTAAGAAGCTTTGGGACACATCTAAAAATTTCTTCTATCGTTGTGATTCCAGAAGAAGCTTTATTAATAGCATCTTCAAGAAGTGTCAGCAGACCCGATGTCTCTACACTTATTTTTCTGATTTCATAACTTGATTTTTTATTTAGAATGGCATCCCTTACAAATTCATTCAGAATAAGCATTTCAAAAACGGCTATTCTCCCACGGTATCCAGTGTATCTGCAATGGGAACATCCTTTACCTTTTAAAAATTGATAGTTTGCAACATCAACAGGCTTATACTCTATTCGAGACAAGTCTTCCGGGCTCAGATGGTATGGTACAGCACACTTGTCACAAACCTTTCTTAAAAGTCTTTGAGCCAATATACACACCACCGTGGAAGAAACAAGAAAAGCATCTATATCCATGTTCATAAGCCTGATCAGACCGCCAATACTATCTTCTGTATGAAAGGAGGTTAACACTTTATGGCCGGTTAATGCAGCATGAACGGCAACATCAGCCGAATAGGTATCTCTGATTTCCCCTATCACAATGATGTCTGGATCTTGTCTTACTACATGCCTTAGAGTCTCTTCATACGTCAAGTTAATGCTCGGGTTGATTGAACACTGAATAACATCTTTTATGATATATTCAACAGGCTCTTCTGCCGTAATAATACTGATTTCAGGCTTTTTTATATGATTGATGCAGGAATAAACCGTTGTTGTTTTACCGGAACCTGTGGGTCCAGTGACAATGATAACGCCGGAAGGTGTGTCCAGCGCATCTTGTAAAAAACGTTTCAAAAGCTTCGGCGGCATACCGATATGCTCAATATCTATGATCTGATTTACATTGTTCAGAATTCGCAGAACAATTTTTTCTCCAAAAACCGATATGTAAAAAGATGCCCGTATGTCATATTCGTTGCCATTAAAATCAAAAGAGATTCTTCCGCCCTGATGCATTCTTTTTTCAGTAATATTTGCACCACTCATAATTTTTATTCGGCTTGTCAACATCGGTATAATTTCAGTGGGGTGATCCTTATAGTGTACGAGAATACCATCTTGTCTGAAACGAATCACAAGTTTATTTTTAAACGGTTCAAAGTGGATATCGCTGGCTTCTGCGATAATTGCACTCTGTATGACTGAATCCACAATTGCTTTCACTGAGCCATCATCAACAATAGCGATTTTTGATTCGTATTCCAATTTGTTCAATAATGAAAAAATGGCATTATGCGAAGCAACAGCCATAATAAAATCAGGACCAAATATTTCGGTCGCACCCTTAATGCTTTCTTGACTGAAAGGATCGACAAAAGCGATTAAAGGTTTTCCATTTTCTTGATACATGGGAAGGAAATTGTAACGTCTATACCATTTAGTGTTAGCTTTGGAGACAAGGTCTTTGTCTATTTCTTGAATATCAGGTTCAATATGTGGAAACCCAAGCTGAATGGATAACAGATCAAGAAAATCATCTTCGGAAAGAAACTTTTGTTCTATAAGTATTTCTCCCAATCTTTTTTCCTTATTACTGTTTTGAATGTTCAGAGCAGCCTCAAGCTTTTCATTTGTGAGATATCCAAACTCAACCAGTAGATCGCCAATTTTAAAAGAATGTTTGTGATGGCTCAACGCTATTTTGACTTGGCTATTGGTTATATAATTTAACTCCTTTAGTATGTCCAGCAACCGCAGAGGGGAGACAATTTTCGATTTTATTTTTTTAGCATGTTGAATTTGCTCGCTGGTTATCAGTTTATCTTCAAGAAGACAGAAAACTATTTGATCTGTAGTATCATTTTTCATCAGGCTTCTATCGTCCATATAAAATGAATTAATGTTTTGATATAATTTTTAAAATTAGTACCATATATTAAAACAGCCCGTAAAGTTATTTTCTTGATGATGTGAATCTGGATCGCAATTTCTCTGTTAAAGTTTTCACTAATTGGATTTTTTTGATTATTCTCTGAATAGTAATAATGCGGGCACTATGTCTATCTATGGCCGGGATGTTTCTGATTTCATCAGCGTTTAGTGGAATCTGTAGTGCTCAGTCAGCATAAAATTTGAGGAACACTATATATGGTATGTGATGTTTTTTCAGCTTTGATAATTTTATTCAACTATATGAATTAAAACCAGCATCAATAGCCATTCTTCTGCATTAAAGTTGATAATATATTCATCCCATTTTGAAAATTTCTTCCGGGCCCGGAACAGAAAAATGGAAAAATTTTTAAGGGTGCCGGGAGCCCCTCTGGATAATAACATTTGTGAACAAAGCTTGAAACGTTGTATCCAGCATAGAAAAAACTCCCTGTTTTACCGGACTGAGCATGGGGCCTATATCGGAGATCTGTTTATGAGCTTTATCCATACATGCAGCTTGATGGGGGTCAATCCTCTCGACTATCTGATCACACTCCTGAAGAACACTTCAGCACTATTTAAAGATCCTTCTAAATGGATGCCCTGGAATTATAAGGCAAACAACCCTTGATTAGTCCTGGCAGCTGGGGATTTCATCTCAAGCATGCTCCCCGGCTAAAAAAAAATCAATTACGCACGCCTGCCGAAGGGACACAAACTGTCCGCTGCCATGGGTGTCGGCATGGGACTCTTTCTTTTGGGCGAGTCCGGCTACAGTCCCAGCATAGAACAGAGAGCGTCCACAGTGATGATGCTCAGAGTTCTTTATGCCCTGGTCCCTTGTCTTTGTAATGTTTTGGCTATCGTCATCATCAGCTTCTATCCGATTTCAGAACAAAAGCATGCCCAGATTAGAAAAAAAATAGAAGCCTCAGAGCGTCTTTCCGGCATAACTTAGCGCAATGTATGGTTAACTCTTTTTCAGCCTGAATAAAATAGTTTTTATGGTTTGTTTCAGATGCATTTGTTAAAATACTCCTGAAATGCTTCGGATGGAAGGCCGCCCCACTTTTTACACTTGACGGTCAGAAAGGATGAACCATGTCATTACATACGGATAAACCTGTCCTGGTCACCGGCGCAACCGGTTACGTCGCCGGTCGCCTGATCCCCTTGCTGCTTGCATCCGGTTACCGGGTCAGGGCCATGGGGCGATCTACTGCAAAAATGGCCGGCCGACCCTGGGCCCTGGATCCCAAAGTGGAGCTGGTAAAAGGCGATATCGGTGATCCTGTGTCGCTGCGACAGGCCATAAAGGGGTGCGGGACCATTTATTATCTGGTTCATTCCATGATATCCCAGAAGGGCCGATACCGGGATGCAGACCGGATCGGCGCAGAAGACCTGGTGCAGGCCGCAGCCCATGAAAGGGCGGATCATATCATCTATCTTGGAGGTCTTGGCGATATTCATCACAAACATATCAGCCGACACCTGGTTTCCCGGAATGAGGTCGGCCGGATTCTGCTGGAAGGCCCTGTCCCTGCAACGGTTTTGAGGGCAGCCATGATTCTGGGGTCCGGCAGTGCCAGCTTTGAGATTTTAAGATACCTGGCCGAACGGCTGCCCCTCATGGTCACGCCCAAAATCAGCCGATCCTGCTGTCTGCTGGAAAATATGTCATAATGCGAAAGGGAGGTTCATGAATAAAGCTGAAAAACAAACGCGGGATCAGATCAGGGCATTGTTTGATTCCCAGAGCCTGGCCGTGCTGGCTACCTCGAAGGACGATCAGC
>CAYWLC010000189.1:4666-5431 GCA_964458895.1 uncultured Luteolibacter sp. | reverse complement strand
AAACAAGGCGCACGCCACTTGCTGCAAGGCAAGAACAGCAAGCGGAAACGCAGGCTGGGCCAAGCCGCGTTGGTCTCCGATGCTGACCTTAGAAACGTCAGGGAGAATCTTCCTTTTTCCCGTTAACTGAAGCCCCGCAACTGCAAACGCCCCCGTCCGCGAATCGGACGGCCTTCACACAGCCTGATCCCGCAAGGGAAGCACGAACAGGTGAGACTGTGCAAGGAATGAAAACAACGACCTGTTCCAACTGAAAACAAAACATGCCACGTGCCACCAATTCCCCGGCCAGCCGCGCGCGCCGCAAGCGCGTTCTGCTTCGTGCCAAGGGTTTCCGCGGGTTCCGCTCGAAACTCTTCCGTTACGCCAAGGACGCTGTCCGCAAGGCGATGACCTATGAGTATCGTGACCGGAAAAGACGCAAGGGCCAGTTCCGCCGTCTGTGGACGCAGCGTATCAACGCCGCCGTCCGCAACGAAGGGATGACCTACTCGCGTTTCATCGAAGGTTTGAAAGCCGCCGGTATCGAAGCCGACCGCAAGATCCTCTCGGATCTGGCGATCACGGATGCCGCCGCGTTTTCGGCCATCGTCGCCCAGGCGAAACAGGCCCTCGAAGCGAAAGCCTCGAAAGCCAGCGCCTAAGCCCGCGAAAACACCAACCCTCACACCGCCGTCCGGTGCTCCCGGGCGGCGGTTTTTTCGTGGTTGGTTGACACCCGTTCCCTACGCATCCATGTTTCACCTCACCTCCATGCTTTCCCCT
>CAYWLC010000189.1:0-4656 GCA_964458895.1 uncultured Luteolibacter sp. | reverse complement strand
ATGATTTTCAAGAGTCTCTGCCGCCACGCCGGGATCGGCGCGAATTCCTATCTGTTGGAAACGCGGGACGCCCGCGTTGTGTTAGACGCGGGGATGCACCCGAAACACGAGGGCATGGAGGCCGTCCCGCACTACGACTTCCTGGCGGAGGGTACGGCCGACTCGATCGTCATCACCCACTCGCATCTCGATCATGTGGGCACGCTGCCGGTGTTCCTGCGCGAGCAGCCGCAGGCGCGGATCTATCTGACACCCGAAACCGCCGATCTGGCCTCCGTCATGTTGCACAACTCGGTGAACGTGATGCAGGCCAAACGCATCGAACACGGCATCACCGAGTATCCTCTCTTCGAACACCGCGAACTGGACCGCATCGTGGAATCCTTCGAACACCGTGGCATCGAGCGCCCGTTTGATCTGGATGACACGGGTTCGCTGCGGGCCACCTTCCACGATGCCGGGCACATCCTCGGCTCGGTGGGCCTGACAATCCATGGTGCTGACAAACGCGTGATGTACACCGGCGATGTGAATTTCGAACACAGCACCTTGCAGAAAGGGGCCTTGTTTCCCGAAGATCCTGTGGACGCGCTGATTGTGGAAACCACACGCGGCGCCCAGCAACGCACACCAGGATACTCCCGCTCTAACGAGGAAAACGCCTTTGCCGAAGCCATCGCGCGCGTCATCGCCCGCAAGGGCTCGGTGCTGGTGCCGGTGTTCGCCATGGGCAAAACCCAGGAAGTCCTCGGCATGCTGCACCGCTTCAAAACCGAGGGCCTCATTCCAAAACACACGCCGGTTTACATCG
Source organism: uncultured Luteolibacter sp. (assembly GCA_964458895.1). GTDB lineage: Bacteria > Verrucomicrobiota > Verrucomicrobiia > Verrucomicrobiales > Akkermansiaceae > Luteolibacter. Next base: position 3,845 of record CAYWLC010000189.1, on the reverse strand, counting down.
GCGGGCTGAGCACCAAGATGACCCATGTTTACGACCGCTACAGCGATGTTTCACGACGCCACCTCCCCGGCTTCCGCTTCCTCAAGGACATGGAAATCGTGGACAGCGACAAAAAACGCAAGGGGCCCATCCCCTTCGGCCCCGGCTGCATCTATGCCTTGTCCAGCGGCATGATGTCGGAAAACACCGTGTCTAACATTTTTGCCCGACAAGGCATTCTCGAGAACAAACGCCACGGCCTGTTCTTCGTCGGCTACGCGGATCCCGAAACCCCCGGCGGGCGCATCCGCATGGCATCACCCGGGGAGAATGTTCTATTAGACCCAACCCGCCCGCCGGTCCCGCTGCACTGCGAAATGCGCATCTTCGATTTCAGCGGTCACTCGACCCGCGAGGACATCGCCGATTACATCGAAAAACTCCGACCGAAAAAAACCTTCCTCGTGCATGGGGATGACGATGCCGTGGAGTGGTTCCGCGCGGAAACCCAACGCAGGCTCCCGGACACCGAGGTCGTCGTCCCGCTTCCCGGCGTGGAACACCGCATCTGAGCTGCAATTTGCGCTGGTCCTCGGGGTGTGGCTATGCACCATTCGCCCCGCGCCCCCATGAAAGCACTTGTGAAGGCAAAGGCGGAGCCCGGATTATGGCTTCAGGATGTCCCGGAACCCGAGGTCGGGCCGATGGATGTGTTGATAAAAATCCACAAAACCTCGATCTGCGGCACCGACGTCCACATCTGGAATTGGGACGCCTGGGCGCAACGCACGATTCCGGTGCCAATGCACGTCGGCCACGAGTTTTGCGGCGTGGTGGAGTCCGTGGGCTCCGGCGTCACCGACGTGGTCCCCGGTGAGATGGTTTCCGGCGAGGGCCACATCGTCTGTGGGCGCTGCCGGAACTGCCTCGCCGGGCGCAAACACCTATGTCCTAACACCTCAGGCGTGGGCGTGAACCGCCCGGGTGCCTTCGCGGAATTCCTCTCGATCCCCTACCGCAATGTTTACAAGGTCAATCCTAACATCCCCGAGGAAATCGTTTCCACCTTTGATCCGTTAGGAAATGCCGTGCACACCGCGCTCTCATGGGATCTGGTGGCCGAGGACGTGCTCATCACCGGCGCCGGTCCCATCGGCTGCATGGCCGCCGCCATCTGCAGGTTCGCCGGCGCACGCCATGTCGTCGTCACCGACGTGAACCCCTACCGCCTCGAGCTCGCTGCCAAACTCGGTGCCACACGCACGGTCAACGTCGCCACCGAGTCCCTAACAGATGTCAAGCGCGAACTGGGCATGAAGGAGGGCTTCGACGTCGCCCTGGAGATGTCCGGCCATCCGTCGGGCCTGGGCGACATCCTTGAACACACGTCCAACGGCGCCAAAGTCTCGCTGCTGGGGCTCTTCCCGGAAAAAGTCGCCATCGATTGGGACAAGGTGATTTTCAAAGGCCTCGTCCTCAAAGGCATCTACGGGCGTGAAATGTTCGAAACTTGGTACAAAATGAGCAGCATGATCCGCGCCGGGCTGGATATCTCCCCGGTCATCACCCACCGCTTCCACTACACTGAATTTGACATGGGCTTCAAAACGATGTTGTCTGGTAACTCCGGCAAAGTCGTCCTGGATTGGACGGAATGACCGCAATCACCGCCCCGCATCCATCATCCCTCAAAACCCCTTTCCCACCTGATCATCCCACATGGCTTCATCGTTCCTGCCCAAACCCTTCACGCATCATTACGAAATCGCCGCGGAATACTCCAAGAGCGCGGTTTATTTCTCCTGTGAATTCGCCATCGACCAGAGCTTCAAAGTCTATTCCGGGGGGCTGGGATTTCTAGCGGGATCGCACATGCGCTCGGCGGCCGACATGCGCCAGAACCTCTGCGGGATTGGCATCCTCTGGACCTATGGTTACTACACCCAGGCGCGCGGCGAGGATCGCGAGCTGGCCATCCAGTTCCGCAGGAAGGAATACGCGTTCCTGCAGGACACCGGCATCCGCTTCACCGTGCCCGTCCACGGCCATCCGGTGTGGGTGAAGGCGATGTTCCTGCCCGGCAGCATCTTCAACACCGTGCCGATGTTCTTCCTCAGCACCGATGTGGAGGAAAACGACCCGCTGTCGCGCGCCATCACCCACCGTCTTTACGACCAGGACCACCTGCGCCGCATCGCCCAATACATCATCCTTGGCGCGGGCGGCGCGCGTCTGTTAGATGAACTCGGAGTGGACCCGGAGGTCTGGCACCTCAATGAAGCCCACGGCCTGTCCGCCGCTTTCCACCTCTACGAGAAACTGCGCGACTTGGACGCGGTGAAACAGCGTCTGGTCTTCACCACCCACACCCCGGAGGAAGCGGGCAACGAAAGGCACGGCTTCAATCTGTTACGGGATTTCTCGTTTTTTGGCAGCGTGCATGAGGACGAGGTCCGCAAGATCACCGGCATCCAGAGTGACGAGTTCAACCACTCGCTGGCCGCGCTGCGCCTCGCGCACATCGCCAACGGGGTTTCCAAACTCCATGGCGAGGTATCGCGCCAGATGTGGCTGAACTATCCTAACATCTGCGAGATCACCCATGTCACCAACGCCCAGAACAAAAGATACTGGGCGGATCACGGACTGGAGCACGCGCGCACCAGCGGCGACGCGGAGGAACTGCGCAACCGCAAACGCGAACTCAAGGAGCGGCTCTTCCGCGTGGTCGCGGACCAGACCGGCAAGTTGTTCAAACCCGAGGTGCTGACCATCGTCTGGGCGCGCCGTTTCGCCGGTTACAAGCGGCCGGACCTCATCACGCAGGACATCCGCATGTTCCGCGAGATGCTCAACAACATCAAATACCCGGTGCAGATGATCTGGGCCGGAAAACCCTATCCGTTCGATTACTCCGCCATCGAGATCTTCAACAACCTGATCCGCCTGACCAAGGACTATCCGAACGCCACCGTGCTCGTCGGCTATGAACTCGAGCTCTCGCGCTTCCTGAAAAACGGCGCGGACATCTGGTTGAACAACCCGGTCGTCACCCGCGAGGCGTCCGGCACGTCCGGCATGACCGCCGCCATGAACGCCGCGCTCAACCTCTCCACCTTCGACGGCTGGGTCTGCGAGTTCGCAAGGGACGGCGAGAACTCATTCATCATCGAACCCGCGGATCCATCCCTGAGCCCCGAAGACCGCGACCGCCATGACATGCTCGGATTCTATCATCTCCTCAACGAGAAGATCCTCCCGACCTACTACGAGCGCCAGGACCTCTGGAGCCAGATCGTCCTCAATTCAATGAACGACATCGTGCCCTTCTTCGACTCCGCCCGCATGGTGGACGAATATTACAGAAGGATCTATGCGGCACCTCAGACGTGATACTCCTGGATGCTCTTCACGGTGAGTTCCTTGTCCTTGAGCGAGCGGATGGCTTTGACGGAGGCCACGGCGGCTGACAGGTTGGTGGCGTGGGAGATTTTCTGGGCGATGGCCGTGGAGCGAATCTTGACCTCGTCCTCGCGCGCCTCGTGGCCGGACGGGGTGTTGATGACAAAATGGATCTCGCGGTTTTTCATCATGTCGATGACATTCGGGCGGGCCTGCTCGGCGAGTTTGAACAGGCGGGTGCAGGGAATGCCCTCGGATGTCAGACGCGCGTGGGTGCCGCCCGTGGAGAAGATCGAGAAACCGAGGTTCGCGAGGTCGCGGGCGACGGTGACCGCGCGGTCCTTGTCGAGGTCGGCGACGGATAGAAAGACGTTGCCGGATGTGGGCAGCGGGTTGAAGGCCGATATCTGGGCCTTGGCATAGGCCATGCCAAAGCCCCGGGCGCTGCCCATCACTTCACCGGT
>CAYWLC010000188.1:0-5438 GCA_964458895.1 uncultured Luteolibacter sp. | reverse complement strand
CAGGTCCAGGATCTAACGCCCGTGTTCATCGTCCACCGGGGGCAGTTCATACACAATCCGACCCACGGATCGCGTCGTCTCCTGCCCTGCCCCCTGCTTTTCCAAAAACTCCCGTTCTTCGGTCGATTCCTCCTCAGCGGCCCATTCATGGAGTTTGAAGTTGGCGTTGGCCGCATGGCGCGTTTTGGGAAACTGATCGACCACCTGCTGCATGATCGCCACGGCGGATGCGCGGTCACCCTCGACCTCATCATATAACTCCGCCAAGCGGAACATGAAATAGGCCGCGTCGTTCAACTCCCATTCCTGACTCTCGAGCGCATGGCGGATGGTCTGGATCGCCGCCGGCGCATCCTTCAGGTTTTCCTTCTGGATTTTTGCGATTTCCACCCAAGGCAGACGGTTCATCGGATCATTGGCCGCAGCCTGCCTGAAGGCCTCGATCGCCCCGTAATAGTCCCCCTGCGCCATCAGGGAACGGGCATCATGCATCACATCGTGTTCCATCATCTCCGCACTGTCATAGACCGCATGGGTGATGCGTTGGGCGAAAGCCGGCAGCACCTGCAGAACAAAAAACACACCGAACAACCCGGCGGTTAGAAACACCAGCAGAATCCCGTTGAAGGTTTTGGTCCCATCCAAGCCTTGGATCTTGTCTTCCAACTTCCCCACCTGACCGTCGGGATCGCCGTTTTCCTGCAAGGCGGCCACTTGCGCATGCAGCACTTTGATCTCGTTGCCGGTCTTCAAATACATCACCCACGTGCCACCCAGAAGCGCCGCCATCAAGAGATACATCAGCCATTTCATGGATCGACCCTATCCTGTTTGCTGACTAACCGGAAGCAAAAAGTCCGGGAGATCACAAACGGCGCGCATTCCGTCCCTCATCGATCAATTTCCAGAAATATTTGGAACCGGCCAACGCCTCATCCTCCGCCAAGGGCATCTTGGCACGAAATAGAAAATCCGAAAACGTGCCCTTGTGCAAAACCCGGTGCACGATCACCGCACCATCCTTGACCTCAAAATAAAACCGGTAATCCTTGGCCCGGAAACGATATAAAACCCGCCCATCGCGCTCGATTTTCCCAAACCGCTCGCCGGTGAGGTTCTCCAGGTCCTCCTTGCCCACCCGGAACTCCTCGATCAATTCAAGCTGTTCGAGCGTTTCGAGACTCGAAAGCTCGGCGGCACTGATCTCATTGAACACTATCTGCAACACCCCGGAACCCTAAACCCCGGAATGCCGCAGGAAAAGCGCAAATGCAGCCACAAATCCAAGATTGCCGTGACGCGGCGCGACGCTAGCATGTCCCCAGGATATGAGCCGAAGATCGAGAAGAAGACGGGGGTCCTCAGGCGGCGCAGGCTGGCTGGGCAAGGCTGCAGTTGTGCTCACTGTGATTGGGTTGTTAGGAGCTGCGGTGCTTTACGCCATGGTCCGCAGTTATCTGCATAGCGAGGATTTCCGGCGGTTTTTGTCCGGCAAGGCCAGCGAGGCTGCGGAGGTGACGGGCGAATTCACCCCCTTCCGCTGGGAGGGCCTGGCAGTCGATACCTCACGGTTCGAGGCCACGGGCAGCGGCGTCATCCGCGACCTGCGCGTGGATGGCCTGCACACCGAAGTGGGCCTGGGCGGATTGCGCCGCGGCGTGTGGGAAATCCGCAACTCAAGTGCCCAACGCATGGAACTCTCGCTGGATGCCCGGAAACCCACCGCAGCATCGACCGCCACGCCACGGGAAATGATCCCCACCCCACCGGCTAAGGACGCCGCTGGCTGGCTGCCGAAAAAAATCGAACTGCAAGGCCTGGATGTCGGCAACCTCGTCGTCAAGGCACTGCTGGCGGGCGGTGAAGTGTCCGCCAGCGGGCTGAGGGTTCGCGTGGATTCCAGTTCTAACAACCACTCCTGGCGCACCGAAATCGCCGATGGCACAATCCACATGCCCCTCGGCCTGCTACCCGAATTCCGACTTGGTCGCGCCCGCCTCCGTTATCAGGACCACCAGGTCTTCCTCACCAGCGCGACGGCCTCCGCATGGAAGGACGGACAGCTCAAGGCCTCCGGCGAATGGAACGGACTCACCAAACAATACTCGTTGCAGGGCGATGTCGCCGGCGTGAAATGCGGCGACCTCTTCAACGAGGATTGGGCCAAACGTTTCAAGGGTGATGTCAGTTCCGATTTCAATCTGGATAACCTCACCGGCAAACCGATGGCCAGGGGGAGGCTCGACATCCGCAACGGCTCGCTCACCGCCCTGCCGGTGCTCGACGCTCTAGCCGCTTATGCCGACACCCGCCGCTTCCGCTTGCTCACCCTCAGCGAGGCCCACACCGACTGGAGTTGGAAAAACGACGAAACCTGCTTCTCCAACCTGATCCTCGCCAGCGAGGGATTGGTTAGGCTGGAAGGCCTGCTCATCATCCGTGGCCACGACCTCGACGGCACCTTCCGCCTCGGCCTGGCACCCGGAACGCTCGCCTCGATCCCCGGCGCGGAAACCGACGTGTTTGCCCCCGGTGAGAAGGGCCTGGTGTGGGCACCGCTCCACATCACCGGCACCCTCGAGGACCCGCATGAGGATCTAACAGACAGACTGGTCTCCGCCGCGGGCGCGCGCATGTTCGACGTCATCCCGGAAACCGGCGAGAAGGTGATCAAATACACCCGCTCGGTCCTCGGCGACACCCCGTCCAAGACCCTCGACAAGGGTGTGAAACTCATCGAACAAGGAACCAAAATCGTCGATGACTTCGGCGGTGTGAACGGCCTGATCGACGGTCTGTTAGGAACGCCGAAGCCGCCGCCCACACAAGCCCCACCACCCAATCCACCACCCGTCCCACCCAAGAATTCGGATCCCGGGAAAAAATAGGCCGGGCCGGAAGAATTATTTTCAACAGACGTTGGGGCGCGCCGCTACGGGTTCATGCTCCGTGATCGCGTGTGAGACCGTATTTGACATCGGCAGTTTCCTAGGCTAGCCTCCTCCCAAGCCCCCCCCAGGCCCCCAGCCCCCGCCCCCCTATGAGAACGTCTGTGTCCCCTCGCACGGTTGCTTTCGTGTTCCTCGCCTTGGTCACTTCCATTTCGGCAAAGAATTCGGAAAGCAATGGAAAAATTGTGGAAAAGCCCGTCAGCATCCGAGGGCAAACCTATCAGGTTGATCCACAAAGCCTGCAGAATGGCCTTGTCCGCCTTTACGCCGCCTACCGTGAGACATGGATATCCGATCAAGCTGCGGGCAGGACACCCGGCACGACCCCTAACGCCGGACAACCCGCCGGAGCCGTTTCCAAGAGGGTGCGACAGGTTCGTTAGAAATCACTCGGGCGCGGCCGGAACGATCAGCGTGGGCACCGCAGCCTTGCGCACCATGCCCTCCGCCACACTGCCTAACAAAAGTGATGCGATGACCCCGTGGCCGTGGGCACCGAGCACGACACAATCCGCCCCGCATTCCTTGACATGGTCGAGTAGCGCGTGAAGCGGGCTGCCCTCGGCGATCTGGCAGGTCGATCCGGGCACATCACGGTTCGCCTGTTCGAGCAGCTCGTCGAGTTTGGCGGAGGCCCGACGTTTGGCCTCCTCCTGATAGGCATGCAGCGCCGGGAATTCGTCGGGCGTGAAACCGTAGGCCGTGTAACTGGGCTCCGGTTCCACCACATGGAACAAACGCAACTGCGCGCCGAAGGCCTTTGCCAGACTGCTTGCCATCGCCAGCACCCCGGCCGTGGCATTTGAAAAATCCACTGCAACAACAATTGTTTTCATAACACCTGACGTTGCGCCGGTCTTGCGCCGATTGCAACCCATCAATGCGGCCCGGCGGATAAACTTGAATTTCGAGATGAAAACCACGAAAGGCACGAAACTTCACAAAAAATCCCGGAGTCATTTTTGAGAGCCGCAAAAAGGCGCGAAAAACACGCAAAAATGAATCGGGGGGGTTCGAGTTTTGTGCTTTTTTGCGGCTAAAAAATCCACATCCCCACACGCTGACAGAAGAACAGCCGGGACGGCGGTCCTCCTCAATGCTTGCGCTTGAACTGGATGGCCATGGAGGATTTGGCGATGACACCCTGGAGGAAGGCGACTTCCTCGGCATCCATGCTGTGCTCGACGTTGTGGAGTTTTTCCTGGGCGCGGAGGATGGCCTCCTCGGCTTTCTGGATGTCGATCTCCGCCTCGCCAAGTGCCATGTCCGTTAGAACCACCACATGGGTCTGGGTGATTTCCGCGAAGCCGGAGCCGACCGCCAGGCGGGACACCTGGCCGTTGTGCAGGTAGCGGAGTTCGCCCGGTTTGAGCGCGGTGACCAGGCCCGCGTGCATCGGCAGCACGCCGATCTCGCCGTCCACTCCGGGCAGATAGACGTTTTCCACAAGGTCGGAGAACACCATTTTCTCGGGAGTGACGATTTCGAGTTGGAGGGGCATGGATGGTAAAGGCTGAAATGCTGAAAAACTGAAATGCCGCAATTCTTATTCGCGGGCGACCGAGTCGATGCCGCCCTTCATGTAGAAGTTGCCTTCGGGGACGTCGTCGAACTTGCCGTCGAGGATCTGGGCGAAACCTTTGACGGTTTCCTCAATGGTGCAGAGCACGCCGGGCACGTTGGTGAAGACCTCGGCCACGTTGAAGGGCTGGGTGAGGAAACGCTGGATCTTGCGGGCGCGGAAGACGGTGAGCTTGTCCTCGTCGGAGAGTTCATCCATGCCGAGAATGGCGATGATGTCCTGCAGGTCCTTGTAACGCTGGAGCACCTGTTGCACGCCGCGTGCCACGCGATAATGTTCCTCGCCGACGATGTCCGGGGCCAGCGCCTTGGAGGTCGAGGAGAGCGGGTCCACGGCGGGGAAGAGCGCCTGCTCGGCGAGCGAGCGCTCTAACACAACCGTGGCATCAAGGTGGGCGAAGGTGTTGGCCGGCGCGGGGTCGGTCAAGTCGTCCGCAGGCACGTAAACGGCCTGGATCGAGGTGATGGACCCCTTGTTGGTCGAGGTGATGCGTTCCTGGAGCGCGGCCATTTCCTCGGAGAGGGTCGGTTGGTAACCGACGGCCGACGGCGTGCGGCCTAACAATGCGGACACCTCGGAACCTGCCTGCGAGAAACGGAAGATGTTGTCCACGAAAAGCAGCACGTCCTGGTTCTCCTCGTCACGGAAATACTCGGCCATGGTCAGGGCGGATAGCGCCACGCGCAGGCGAGCGCCGGGAGGCTCGTTCATCTGGCCGTAACACAGCGCGACCTTGGAACCTTCTGTTAGAACCGGGTTGCCCTGCGCGTTGAGTTTGACGTGGCCCTTGTCGTCGCGTTCGGTGGAGATGACGCCGGACTCGATCATTTCCCAATAGAGGTCGTTGCCCTCGCGGGTGCGCTCGCCCACGCCGGCGAACACGGAGAATCCGCCGTGCGCCTTGG
>CAYWLC010000187.1:0-5465 GCA_964458895.1 uncultured Luteolibacter sp. | reverse complement strand
CTCACCATCAACGGCAAACGCCACAACGTGTCGGTCGAAAAACTGGCGGTCTGAGACGGCCCATCACGGCTCGCCCACGGTCGGATTTTCCACCACCACGGCGGTGGCTTTCTCGCCGCGTGTCAGAGCTTCCTTGGCCGATTTCCCGGCGGGCACGGCTTCAAAAGCCATGCCACGATAGCGCAACGCTTCAACCAACCCAAAGCGCGCAAACTCGCCCTCGCAGCCCTGGCGGCCCTGGCGGACATGCCCTGACCCGGATTTGCATCTCCCCCTCATTACCTCCTCGCTGACTCAGGCGCGTTTTGTCGAACTCAATGAAGCCGGATTGGTGATTCATGAGTGACCCGCCCGACGGCCAATCCGCTTGCCAACACAATTGGCCGAGAAAGGAAAATGACTGAGCCGCAATAGAACGCAAGGAACACAAAGAGAATGATTGATGAAAACAACCCGACCCACCTTCAGGGTGAGTTCCAGATCGGCTAGAAACCTTCACAAGTCTCTTTTTTTGCGTTCTTTGCGGCTATCAAAATATACTCCGGGAAATGGGTTTCATCTCTGCGTCTCCCTCTGCGGCCTCCGCTGCTCCGCGTTTCGATCAGAACAAAAGCCCCTCTCCCCCATACGTGCCAACTCCACGCTCGCATTCTCGGCCACCGTCGACCACACTCGCGGCATGAACGATTCCGACTTTTCGATCCGACCCGGCTTTGAGAACTCCATGAACCGCCTGCGCGCGGCGTTTTTCCAGCGCGATCCCGCACGCTGGCCGGTCTTCGGCCACGAACCGTTTGCCAGCGTGCAGGAATTCCGCCGACGGAGCATTCCGCCTGCGGAACGCATCGCCAGTTATCCGGATGGCCCGAAGCTGTTAGACCAACTGCGGGCCCTCCAACAAGTGCCGCCGCTGATGAACGATCAATCGAGGACCTTCGATCCCGTGGTGGCGTTTGCCGCGGCCTTGTCGAAGAACTGGGAAGCGCCCGAAAGCGCGGAAAACGTGGTCACCCTGCCCGCGGACCCGGCGATCTGCGGGACCATGCTCGGCACCCTGGTCAACCCGAACCTGGTGCATTACGAATATGCCGAAATGAGCATCGAACTCGAACACTCGGTGATCCGGCAGATGGCCACCCAGGTCGGCTGGGACCCGGCGCGTGCCACCGGCATCTTCACCCAGCGCGGCACCTTCTGCAATCTATACGGATATTTGTTAGGAATCCGCAAAAACATGCCGCTCGCGCGCGAGTTCGGTCTGGAGCACGGGCTGGACTACCGCATCATCAATTCCCAGGGCGGCCATTATTCCAACACCACCAACCTTTCGCTGTTAGGCGTGAACCTGCGCCGCAAGACCATCCGCATCCGCATCACCGATGACAACGACATGGACATGCGCGACCTCGAGCGCCAGTTGGCCGCCTGTTACCAACTCGGCTGCGTGGTCCCGGCCATCATGCTCACCATGGGCACCACCGACACCTTCGGCGTGGACCGCGTGAAACCGGTGCGCGACCTCTGCGACCAACTGTGCGAATGTTACGAGATCACCGCCAAACCCCACATCCATGTGGACTCCGCGGTCGGCTGGCCGCTGGTCTTTTTCCTGGATTATGATTTTGACAAGAATCCGTTAGACATCAACGAACCCACCCTCGAGGGTCTCCATCAGAACACCGGGCGCTTCCGCGAGTTGTGCCATGCCGACTCCTTCACGGTGGATTTCCAGAAATGGGGATACGTGCCATACACCTCCAGCCTGGTGATGGTCCGCGAGAAGGACGACCTGCGCGCGCTGGAGCACGACCCGGAGAATTTCACCTACTTTGAGAAAGACACCGAGGGGCAGACCCACCTGCATTCCACCATCGAGTGTTCGCGTGGCGGGGCCGGGGTGTTCGGGGCGGCGGCCGCCCTGTCCCATCTCGGGGTGGAGGGCTATCAACTGCTGGTCGCCAACTCGCTGCAGAATGCGGGGTATTTCCGCCACCACCTCACGCAGGCGAAGGGAGCCAAATGCGTGGCCACCGCCAACCATGGCCCGAGCGTGGGCTTCCGCCTGTATGACCCGGCCATTGTTCCGGACGCCGTGGCGGAGTTTGCTGCGGAATTGATCTTGGAAAATCCCACCGCATGGGAGGAGCGCGTCTCCCGCAACACCCGCTACCACCGCGCGGCCTTCAAACGCCGTGGCAAGGTGGCGCTTTACACCAACTACGTCGAGAGCATCGCCCACACCCAATACGACGACCACGGCCACTACCGAATCCTCTCAGGTGAAAAGGCGGTCTTCATGAACCCGCTGACCACCCACCGCGACATCCGCCGCTTCGTGGAGATCCTGCACGGGTGATCTAACAGCAATTATAACCTGATTGGTCTGATCTGCCTGATTGGTCTGATGGGTGATCAAGATCAGCGAAATCAGCGGTTCCTACTCACCTTTCCACGGTGATGTCCTCAGCCGCCAGCGCCTTCCATGCGGCAAGGCCGGTCACGCCAGCTTCGGTCCAATCGAAGGGGCGGAACCCCAACTTCAAGGCCGGGGAACCCGCGCGCAGATGGAAGTCGCCCTTGGCCGGATCGACGAACAGCGGATCGGCCACTAGCGAATCCTTGTCCTTGCCCGTGGCCTGCCATGCGGCCAGATCCTTGCCCAGGATATCCACCGGCTTCCCATCTGTGCGCCAGTAAAGATTGTGATCCATGGCAAACCTGCCCTTGGCCCAGCCGCCGGGACCTAACAATGTTCCGGCATCCCACAGCACGATGTTGTTAGAGCATCCCTTGCGGAACCAGACGCCATAGATGCCGGTGTGGGCGACCTCGAATTGTTAGAAATCGATGTGGTTGGCGAAATCCGCCTCGATCACGGCCCCGATGGCCGCCGCTGCCTGATGGAGCACGATGTCCACCGCCACCGCAGGATTGGCAGCCTTGGCGGCGCGCAGTTTCATCAGTGCCTCGTCCAGCGTGCGAACCGCCGCTCCCCCACCTTCCGACCGCACGTCAATCACCATGGGTGTATCCGCCGCATGCGAAACATAGGTGAGTATGCATAGCAGGCTCAAAATGCGAAATGGTGGGGGCATGCCGCTGTCATACAGGCGACGCTCGCGGAATCTTTCAGCAGAATGAATTACTTATCCCTATGGAGCAGCATCATGTCAGCCCATGGCAAGGTTCAGGATTGGTTAGATTCCCGACGTCATTGGTGCCGGGTGCGGGCCTTTGAGACCGATATTTTTCATGTATCGGCAATGCTTGCAGATCGGTGACCTGCCCGGAAACACCTTGCCGTTGTTGATTCTCACCTTGTGGCGCATGGCCAGCAGTTTGAGGAGGGCCTCGAGTGACATCCCCTGCGTGGTACAGGTGTAATAGGTGGTGGCTTTCCCAAAACGGGTGGCGACGGATTCAGCCAGTTGATCCAGGCGGATTCCGCCGGGTGAGGCGGAGACAAGTTTGATGATTTCGATTCCGTGGGTGGCGGTGGATTCGGACATGGATGGCGGCTCGGCGAACGGGCGGGCGCATGATTGGCAGTTCCTGTCGGGATAGCAAGCATCATGACGACCAGCCGGCACCAGGGCGGATACATTAGGGAAAACCGCCCGGTTTGCAAGACGAGGGCTCCTGCCGCCGTAGCATCCTCGTCCGGCGTTTTCTATCCGATTTTTCGCCGCTCAACCCATCCCCTCCGCATGATGAAATTCCACCTGTTGCTTCTCTCCCTGATCTTGCCGATGAACCTCCTCGCGGACAAGGAAACGGTCCGGGATGTCCCCACAGACAAGAGCGAGCCTAAGGAACAGCAGGATCCCCTGACGATTCGCGCACTGACCCACTTGGAAATACGGCTGAACATCAAATTCAACATACCGTTTCCCTCCACCTACGATATCGATGCCTACAGGAAACGTCCGCTCGCCCTGTGGGAGATTGGAGGCTAGAAAGTGTGTGTTAGTAGCATTTGAAAAAATGGCCACCACCATTCAAATCCTGCGGTGGGAAGAAGCTCTCGCTGTGCCGGGGACCGATCCCAGATAATTGGAGGCGGGACGCAGCAGCCACGAGTATGCTTGAAACTAACAGGCAATCCAACTCTTTTCCTGCTTTCCTCATTCAATACTCCCGCCTAACATGAACAGGGGAAGACAACGTGAACGCGGAACTCCCAGCGCCGCAGGTCTTCCCTTCTGATTTCAAAACACATCCTTTTCAAGGACCTCCTGGCTGCCTGGCGGGTTGCGTGGCTCAGGCACCGGAGCGGATGAGTTTCCGGATCTCGTCGTGGTTGCCGAGGAAGAAGAAGACCAGTTCCGGCGGAGTCGCGATGAACAGGAAGGCCAGGCGGTCATCCAGACCGACACGGCATTCAAAGATGGTTTTTGTTAGACGGTGGATACCAATGCCGGAATGTGCGTGTGGACGCCCCCAGGCCTGAATGACCCGGTTGATGGCATCACCAATTTCCCGGCGCTCCGCTTTGGGCATGGAGCGGATTTTTTCCAGCAAGTCCTCAGTCACCCGAGCCTTCAAGGAGAGCTTCGATATCTCCGGTGAAGTTGCGGAGTTTGCCTTCTTTCGCGGCTTTTTTGATCCGGCCATGGGTTCGTTTTTCAAATTGATCCAATTGCGCGGCCGTCACGCCGTATTCACGCAGCGCATAATCCGTGGACTCCACCGAGACCGGGCGTAGGGCGACGATCTTGCCATCCACGACAATCCCAATGTCATCTCCCTTGAGTGCCCGGCGCAGCAGGCTGGAGAGATTGCCCCGGGCGGCAGTTGGGGTGAGAGTCAGCATGTCCATGGCGTAAATATGACGCTTTTGCGTCGCAAAAGCGAGCGGAATTTTCACATGTCTCTATGATTTCATGAACGCGGACCTTCAAGCCAAGGGGCCCGCCGCAACCTTGGACTTGCACAAGGCGGCGGGCTGGAGCAAGGATGAGAATACGCCGAGCGCGTGCCACTCCCGGACCTTTGAAATGAATCAAGAACATTCCACCCCTCTCACCGTGGGCACACGCGGCAGTGAACTCGCGCTGGTGCAGGCGGCTGCGACCGAAGCACTGCTTGCGACGGCCTTTCCCGAGTTGGAAATCACGCGCCAGATCATCAAGACCACCGGCGACCGCAGGACGGACGTCACGCTGGCTGATGTCGCCAAGGCGGAAGGAATTTTCGACAAGGGCGTCTTCATTAGAATTCGCATCTTTGTATAATGAAATCCATAATGCGTTGCTACAACTTGATTGCTCTGCTGGCCTAGTGAATGCTTTTGATATTTCATAGGGATATTCAATTACAAGCGAGTATGCGGGGCTCTTGTTTAGAGAATATGAAACATTTGAAGACAAAGCAAGTTTTGGAGTATCTACTAATATATTTATATATAATGGCCCAAGGGTAATGATTTCTTGGACCCCAATGAAGTAGTGATAATCTACTTTTTT
>CAYWLC010000186.1:0-5466 GCA_964458895.1 uncultured Luteolibacter sp. | reverse complement strand
TGACGCGGAAGTATTCGGCCTTGGTGAAGGTGAGGTCGAAGCGGCGTTGGGTCTGGAGGATTTCGCCCTGGCAGACTTCGCGTGCGGCATTGCCGACCTTGCGGCAGATGTCGATGCTGTTGAAATCGGTGGCCAGGGTGAGGGCGTGGGAGAACAGCGCGTCGCCTAACAGGACGGAGAGGGAGTTGCCCCATTTGGCATTGGCGGTGGGCACCATGCGGCGGGTGGTGGCGCCATCGATGATGTCATCATGGACGAGGGTGGCCATGTGGATGAGCTCGAGGATCACGCCGATCTTGAGGTGGTCGTCATTGACGCCGCCGGCGGCACCGCCGACGAGGATGGAGAGCGCCGGGCGGATGCGTTTGCCTGAGGTGTTGCAGACATAGGCGACGTAGGGTTCGATGCCGGGGTCGAATCCACGGACCTGCTCGCGGATGGAAATTTCCACGCGTTCAAGTTCCGGACGCACGAGTTCGAAGGGAAAGAGTTCTTCGCGATGGGTGGATGGGTTGGTGACCATGATGGCGAGGTGCAGGAAAAAAGCCACATTTTGAACCTTCGCGCAACCCGGATATTTTCGTGGGGATTTTCGGTTGGGCACCGCTCAATCTGCTTGCTAGGCCGGGGGTGAGGGTGTTCTCTCGCGTTCGTTATGAAAATTCGAGCAAATTGGCTGATGATTCCCGTGGTGGCACTGGCCTTGGGAGCGTGCGACAAGAAGCAGGAAATCAAGGCGCCGGAGGCTCCAGTGGTGGCGAACCCGCCCGCCGAAACCCCTCCCAAGTCCTCTGGAGCTCCATCTGTGGTGGCACCCACCCCGTCGAGCGAGGTTCCTGCCCCGACGGTCAAAGTCCCGGCCCTGAATCCGGCACAGCGGGCTGCCAAGCTAGGATTTGTCCAATACCTGCCCCAGGACACCGAAGTGGTCATGGCGTTCCACAATGGCAAAAAATCGGTGGACCGCATCAAGGCCAGCAAACTCTGGAAACTCATCGCCTCGGATATGGGCATGGGAGGGATGACCGATGATGGCGCGGAGGCTGAAAAGTTTGCCCTGCCCGATGTCGATGAGGAAAAGACCATGGAGGGCGCGAAGTCCGACCAAGCGGATGTCTCGGCAAAAGAGGATTCAGCCAAAACGGATGCGGACGCGGCGAAGCCTGCTGCCGAACCCTTCACTCCGGCGTCTTTTTTTGGCAAGGAGTTCACCCTCGCCATCGGCAAAACCGCCGGTGAACAGACGGGCAATCTGTTGAAGCTCTCGGCCCGGATGAATTATTTTCAACTGCGCGGCCTCACCCAGGCCTTCACCGCCGCCGCCAAGTCCGGGGATTTATCCTCGATGGAGGAGGCGTTGGCCGAACGCTACAGCGCGGAATTGTTCAAGAATGTCCTAACGGATCCCGAAGCCGGCATGGGCTTGTTCGAGCACATGAACATGCCGCCGCTCTATCTTGCCTTCAAAGTCAGCACGGCCGACCGCGACGCCGCATCCCAACAACTCGCGGCCATCGTTGGCAACCTCGGCTTCATGGAGAACCTTGTGGAACCCGTCGATGTCGACAAGGCCGGTCAAAAGTTCGCCGGTTTCAAAATTTCCGGAGCCAAGCTCTCTGCCACTTTCGGGGAGAACCGCCAGGAAATGGATGCCATGTTGGACCCCGCAACGGTGGATCGTCTGATCGCCGCCATTGCAAAAAAAGATCTGGTGATCGTCAGTGGCACCCTCGGTGACTACGTGGTGCTTTTCATCGGTTCGTCCGTTGATGACCTGGTCGTCGCTGCGGAGCCCGGTCAATCGCTTCTAGCCACCGAGGCCCTGGCCTTCTGCGATGGCTACACCTCCAAGGATCTAGCTGCAGTCATTTATGGCAAAAAGGATGCCTTGGATAAGATTGCGAACTCCGCCGGAGGCGTTGCCGAAATGGCCACGGCCATCCGTGACGGACTTGCCGGTTCCGAGGGGCTCGGTGACACGCGAGACCTTGAAGCGCTGCTGCGCATGGTTGGCGACCGCGAATCCGCATTGCGCAAAATGTCGGTCAACGACACCGTCGGCGTTGCCGCGTTTTTTGATGATGGTCTCAAGATTGAGTCCTTCGGTGGTGCGGATGCCGGAGCGGTGGATTGGAAAGCTTCTAACAAACTGGCGTCGCTGGGCGCTCCAGACGAGGTGGTGATGTTTGCCAACATGACCAGCGAGGCCGCGTATGATGAAAACGCGCGGGCCTATCTCGAAGCCCTGGTGGAGACCGCTTATGCCCTCAGCATGAAAGTCACGGCAGTCCCGATGGAAGGGGAGGACATGGCGCAATTCAAGCAGATCTCCAAGGTGTTTGACGAGAAATTCCGCAGCGATGTGGCGGCCTTGTGGGATGCCTACAGCGGGGATTTCGGCAACGGCCTCGGCAAGGAATGCGCGCTGGTCGTCGATCTCAACGGCACGGTGCCCGCCGTGCCCGGAATCCCGCAGTCCGTGGTCAATGAGGGGAAATTCCCGCGAGTCACGGTGATCAAACCCGTGAAGGACCGCGCGAAAATCGCCGCCTCGTGGGACAAGATGAATTCCTCCATCACCAACATTCTAACCAAAACCAAGGAGTTGACCGGCCAGGACATGCCGATGCAGAAGCCGCTCAGTTCCGAGAAGAACGGCAACATCACGTGGTTCTTTTCCATCCCCTTCCTCAATGATGACTTCCTGCCCTCGGTGACGATTGGTGACAAATGGTTCGCCGCATCCACCTCGAAAAACCAAGCGCTCGACCTGCTCGCGAAGGCCGACAAGGCGGCCGATGGCCGCAGCGGTCTGTGGTTCTCGATGAACTTCAAGGCACTCCAGAAATTCTCACACGAGACCCTCAAGATGTTCAGCAAAAACTCCGAAGCCATCATGGGGGATAACGCGCCTCCCGCCGTTCGGATCGAAAAGGCCGGCAAGATCATCGACGCCATGGACTCAATGGACTCGCTCACCGTGCACGCCCGCCGCGAAGGCGGCGTGATGCGCACCAGCATCCACTTGAAAACGCGGTAACACTGCGCATGACCCTCTCCCCGATCGGCACCGTTCATTCCTGTTTCGGGGGGAAATTCGGGATTCCCCGGCAGCCGGGACTCTGTCCGAGCGCATGGGGCGAGCTGGTGTTTCATAAGACCTTCCGCAGCATGGAGGCCATCCGCGGGCTGGACGGGTTTTCGCATCTCTGGCTGGTTTTTGGTTTCCACGAAACTGCCGGCCAAGGATGGAAACCCACCGTCCGCCCGCCGCGCCTCGGCGGCAACTTGCGCGTCGGCGTGTTCGCCAGCCGCTCGACCTTCCGCCCTAACGGACTCGGGTTGTCGGTGGTCAGACTGGAGGGCATCGACACCGCAGCCAGGGAGGCTCCGGTGCTTTTGTTAGGCGGGGTTGATCTGCTAGACGGCACGCCGGTTTACGACATCAAGCCGTATCTGCCCTACGCCGATGCCATTCCCGACGCGACTGCGGGTTTTGCCAACGACGACCTCCCGCGCTGCGAGGTGGTGATCGAGGATACGGCGCGGGAGGACTTTGAGAAATTGCCGGATCGCGCGCAGGCCGTGATCCGCGAGGCACTCGCGCTCGACCCGCGGCCGGCGGTGCGCACCGACGAGCCGGAGCGCGTATTCGGGGCCCTGCTCTGCGGGCGCGACGTCCGATTCACCATGGGAAACGGGCTTTGCCGCATTCTCGCGCTTCCGGTGGTTGACCCGGGTGGGCGGCGTTGCTAGCGTCCGCGCCCCGTCATGAGCGACCCCGCCCCGAATTACAAAGACACACTGACCCTGCCGCAGACGACATTCCCGATGCGCGGGGACCTTGTGGAGAACGAGCCGAAACGCCTGGAGCGTTGGGAAAACGCCGCGCTTTACGAAAAAATCATTGCCCGGCGCCGTGCGCAAAACGCCCCGGAATTTATCCTGCATGACGGCCCGCCCTTTGCCAATGGTGACGTCCACATGGGCACCGCCCTCAACAAGTTGCTCAAGGACCTGGTGGTGAAATCCAAAACGATGGCCGGTTTCACCACGCCCTTCATTCCCGGATGGGACTGCCACGGGCTGCCGATCGAGTTCAAGGTGGTCAAGGAAACCGCCGGCCTCGAACCCGCCGAGATCCGCCGCCGCTGCGCGGAGTTCGCCAATAAATTCATCGACATCCAGCGCGCTTCGTTCCGCCGCCTCGGTGTGTTTGGCGATTGGGAAAACCCGTATCTCACCATGAACCCGGGCTACGAGGCGAGCATCCTGCGCGTCTTCGCCAAACTCGTGGAGAACGGCAATATCTATCAGGCGAAAAAACCCGTCCAGTGGTCGTATGGCGCACGGACCGCGCTCGCCGAGGCCGAGGTCGAATATCAGGACAAGGAAAGTCCGGCGATCTTCGTCAAGTTCCCCCTGGCCACCGGCACCTACGCCGGCATCGCCTGCATCCCGATCTGGACGACCACCCCGTGGACGCTCCCTGCAAATCTCGGCCTCGCGGTGCATCCGGAATTCACCTATGTCATCGGCCGCTTCTCTAACGAAATTGCCGGACGTGAGGAAACCCTCGTCATCGTCCGCGAGTTGATCGGGGATTTTCACACCAAGACCGGCTTCGCGCTGGTGGAAACCCTGGCCGAAACCAAGGGGAGATTGTTAGAAGGCCTCGAGGCGCGGCATCCCTTCCTCAACCGCAGCTCGAAGGTGATCCTGGCGAATTTCGTCACCACTGAGACCGGCACCGGCGTCGTACACATCGCCCCCGGCCACGGCGCGGACGACTACGTGGCCGGCCAACAGAACGGGCTGGCCGTGCTCTCCCCCGTCGATGACGAGGGGAAATTCACCGCCGACGTCGGACTGGACGAACTCATCGGCGAGCATGTTTTCAAATCCAACGAGCGCATCATCGAGATCCTCGCGGAGAGCGGTCATCTGTTAGGCCGCGAGGTTTTCAAACATTCCTATCCGCATTGCTGGCGCTCCAAGACTCCCATCATCTTCCGCGCCGTCGAACAATTCTTCATCTCGCTGGAAACCTTGCGCGGCCAGGCCCTCGATCAAATCGACAAGGTCGAGTGGCTGCCCGCATGGGGCCGCAACCGCATCCACGGAACGGTCGAGGCCCGTCCGGACTGGTGCATCTCGCGCCAGCGCACCTGGGGTGTGCCGCTCCCGGTGTTCTTCGATTCTAACAACAAGGCCATCCTGTCCGCCGAACTCGCGCTGAAAGTCGCCGAGCTCGTCGAAACCGAAGGCACCAACTTCTGGTTCGAGCATGGCGACGCCGAGATCGCCGCGCGCCTCGGCCTGCCCGCGGGGGTGAAAAAATGCCGCGACACGCTTGATGTCTGGATCGACTCCGGATGTTCTCACGCCGCCGTGTTAGACGCCCACCCGCAACTCCGCTGCCCCGCCGACCTCTATCTGGAAGCCACCGACCAGCACCGCGGCTGG
>CAYWLC010000185.1:0-5468 GCA_964458895.1 uncultured Luteolibacter sp. | reverse complement strand
CAACTACGACCTGCCCACCGATCCCGAGGACTACGTCCACCGCATCGGGCGCACCGGCCGCGCCGGCCGCTCGGGCAGGGCCGTCAGTTTCGTGTACGGTCGTGATATCTATCGGATGCAGACCATCGAACGCTTCACCCGCTCGGTCATCCGCCGCGAACGCATCCCGTCCGTGGAACAAGTCGAGGGCCGCCGCGCCGACCTGATCTTCGACTCTCTCAAGGAACGCCTCGAATCGGGGAAATTCGACGACTACCAGGACAGCGTTGATAGATTGTTAGAACAAGGCCACACCCCCACCGACATCGCCGGCGCGCTGGTCACCCTGCTGCGCGAGGCCAGCGGCCGCGAAGGCTCGCTCATCGAGGAAGACCGCGAGCCGGAACGCCCGGCGCGCCGGGAAAAAACCCGTGACACACGCGCCCCGCGCGAGGATTTCGGTGAAGAACGCGGCCCGCGGCCCGCTCCGAAATTCGAGCGCGGCCCGATCCCGCACGAACAAGGCATGACGCGCATGTTTCTATCACTCGGCAAGACCCACGGCGTGATGGCCAAGGAAATCGTCGGCATGCTCTATCGGGAAGCCGGCCTGCCGGACGGCTGCTTGGGCCGCATCACCCTGTTTCCCAAACACTCGCTCGTCGATGTGCCGGAACAACTCGTCGGCCAGGTGATGGAACGCACCCGCAACGCCCGCCTGCGCGGCCGCCCGTTCCGCATCGATGTGGACCGCGGCCCGACGTGACTGCGGGCCCTCCGACGTCTGACCTCATGGGTGTATCATCCGAGAATGGATAACGCAAAAGTCACACGGAGGAGAAGGAAGGTTATTTTGAGGGTTAGACCTTATGGCTGCGACTGGTTCCAGCCAGGCATCCTCCGGTCGATTTGAGGATGGAAAGGAAGGTGTCGTGTCTGGTTCAAGTCGTGGGCCAGCCCCTTGCGAATCATGAGGCTGCTGGCATAGGTGATTTCACTAGGGGTGCCGTCTTGAAACCCCTAGGCGGGTTAAGACGATGTGCGGATTCACAAGGGCCGTCGGCCAGTCTAGGGTTTCCAACAAGCGATGAGCGGCTATCGCGCCCCCCCACACGCCAGACCCCACACCCCCAGCTCCTACCCCATACTTCCGCCCGATGAAACCACTCAGGGACCTCTTCCTAACCAGTCTGTGCGATGCTTATGACGCCGAACTCCGGATCGCCGAAACTTTGGCCATGATGGCTGCCACCGCCACCTCATGGAAGGTCAAAATGGTGATTCTGTCACACTTGCGGAAAACCCGGGAACACGGAGCCAAGATTGTTAGAATTTTCGGTTGTTTCAGGGAGCATGCCTCGCGCACTCCCTGCAAGGCCGCGCTGGGGGTGCTGGATGAGGTTGCCGACCTTACTGCGACCTACGACGGCACTTCCGCCATCAATTCGGCACTGATCGCGGCGGCGAGGATGATCGAGCGCCATGAGATGACCGCCTTCGGTTGCCTGCATGAATGGGCGGTGCTGCTGGAAAATCCCGGGGCTGCGGTGCTGTTGCGGGACATCCTCGAGGATCTGATGGCCACTGAAGACAAGTTCAACGACCTGTCGCTGGATGCCATCAACGAAGAAGCTCTTGCCTGAGCGGGGCAATCCCCGCCGTGGCGAATCACTCTCCGGCGCCCGCCGTGCACGAACTCTAACGGGTGTTGAACCCTAAATCCGAAATGGGTTTATAATACCTTGCTCAATTAAATTCCACCTTGGCACCGCATGCGCGCCAGGCCCTTGAGAAGTCGTGTTCCAATTCCTCATAAGTTCTGCCATCCAGAAACACCTTGTTGACCTCCTGTTTGGATTTTCCCTCCTGCATGGCCTTCATGGCCTTTTTGAACACCGCGCCATCCTTCGCGCCATCCATGTCCATGAAGAAGGCGACCATCAAGAGCCCGAAGCCATAACTATTAGCGCCCGAATAGAACGATGATTGGTTCATGGCCATCAGGGCTTCGAGATGGGGCATCTTGATGTCCTTGCCCAGCGCCCGCCCGCCCTTGTCCTTCTTGCCGAACTCCAGTGCATAGGATTTGATCGCCCCCATGTGGGTGGCGTAATTGAAAATCCCGGCACGGTAGGGAATGGAACCCATGTATTCCGCGAACCCCTCGGTCAACCAGGTGGATGACGAACTGCTGATGTCCGCCCACATCTGGTGGGTGAGCTCGTGCAACATCGTGTGCGGATCACCGCTGAAATCATACATATATCCGCTGCCGACTTTTTTCGCCCCGGCCTGCGAAAAGGGCACCATGAACACGTCCTTGCCTCCTCCCATATACACCCCTGCCGACCCCGGCATACCGCCACCATCCACATAATCCTGATAGGTTTCGAACAGCTTGGCCTTCAGCTTCGGGGCATCCTTGGCGCGGGTGCGCCGGTTGTTGAGCGGCACGCTCTTATGCCATTCATAGGACGACTCGAAAAGCAGCGCGATCTTGGAAATCAGGCTCTTGCGCATGAGCGCGTTGGATTCGAAAATGAAATGGGGGCTCTCGTAGGTGTATTTCTTCTTGGCATCACTCTCATTGACCACCGTGATCTCCACCAGGTCATCGATTTTGACCACCGTGGGCCACGGGAGGTCGAAATGGACATCCGCCTCGTCATAACCGGCAAGCATGGTCTTCATGATTTTGGAATTCGATGGAAAGTCGGATTCATCGTCATCGTCGTTCGGTTTTGCCGGCAGGGATTTGGCCTCGGGTTTCGCTGGTTCCGGCGCGGTCTTGGGCTGGAATTCCGACTGGTTGGCGACGATGTATTCCTGGTCCTCGTCAATCAGGCTGGCAATGGGAATGGTCACACGGCCACCGCTCTTTTTTTCGATGACCGCATTGTCGCCCGCCGCAGAGACGAGCGTGCCCTCCAAGGTGCGTTTCTTGGTATTGGTCCAGATCTTGCATTCCAGTTCGGCAATCGCCATGGGCGCGAACATCAGGAACCAGACACAGGAGTGGAAATGGCTGCGGGCTGACATGCCATTTGAGCTAGCAATTTCCTCGGACCATGGCAATCGTGAATCTTCAAGCGTCGGATTTTTCACGACAAGCCACCCGCCCGCGGCATGAACCTGATGAGCCTGCCGTCCCGCAGTTCGGTCCGGCTCGGATAAGTGGCCTAACCGACTCGTCCATATTAAGGGGCATGGACGTCTCGTCCATGATGGACGTCCTGCCCATGGCTGGCGTTCTGCGGTTGAACTCGGAAGAATCCCGCTCATAATGCATCCGACCATGGCCCGCCAATACACCCTGCATCGTTCTTCTGCGTCGTCGACCTCTGGCATTGATTACGTGGCGGCGCTCAACGAGGAGCAATACCGGGCGGTGTCCTCACCAGCCGGGCATGCCTTGGTCATTGCCGGCGCGGGGTCCGGCAAAACCCGCACGCTCACTTACCGCGTGGCCTGGCTGCTCGACCACGGGGTTGATGCCCGCCAGGTCTTGTTGCTCACCTTCACCAACAAGGCATCCCGCGAGATGACCGAACGCGTGCGCGAGCTGGTCCCGCACGACACCGCCGCACTGTGGGCCGGCACCTTCCACTCCATCGGCAGCCGCATCCTGCGCCGCCATGCCGACGACCTCGGCTTCAACCGCTCGTTTTCCATCCTCGACCGCGATGACCAGAAATCCATGCTCTCCTCGGTGATCGCCGCCTGTGACTTCGATACCAAACAACGCCGTTTCCCGAAACCCGACGTGCTGGCATCGATGTTCAGTTTGGTCGAAAACACCGGCAGCACGCTCGAAGAGGTCATCGAGAGCCGATATGACCATTTCTATGATTGGAGCGAGGAAATCGCCCGGGTCCGCCAGGGATACATCGAGCGCAAACTGGCGACCAACTCGATGGATTTCGATGACCTTCTGGCATTTACTGTTAGATTGTTCGAGAATTTCCCGGACGTGCTCGATATCTATCGGAAACGCTTCAGCCACATCCTGGTGGATGAGTATCAGGACACCAACGCCGTGCAGGGGCGCATGATCGACCTGTTGGTCGGACGATCTAACAGCCTTATGGTGGTGGGGGACGACGCGCAGTCGATCTATTCCTGGCGTGGCGCGGACATGGCGCTGATCCTGGGATTCAGGAAGCGTTATCCGCAGGCGAGGGTGTTCACCATCGAGACCAACTACCGCAGCGTGCCGGAGATCCTGGATCTGTCCAACGCGGCGATCCGCGCGAACTTCGGCCGCTACGAGAAGGATTTGCGAGCGTCACGCGGGGCGCACGGCACCAAGCCCGCACTGGTGGCGCTGCCGGACCCCGGCACACAGGCGGCTTTTGTGGCGCAACGCATGCTCGAACTGCGGGATTCCGGGATTCCGTTAGAAGAGATGGCGGTGCTCTATCGGGCGCACTTCCAGAGTCTGGAAATCCAGATGGAACTCACGGTGCGCGGGATCCCGTTCTCCATCACCAGCGGGCTGAGGTTTTTCGAGCAGGCGCACATCAAGGATGTGGCCGCATTCATGCGGTTTGTGGCGAACCGGCGTGACGAGGTGAGTTTCCTGCGCATGGTCAACCTGCTGCCGGGCTGCGGGCCCGCCGCGGCCGCCAAACTCTGGAGCGAGTGGCTCAGGACCGGCTGGGCAACCCAAGAGGAACTCCCGCCCAATTGGTCGGATCTGTTGCTGCGGTTCAAGGTTCCCAAAAAATCCACCAAACACTGGGAACAACTGTGTTTCACCCTGGATGAACTGACACCTAACGGAGAATTCGCCCGTCCGTCCGCCATGATCTTCAGCATCCTCGAGGGCGTGTATGCCGACTACCTCGACGCGAGTTTCGACAACGCCGAAAGCCGCCGCGGCGACATCGAACGGCTGTCGGAATACGGCGCGACTTTTGATGACATCCTCGAGTTCCTGGCCCAGCTCTCGCTGATGAGCACCGCCGATGGCGAACCGACCGGCGAGCGCGGCGATGCGGATGCCGACAAGGTGACGCTGTCATCGATCCATCAGGCCAAGGGGCTGGAATGGAAGGCGGTTTTCCTGATCTGGCTGGTGGACGGACAATTTCCTAACGGACGAATCCTCGAAGCTGATGATCCCGCCATGCTCGAGGAGGAGCGCAGGTTGTTCTACGTGGCGCTCACCCGCGCCAAGGACGAGTTGTATCTATCCTATCCGATGACCAACCCGAAGTCCTACAGCGGCGATGTCATCTGCCGCCCCTCGGCGTTCCTCAACGACTTCCCGCCCGAACTCGTCGAGGAATGGGACGTCGGCGGCGACAACACGTGGGACGACCACAGGCCGTTCTAACAAATTTCCAGCACGGACCGACCTCCGGGCGGTCCGTGAGCATGGGCTGTTCCAAGGCAGGGACCGACCTCCGGGCGGTCCGTGAGAATGAGGGCGAATGCCCGACGCTGGCTCGACTTTCCAGCCTCGCATTGGCTCGATCACGCATTTA
>CAYWLC010000184.1:0-5474 GCA_964458895.1 uncultured Luteolibacter sp. | reverse complement strand
CGCGGCCGACGTTGTTCATGGTGGCGTTGTAGGCGCGGGCCAGGCGGGTGATGGAATCCATCAGCAGGAAGACATCCTTGCCGGCCTCGACGAGGCGTTTGGCGCGTTCGATGGCGAGTTCGGCAATGCGGCAGTGGTTGCGCGCTTGCTCGTCGTTGGAAGAGGCGTAAATTTCCGCGCCGGGCAGGGCACGGCGGAACTCGGTGACTTCCTCCGGGCGCTCGTCGACTAACAGGACCATCAGATGGATGGCCTCGTCGTATTTCTCGCGGATGGCCTCCGCCATGTGCAACAGCAGGGTGGTTTTTCCGGAGCGGGGAGGAGAGACGATCAGTCCGCGCTGGCCGCGTCCGACGGGAGCCATGATGTCCACGACGCGGGTGGTGAAGCGTTCGGGGGTGGTTTCGAAGCTGATGCGCCGGGTGGGGTTGATCGCCTTGAGTTCCTCGAAGTGCGGGAGTTTGGCGGCTTCCTCGGGCGGGCGTCCGTTGATGGCGGTGATCTCGACGAGTTGTGGCCCGCGCGGGCCTTCCTGATAGACTCCGTGAATCCACTGGCCGATGCGCAGGTTGTATTTGCGGATGCTCTCCGGGGTGACAAAAACATCATCACGCGCCTGTTCGAAGCCCTTGCTGGCAACACGCAGGAAACCGAATCCTTTCGGAGCGAGTTCCAACATGCCATCGGCTTCGATTTTAGGACCGGTGAGCGGCACCGGGCGCGGTTCGTTAGGCTCGCTGCGCGCGGCATCGTTGTTAGATTGGCGCGGGGCTTGATCCGGGCGGTGGCCGTGACCGTGAACGTGACCTTGTCCCTGAGGCGGTCCTTGTCCCTGTCCCTGTCCCTGTCCCTGGGGAGGTCCCTGTCCATGGGATTGGCGATCGTTGTTGCGGCGTTTGCGCTTTTCTCGTCGGCGCTTGCTGCGGCTTTCGCGGGTTTGGTTGTCGCGGTATTGGCCCTGCGGTTGGGGTGGGTTGTCGCGATAGGGTCCTTGGGCTTGGGCATCGCGCTGCTGTTGGAATGGCTTGGGTGCAACGTCCTGACCTTGATCATCCGCGGATTGCCGGGCCTGCGGGGTGACCTGAGCGGCCTGCGGGCTATCTGATAGATCGTGGCGTGGGGACTCAATAGCGGCGGGTTCGCGGTTGACCGGGCCGCCGCCGGGGACTCGTCCGAAACGCGGACCGGCCTCCTCCGCCGCAGGTATGGCAGGGGGCTGCGGAAGGGGGGGGGCGTTGTCCGCTAGGCTGTCCTCAAGTATCGGTTTTTTCGCGCGGGTGGTTCTCTTTTTAGGCACCGGTGGGGTGGCCGGATCAAGGATTGAGACTTCCTGAGCGGCTGCCGGGTTTCGGGCCGCAGTTTTTCTAACAGAAGTAATTTTTCCGCCAGCCGCTTTTTTGACTACGGCCTTTTTCGCGGCCCGTTTGGCGACGGGCGGGTTGTCGAGACGGGTGCCCGCGTCGATCAGCGGCAGGGTTTCCTCTTTGATTTTTTTGCTCATCCAGAATCAGTTGGAAATGGGTTAGGTGGGGGGGCGCGGGTATAAGGTTCAGGGAGCGAGTTGATCGAGGATGTCGTCAGCCACTTCGAAGTTGGTAAACACGTTCAGGGTGTCGGGATAATCGTCGAGTTGATCATGGAGTTTGAGGATTTGGCGGGCGACGACGGGGTTGGTGACGACGCTGGGGTTTTGTGAGATGGACACGTGTTTTTCGGAGGTGAGGGATAGGCCGGCGGCGCGCAGGGTTTTGGCCACGGTGCCGAGTTCATTAGGGGCGGTGAAAATCAGATGCTCGTCCTCGTCACTCTGGACGTCGTCGGCGCCAGCGTTGATGGCGGTTTCAAAAAGGGGTTCCTCGCCGATGGCGGAGGCGGGGATGCGGATCTCGCCCTTGCGTTCGAATTGATAGGAGACGCTTCCCTGCGTGGCGACGCTACCACCGTTTTTGGTGAAAATCGAGCGGATATCCGCGGCAGAGCGGTTGAGGTTGTCGGTGGCCATTTCCACGATGAAGGCGATGCCGGCCGGGCCATAGCCTTCGTAGGCGACCTCCTGGATCGCCTCGCCGCCGAGTTCGCCGCTGCCTTTTTTGATGGCACGGTCGATGTTGTCCTTGGGCATGGAGACTGCTTTGGCATTGTCGATGGCGGTGCGCAGGCGCGAGTTGGCGGCGGGATCACCGCCACCAGCGCGGGCGGCGAGAGCGATTTCATGAGCACACTTGCTGAAGACCCTGCCCTTGATGGCATCGACCCTGGCTTTGATGTGCTTGACCTTTGTCCACTTGTTGTGACCGGCCATGGGAAATGAGGGATATGGGGCTTGGGGTGGAATTAAAATGCACAGGCACGGAAGGGATTCGCATGCCCGCAAGACGCAGGTGGAAAGGTGAGTGTCAGCGCTTTGACCGGTGGGTCGGGGCGGGAAAGCCTTAAACCGGGCAAGGAAGAAGTGACGTCAAACCGGGAGGGGATTTCGGAAAACCAACGCGAAAAACCGCTCCGTCGTTCCAACGGGCAGGAGGTTGATGCCACCTCGCTGGCTTGGCAACTCAAAAATTTCGGGAATTATTTTTCGCTTGCCCGAATCCGGGCATTTTTGCCGGTTGCGAAATCCCGAACGGGGTGGCAATCTCCGGTCATGAACATCCGACTGGCATGTATGTTAGGGACGATTTCCGCGTTGCTTCTTGCCACGTCCGGGGGGGATGCGGCCAAGTCTGACAAGTCTGACACTCAAAACAGGATTCCTGCGGACCTGATGGATGACGCGCATGTGAGGGAGGAACTGGGGGTCAACGAATACACCGCCCCCTCGATCGCCAAGTTGTTTGACACGCTGCAGTTTCTCATGCCCTTGCCGGTGGTGGAAACCGAACGCAAGATGCCCACGAGAATGCCGATGGACCGGGCGGATCTGGCCATGGAGTTGGGATTTCTGATTGCGGATGGATTTCTGATCGTGCAGGCCGAGCAGATGGAAAAAGTCGAGGGCATGGCCAAGGATCTGACACGCTACGGCAAGGCGCTGGGTGCGGGGGACCGGGTGAACCGCCACTCCGCCAGTTTGTTGGAAAGCGCGAAGAATAAGAATGTGGCCCAACTCAAGATGGAACTCGCCGCGACGCAGCGCGATGTGGAGGCCGAGTTGGTGAGTTTGCGGGATGCGGATCTAGCCCATTTGATATCCCTTGGCGGGTGGATCCGGGCACTGGAGGTCTCCACTGTGGCGGTCGACAAACAGTTCTCGATGGAGAGGGCGCGCAAGGTGATGCGCGAGGATATCGCGGACTATTACACCGAGTCGGTGGGCGGACTGGAACCCAGGATTTCCGAACGACCGAGTTACCGCGCAATGCGCGATGTGCTGGCCGGCCTGCGCCAGGCCATGGCGCTCAAGGATGGCGAACAGCCGACCCCGCAGCTCATGAAGGAAATCCGCAGGCAAGCGGCCAAACTGGTGGAACTCGCATTGCAACGGAAACAATGAGTGATCAATTGTTAGGGAAAACCGCGGTTCTGGGGCTCGGCATCATCGGGTCGCGCGCATGTCGGCGCCTGATGAATTCGGGTTGGCGGGTTTCGTGTTGGAACCGCACGCCGAAAGGGATGGCTGGGGAATACTCCACGCCGGAAGAGGCGGTGGACGGGGCGGACGTGGTTTCCCTCTATCTGAAAGACGCACCTGCCGTAAGGGCTGTGGCCGAACGCATCGCACCGTTTCTAACATCATCCTGCGTCGTGGCGAACCACTCGACGGTGGATCTGGAAACCACCCAATGCCTGGAGGAGTTCTGCAGAGACAAGGGATGCGGGTTTCTTGACGCGCCCTTCACGGGCAGCAAGGGTGCGGCCGACAACGGGCTGCTGGTCTATTATACCGGCGGGGATGCGGCCCTGGCGGAGCGGCTTGACGGGTATCTATCCATCACCAGCAAGTCGCGCCTCCACTGCGGCCCGGCGGGCGCGGCGACGGTGGTGAAGTTGGCGACCAATCTGCTTTCCGCATGCACGGTGCAGGCAATGGCGGAGGCTCTGGCGATCGCCACGCGCCACGGGGTGCAGCCGGACTGCCTGATCCGGGCAGTCGCTGAAAACGTAAGCGGATCACCTCTGGCGGCGATGAAGTTTCCCACGATGGTCAGCGGGAATTTCCAAACCCATTTCTCTCTAGCCAACATGGGCAAGGATAGCCGGTACATGCTGGCGCTGGCCGCGTCCGCCGGACTGCAAACGCCCGCCATCGCAGCGGTCTCACACCGCATGGCGCAATTATGTGACGCCGGCCTGGGAGAGTTGGATTATTCGGCATTGGCAAAACCCTACCTCGACCTCGTGTGACCTTCGCCAGCAAAATCACCATCACCCGCATCCTCATGGTGCCGGTCTATGCCGTGCTGGCCCTGGCCTATGGCCACACGGTGAAAACCGGACATCCCGATGAATCATTGCGCTGGTGGGCACTGGGGATGTTCATCACCGCCGCCTCCACCGATGGCATCGATGGCTGGGTCGCCCGGCGCTTCAACCAGATGTCCAAGTTCGGTGCCTTCCTTGACCCGATCGCCGACAAATCATTGCTTCTAACAGGAGTTCTGGTGCTATCCATCACCGACTGGGGGGAAGGGGGTTGGCGGCTTCCGGCGTGGTTTGCGGTGATCGTTTTCCTGCGGGACACCCTTATTCTCGTGGGTGTGAAATATCTTCAGGTGAACCGCTACGAGGTTCATATCTCTCCCCATTGGTCGGGCAAGGTGTGCACGGCGTCCCAGATGTTCGCTCTTGGCTGGGTGATGCTCAAGGTGGTGCCTATCTCGCCGACCTGGCCCTGCATCGTGGCCTCGGTGTTCACGGTTTGGTCCACCATTGTCTATATCGGTCAGGGATTGCGGATTCTGGGAACGCGGGCGGCGGCGTAAGAAAGGTACATCCAATAGGCATCACCCGACAAACTGACTTGTCGCCATCCTGTTCACGCGTGTCGAAACCGACTGCAAGAAACACCGCGCGGCTGCTTCTCTTACTTTGGAAATTGGAGTTGAGTGTTGGCTGTTGGAGATTGGCGGTTGAGATGCATGACTTGTTCTGCTCTTCGTGGATTAGTAGTGGATGCCTGCCATTATTCTGATAGATTCGAAATATCATCAAAGGTAATCCAAATCAAATACGCCACAAATATGAGAATGCCAAATAGCACAATCTTTGCCGCTGTGCTTCTCCTGCCGAACTTCAACTCGCAACTCTTGCACTCGTAATCGACCGGGGTAGATGCCTGATGGATGATCGCTAGGAATGGCCCAATCACGACGAGACAACCCGATGGATACATCGCGTATCGGCGGCCATGGCAAACCACGTCTTCGTGTCTATTGCACTTGGGGCACTTCATGGTTGCGGGGGGGGCTTCAATTTTCAGCAGAACGCTAATATGCTGGCACCGGCGGATATTGAAGGGAAGTTGTCATGGGAAATCA
>CAYWLC010000183.1:982-5523 GCA_964458895.1 uncultured Luteolibacter sp. | reverse complement strand
GAGGTCGCAGGCGATGAGCAGCGGGCGGCGGCCTTCTTTTTTCAGGCGGTTGGCGAGTTTGGCGGCAGTGGTGGTTTTACCGGCTCCATTGAGGCCGCAGATGAGGATGCGGGCCGGCGGGTTGAGATCGAGCGGGGCCTGGTCGCCGCCTAACAATACGGCCAGTTCGTCGTGGAAGATCTTGACGATTTGTTCTCCGGGCTTGATCGACTTCAGGACGTCCTCGCCCATGGATTTCTCCTTCACGCGGCTGATGAAATCCTTGGCCACGCCGAATTCGACGTCCGCTTCCAGCAAGGCGATGCGGATTTCGCGCAGGGCGTCGGCGATGTTTTTTTCCGAGATGCGACCGACGCC
Organism: uncultured Luteolibacter sp.; assembly: GCA_964458895.1. Taxonomy (GTDB): domain Bacteria; phylum Verrucomicrobiota; class Verrucomicrobiia; order Verrucomicrobiales; family Akkermansiaceae; genus Luteolibacter. The sequence continues at coordinate 5,166 of CAYWLC010000183.1, read as the reverse complement.
GCGGAGGTTGCGGAAGGTCTTGTCGAGGCTGTCCGAGAGGCTGGAGAACATGGATTTGCTAGATGTTGGAAGTTGGAAGTTATTCAGGAAGGTAGGCCGAGGCGCGGTCGATTTGGAATGACCAGCGGAGCGGGGATTCCGGGGCTTTGCCTGCGGTGTCTTTCCAGGTGACGGCCACCTGGCAGGTTGGCTGGCGGAGGCGGCGGTTGACCTGCCAGGAGAATTTTCGGGTGTCGGGATTGAAGGCGGCAGGGACTTCGCCGAATCCGGAGATCTTCATGACCAGCTTGGACGGGTCGAGGTCCTCGACTTTCGCGAGATCGGCGGAAATTTCGGGGAGGCGGGTGTTGATGATGGCACCGGGTTCGGGTAAAACCGGGTAGGGGGTGGGCTGGGGCGCGTTTGCTAGAATACCCGGAGCGCCGGAGTTGGTGCCCTCGCGGAAGGTGGTGGCAAGTTCAAAAACCTTGTCGTGGTTTCCAAGAATCATGTAGCGCGGCACGGTCTCACCCGGTGTGGAGCGTTTCACTTTGCCGGGCAGAACGGTAAAGAGATCGGTGTATCCGAACTCCCTGGCGAGCGGAAGCATTTCCTGACTATAGTAACCGCCGGGATAGGCATAAGTGCAGACTTTCAAGTCAAAACGTGCTTCGAGAAAACGTTTGGACTCGCCCATTTCCTTGCGCAGGAAGGCGTCGTAGGCGTCGACACCTTTTTTGCGGTAACTCTTGAGGACATTCGGATAGGGATGAGTGACCGAGTGGCTGCCAATGGACGCACCCGCCTTGAGCATTTCCTGAATCATGGAGCTTGATAGAGCCTTGCCACCGCCATCGACATAGTTCTTGTATAGAAAAACGGTGTAGGGATAACCGAACTCCTTGAGGATGGGAAACGCGTCGGTGTAAACGGATTTCCAACCGTCATCGAATGTTAGAAGAATCGCTTTCTCGGGAATGGCTGTTTCGCCCTTGCGCCACGCCAGATAGTCCTGCAGGGAGATGACCGGGATTCCGAGTTGGCGGATGCTTTCCATCTGTTGGCGGAATTTCGAGGTGCGGATGCGCATCGCGGTTTCCTTGGCGGTCTCGGAAAAATCGTGGTATCCGAGGACCGACACGCGGGAGCCGTCGTCGGGAATGCCCACGCTTTGGGCGGATGGCGGGGCAGGAGACTCGGATGTGGGAGCATCCTGTCCCCACACGCAGAAAGCGCTGAGCCAACTGAAAAGCAGAATGATTTTTGTCATGGACGCGGGCAAGATAGCGCGAATGCCGACAATTGAAAGCGCAAGAAATGCCTCAGGCAGGCAAGGTGGCGGTCCCGAACAACGAAAACCCGCCGGATTCCTCGATTTGCACGTCAATGAGCTGGCCAGTCATCCGGGCCGGGTCCCCATCAAAGATGACGACTTTATTCTGTGGGTTGCGACCCATCAGACGGGTGGCCTTGGTCTTGGACGGGCCTTCGCAGAGCACCTGCTGGCGGGTGCCGATGAGTGCGGCGTTTTTGGCCATGGCGATGCGGTTGACCACATCTAACAGGCGTTGGTTGCGCGCTTCCTTTTCGGGTTCGCCGAGTTGGCCGTCCATGTCGGCAGCCGGCGTATTGCGGCGTTTCGAGTAGCGGAACACAAAGGCGTTGTCGAACTGCAGGCGTTCGACGACATCGACGGAGGCTTGGAAGTCGTCCTCGTTTTCACCCGGGAAGCCGACGATGATGTCGGTGGTGATGGCCAGACCGGGGCGGGCGGATTGCATTTTCTCGCAGATTTCGATGAACTTCGAGATCTGATAGGGGCGGCGCATCTCACGCAGGATGCGGTCCGATCCGCTTTGCATCGGGAAATGGATGTGCGGGCAGAGTTTCGGCAGATAAGTGAAGGCGGCGATGAGGTCGTCGCGGTAGCCGATCGGGTGAGGGGAGGTGAAACGGATGCGCTCGATGCCGTCGATTTCATGCACGGCTTCGAGCAACTGCACGAACGGCGATTTGCCATCGACGCGCGGGAACTCACCGCGGCCGTAGAGGTTGACAATCTGGCCTAACAGAGTGATCTCCTTGACGCCGCTGGCGGCGAGGCGACGGATTTCGGCGATGATGTTCGCAATCGATCTGCCGCGTTCCTTGCCGCGGGTGTCAGGGACGATGCAGAACGAACAACGCATGTTGCAGCCCTGCATGATCGAGACGAAGGCGGATGCCGCGTGCGGTTTCGGCAGGTGGTCGCGGATGGTGTTTTGCGAACCCTCCTCTTCTTCCGTATCACAAACCGAAGCGCCGCGCAGCGAGAGGGCGGGTTCGTCCATGCGGGCTTCGAGCCGTCGCCGGAGGATGCTGTCCACGTATTCGAAAACCTTATGATATTTCTGCGTGCCAACCACCAGATCCAGTCCGGGCAGGGTTTTGAACAACTCGTTGCCTCGCGACTGGGCCATGCAGCCCATGAACCCATACACCACATGCCTGCGGGCACGCCCCTGATGAATCATGCTGCCCATTTTGCCTAGTGCCTTCTGTTCAGCCTGGTCTCTAACGGAACAGGTGTTGATCAGAACGGCATCCGCCTCGCGTTCGTTCGTGGTGACCGTGTAGCCGCCCTCGATGAACATGCGAGCGACCTGTTCCGAGTCGCGTTCGTTCATCTGGCAACCGTAGGTTTTAAGGTAAACCTTGGGCATGGGCGGAATAAATCCTGAAACGCTGGAATGCTGAAAATCTGAAATGAAGATGAAAAATGGCGCGGAACTTTCAGCATTTCAGTTTTCAGCTTTTTCCCCAAGCACGAGGCGCTCGTCGGAATTGAGTTTTTCCGTGAGTTCCGGCCAGCCATTGGGTGTCTGGAGGTTGAAGCAGTGGAGGTAAAGCGTCAGCAGCTTGGGATCGAAGAGACCTAACAGGCGATCGATGGTTTCGGTGAGGCGAGCGGGATCGAGTTTTTTCGGCAAGTCGCCGACCACGGAGCCCTTGCCATCATGAGGGATTCCAAGTCCATCGCAGAACATGGCGAGCAAGGATTGCTGGCCTGCCATCAGGTACGCCTGCAGAAGGTGTTCGCCGATGGTTTCACAGGCGTTGAGTTTCAGGGTTTTGTGGACCCATGCGTATTGATCGGCGAGCGATTTTTTCTGGATGAAAACCGGGCGCAATTTGCGGTTGCCCGCCAGGGTGGCCACGGCGGATTTGTACACATTCTTGTCGTTGGCGCGGAACCAATCGAGAATTTGGGTGACAATGGCGGGATCGACGGCGGAGTAAATTTCGTGGGCTTTCACGGTGGGGAAGAGGAAGAGACCGGGAGTCAACCTGTTCCACGGCACCGTGGCAAGGGCGGAGACAGGGGAAATGTCGAATAATCGGGGGAGGGCTTCAAGTGGGGCACGGGTGGCCCGCCCGAAATGCTCAAATCTCGTCAATGCCCAAGCAATTGAAAAACGGGCGAGCCGCCCGTTCCCCATGATGGAACGCATCGACTCACTTCATCGAAGCCAGGATCTGGTCGGTCAGGGCCTGGACGAGTTTTTCGGCTTCGGGGTCGAGCCTGCCTGTGTTGTTAGACGGAGCGGCTTGATCGGGCACGCGGCAGACGGAACCGGGGCTGAATTCGGCGTTGTCGCAGAGTTGGCATTCCTGCCAGTTGGCGCGTTTGTCATCCATGCCGAGGGTCTTGCGCAGGTTGATGAGTTCCTTGGCCTGACCGCCGGTGATGGTGAGCAGGTTGCCGCCGTTGAGTTGGGAGGCAACCCAGACGGTTTTGCAGTAGGACTCGACGTTTTCCATTTTCCAATAGGCGTCCTCGACATCCTTGCCCCAGGTGATGACACCGTGGTTGACCATGAGCACGGCCATGTGATCGACGGCGGCATCGCCAACCACCTTGGCATTGGCCGCGGAGCCGGGGGTCTGATATTCTGATAGACCGATCTGGCCGAGAAACACCTCCGCCTCGGGGATCATGCAGGTCGGCGGTTGCACCCCGGCGACGGCAAACGCGGTGCCGTGCGGCGGGTGGGCATGGCAGCAGGCTTTGGCCTTCGGCTGGCGTTTCATGATGGCGAGGTGGGTCATGCACTCGGAGGTGCGCTTGTATTTCCCGGCCAGTTGTTTGCCCTCCATATCGACGAGGCACATTTGTTCGACGGTCATGAATCCCTTGGAAACGAGGGTGGGGGTGCAAAGCACGA
>CAYWLC010000183.1:0-972 GCA_964458895.1 uncultured Luteolibacter sp. | reverse complement strand
CGGTATATTCGCGCGCCCACATGCGTTTGCCGATATCGACCATGCGTTGTTTGAGTTCCACGATGGCGGGAGAATGGAAGAACGCCTGGATTTCCGCAGGCGTTTTCGGGTCGGTGCCGGGTGTCCACCGGTATTCGTAATCCGGCAGGATCGGTTCGGCGGGGGATTTGGAAGCGGCAGGCAAACTCCCGCCGCCGCGGACTTGGACGAGTCCGTCGCGCAGCACATCCTTGGCGGATGGCGTGAGCACCGCGTGCGCGGGGATATCAGCAGCGGATTTTCCGGCTTTGAGATGGGCTTCAATGTCGGCGGCGGTGAAGACTTGTTTTCTCATGGGCTTGGTTTGTTAGGGAAGGGGTGGTTGGTAGTTAAGGGATTGAAAAACAGCGACGGTGATGGCATCAATGGGAATATCAAAATCAAACGGAGCGGTGGCCTCGGCACCCTCGACGATGCCGACGATGTCACCTTCACCGGCGCCCAGATCATCGTATGCCACCAGGGAGAATTGGTTAGATAGGGGTGGCCGTGTCTGGCAGGCAGTGTTGAGGTGTCCGGCATCCAGCGGATTGCACACGAGCCAACGACCTCCCTTGTAGGAGGGATCTTGGACACTCAGGGTGACCCGGCCGATGACTTGGGCGATGCGCATTAGTAGGTTCAGCTTTTATTCAATCGACGACTCCCTGGATGAAGTTTCTAATCGGTGATTTTTCGTTGTGGACGAGGTGGCGGGCACCGACGCCGTCGGTGGAGACGAAGACCTTCGAGTGAAGGCCGGCGCCGAAGAGATCGATGGCGACGATGGGCGAGCCTTCGGGTGTTCCTCCGAAGCCAAGGGGTTGGCACAACAGCATCTTGAATCCCTTGAGCGAGGGATGTGAATGACTGCTGACGGCATGGCCGACGACCTGGGCGGGAATCATGGTCAGATGATCCTGAGGTTTTCCACGAGCACGCAGCGGCGCACGC
>CAYWLC010000182.1:0-5585 GCA_964458895.1 uncultured Luteolibacter sp. | reverse complement strand
CCGCCATGAACAAACGCGTCCGCGAGGCCATCGCCGCCCGCGGCATGGACCAGATCCATATCGTCATCCTCGATGCCCTGCTCAAACTCCGCCAGATCTGCTGCGACCCCCGCCTGCTGCCCGACGAGTTCGCCAACACCATCCATGAATCGGCAAAACTCGATTTTCTGACAGAACTGCTGGCGGTCCTCATCGAGGAGGGCCGCCGCATCCTCATCTTCTCCCAGTTCACCTCCATGCTCGCGCTCATCGAGGCGCATCTTGTTAGATCTGGGATTGCTTATCTCAAGCTCACCGGCTCCTCCAAGGACCGCGGCAAACTGGTTGATGATTTCCAGACCGGCAGAGTCCCGCTCTTCCTCATCTCGCTCAAGGCCGGCGGCACCGGCCTCAATCTAACCGCAGCCGACACCGTGATCCACTACGACCCGTGGTGGAACCCCGCCGCCGAAGCCCAGGCCACCGACCGCGCCTACCGCATCGGCCAGGACAAGCCGGTCTTCGTCCACAAACTGCTCTGCCAGGACACCGTCGAGGAACGCATCCACCAACTCCAGCAGGACAAGGCCAAACTCGCCTCCAGCCTGCTCGCCGACGCCGACATCACCCACAAACTCGACCCCGCCATGGTCCGCGCTTTGTTGGAGGCGTGAGGCTGACCTCGCCCAATAGATCGAAAATCAACAATCGGAGTTCATCCATCGTCAATCAAATGACGAATGACGGATGACGAATGATGAAATTCCAAACCAAACAGCGCGCCGCTGGCGCGAATTGGTGCCAAAGCATTTTCCGTCTGGATCAAGAACACTGAGCCAAGTAGCGGCGGACTCTGATCCGCCGATTGCCCATGGGATGACAAGGCCTGGTGTTTGACGCGCTCCATTGGGGCCTCATGGTCTTGGGCGGATCAGAACCGGAGCGGAGCGGCCAACGGCAGTTCCGCCCCTGCTTGCCTTTCCGGCTTCGCATGGGATCGCTCATCGCATTTCATTCACCGGACCGCTCGGAGATCGGTCCCTGCCTTCATGGGCGGTTCATTCCGCGATCCACGATCCAGCTTGGCAAATGGGGAATTGGGGTGATAGTTCGGGGCGACATGGGATTGAGTCTTTCGGAATTGCGTGACGGCCTGCCTGAGGGCGGGCTGTTTGGCGGTGGTGCGTGGCGGTGGTCGCCGGAACCCTTGAGGCTGGGTCGTGCGGAAGCCACGCAGATGATGGCCATGGGGCATTCGCTGGCGCGGTTCCAGCAGGCATGCGACGCGATTTACCGTCGCAGTGCGGCAGGTAAACTGCCGGGGTGGCTGGCGGAATTGCTAGATGAAGGGAAACCCGAGTGGCTGGTGCGGCTGCAACGCGAGCCTCGGACCGCCGGGCAGTTTCCCCGGGTGTTCCGCCCGGATTTGATTCTCACGGAGGATGGTTTTGCGATGACCGAGTTGGACAGCGTGCCGGGCGGGATTGGCGTGGCGGCGTGGCTGGCGCGAGTGTATGGCAAGGCGGGCTTCGAGGTGTTAGGTGGAGCGGAGGGCATGGTCGAGGGGTTTCGATCGCTGCTGCCGGAGGCCGGAACGGTAATCGTATCCGAAGAATCCGCGAATTACCTGCCGGAAATGCGCTGGCTAACCGAAGAACTCGGTGCCGCATGGGACGTGGCGTCCGCCGAGGAATACCAATCGGACGGGCGGGCGCTCTATCGGTTTTTCGAACTCTTCGATTGGGAATCCATCCCGTGCGCGCGCAAGCTCGCCGAAGGTGCCGCCGCCGGGAAATTCCAAATCACGCCACCGTTCAAGCCGCACCTTGAGGACAAGCTGTGGCTCGCGCTGCTGTGGTCGCCCGCCCTGAAAAAAATCTGGGAACAATCATTGCGCGGCAATCACCTCAGCCGCATGCACGAGCTGGTGCCCTTCGGCTGGGTCCTCGATCCCACGCCCTTGCCACCCCACGCCGCGCTGCCCCGGCTCAACGCACATTCCTGGGAGGACGTGGCGGGCTTCAGCCAAAAGGACCGGCAACTGGTTCTCAAGGTGAGCGGATTTCATGAGACCGCATGGGGGTCCCGCGGCGTGTTCATCGGCCATGACATGCCGTCCAAACAATGGGCGGAGCGACTCGATCACGCGCTCGCGCAATCCTCGGAACAACCGTGGATCCTTCAGGAATTCCGCGAAGGTCGCAGGATCACCCACCCGGTCTTCCGCGACGACGGATCGGTGGAAATGATGCAGGGTCGGGTTCGCCTGTGCCCGTATTTCTTCACCAACAATGCGGGAAAAACGACCTTCGGCGGCAGCCTGGCCACCATCGTCCCTGCGGACAAAAAGAAAATCCACGGCATGAGCGACGGCGTGCTGGTGCCCTGCGTGATGGGGTGATCCTAACAGGTTCAGACGAGGCCGGCCTTTTTGAGGGTGGCATACACGCCGTTTTTATTCATCGTCTTGAGGGCGCGGCAACTCAGCTTGAGGCGCACATAACCATTGAATTCAGGCACCCAGAGGCGCTTGGTTTGAAGGTTCGGGGAAACGGTGCGCTTCACCACTTTGGTGACGTGCCGACCAATCCCGCCCTTTTTCTTGGCCAGACCGGAGCGGTGAATTCTGCCGCCGGAGCGGACTTGGGTTCCTCGAATGCAGCAGATGCGGGCCATAATGAAAATTGGTGGAGTTGCGGGGGCGCGAAGGATGGCCATGGAAACCGACCCGTCAAGGCGAATCCTGCCAATCTGGGATTAATTTTTGATAAGATGCCAGCGCAAGCGGTTCAGCCAGTGTTCGATGTCCTTGAAAACCACCTCTTTTTTCGCGTCATACATCAGCAGATGATAGGCGGTGGGGTAGTTTTTATAGGTTTGGGATGTCCCTGCCGGAATGCGGGCCACAAAGCCCCGGACATCGGAGTCGTTGTTGAAATAATCCTGCCCACCATGCAGCACCAGGACCGGCGAGTGCAAATTGGCGGCGCAATCGTTCATGGTATCGATCAGGTTGCTCAAGGCCCCTATCAAACGCAGCGTGTAGGCTTCGATGTTGTAGGCGTTCTTTTTCACTTGCTCGTTGTGGTGTGACGACTGGGTCATTTGCACATCCTGCCCGCCGGACAAGGTTTCAAGCGAAATGCGGGCGAGCGGCACGGTGGTGGCCGCGATTTGAAGCAAGCCGGGCGTCCACGCCGGGATATCATCGCGGAAACGCACGATCGGCGATGAAAGGATCAATCCGTCACAGGGCGGAGCCCCGGTCGGAGACTCCCGCCACGCGTGGGTGGCAATCAGGGCACCCATGCTCTCGCCGAACCAGATCACCTTGGCATCCGGGTGGCGTTCTCTCACCAGTTGGGTGAAGGCAAACAAATCCCGAGACCAATCCTTGGGGTCGCCGATGTCCCCGCGCCGCTCGCGGATCGGGTCGCTGCCCTGGCCGCGGACTTCATAGGCATAGAGTCCGGTCCGCGGTTGGTGCTCCAACAAATGGTTTCCCAGATTGGTATAATCGATGGACGCGCCGCAAAACCCGTGGATGCCGATGATCACCACATCCAGCTCCACGTCCGTCGAGATCCATTTCCGGTAACCGAAAGTGTCCTCCTTGGTGCTCTGCGCTTTCTGGTACCACACCGTGGAATAGGACGGCGCACAGCCCCCGGCCAGCACCGCCATGGCGGCACCAACAAGCAACATCATCCGCAGAGGGAGGGGGCGTCTCACTCCCGTAGTATCGCAGTTTACAACCCGAACGCAACGCCACAATGCGCGGGAGCCCACCCCGTAAAGGCAGGACATCTCCGGGCGGTCCGTGAAAATGGGGGAGAATGGCAAACCATGGCGCGACTTTCCGGCTTCGCACTTGGATCGCTCATCCCTTTTCATTCCCGGACCGCCCGGAGCGCGGTCCCTGCCATTTGACACGAGGTCCGGTTTTCCGGGGTGGCGGCGCGGGCATATTATGTTAGAAACGGTGCCAGCGGGCGGACGAGATTGTTAGGCAGGGGGAACACCCGTTCGAAGATGTGAGGTGCGAGTTCCTGGGATTGGGCGTAGGCGTCGCGGACCATTTCGAGTTTGGCGTCGAGGTTGTCGATGTAGTGGAGGGCGAAAGCCTCGGGGGTGCGGGGCAGGACGGGCGAGCCGTATTCGTATTCGCCGTGATGGCTGCCGATGAGGTGGAGCAGGTGGAGGCGGGTGTCCTCGGCGGTGGTTTTGAGGTCGGCCCAGGCGGCGGCCTCCGGGGATTCCAGCAATTCGCGCCAGAGTTTGTTGACCAGTTCGATGCCGAGCGGGATGTGGCCCATCATTTCGCCGTGGGTGCTGAGGATTTGGGTGAAGCCGCGTTCCGGGTAGGCGTTTTCCCAGAGCTTGCCGCAGTCGTGGAACAACACTCCCGTTAGAATGAGGTCGCGGTTGAGTTCCGGATAGACCGGGCACAGGGCGTCGGCGGCGCGCATCATCTGCGAGACATGTTCGACAAGGCCGCCGCGGCGGGCGTGGTGGTTGCGTTTGGCGGCGGCGGTGCGGCGGAAGCGCTCGCCGAGTTGGGAGAAGAACCGTTGGCAGAGCGCATGCAGGCGGGGCCCTGCGATGGATTCGCAGAGCTGCTGGATGATGGCAAAATCGCGGTCCTGTTTTTCGCGGGTCACGGGATCTCCGGCTAAGAAGGCATCCAACGATTTTTCATCGGGCGGATGGAACGAGAGGTCGCGGGCCTCGATGCCATACGAGTTTTGGGTCCATCTGCCGTCGAGGCGGATGACATCGTTGGTGGCCAGCGCGTCCGCCTGCTGATAGACGGGTGAGTCCGACCAGATTTTGAGGTGAAAATTTCCGGTGGAATCCGCGAAGACGAGTTCGAGGTAAGGTTTGTCGGCCTTGGTCTTGCGGGTGGCGCGGGACTGGAGCTGGGCATGGACGGCGGCCAGCACCGGGGTTTCACCCGCGAGTTCCTTGAGGGAGGAAATGGTGATCGGACTCATGGGCCGGAGCATGAGCGGACACAGGGTGGCTGTCGATGTTGGAATGACTGCGGCCTCAGCGTCTGCGTTTGTGGCGCAGCTTGCGTTGTTTTTTGGGGGCCACGGGCGGGCCGGCCTTGGCGGCGGCTTTGGGTTTCGGTTTGCCGTGGTGTTTGGCGGCGGGCACGGGCCGGGGGCTGATCGCTTTGATGCCGCCACTGGTGGGCGGGCCGGCCAGACAGAAATCCACAAAGCGTTTTTCGCGGTCCAAGCCGGTGACGTGGAGCGGGATGCGCATGCCCATTTGCACGACTTTTCCGTCAGCGGAAACCCATGCCTTGCGGTGGGCTTCCAAGCGCCAGCGACCGGTCGGCAGGTCCTCGCGCTTGACCACGCCGCGCACGCCCATGTCCGGGATTTCCACCATCAATCCCATCGGGCGGACGTCGGTGATGATGCCGTCAAACACATGAGGATCGTGCTGTTCCGCGACACGTTGGAGGTATTCGAACAGTTTGATCTGTTTGGTTTCGCCCTCGGCCTCCGCGGAGGTGCGCTCGGTATCGGAAATGTGGCGGGAGATGTCACGCAACTCGGCTTGGTTGGGCGTGCGGTCGTGGTGCGGCGGCGGGT
>CAYWLC010000181.1:0-5605 GCA_964458895.1 uncultured Luteolibacter sp. | reverse complement strand
CGGACCCGGTTTCCGGCCTGGTCGTAGCTGTAGCGGATGCTCTTGGTATCGGTCATTGGGCCAGTCTGCTGCAGAGTGGCAACCTGGCCGTTAGCGGTATAGGTATACGAAACCTTCGAATCGAACGTGGCGGAAGCTCCCAGGCTGAGAGCAACTTCTCGGACTTGGCCGCCCGCATAGATGTAATCCGACTGGGCGATGACACTCGGCGCGAGGGTTTGTTTCTCCCGCGAGAGCAATCCATCGGTATAGGTGAACTCGAGGCTGGTCGCAGAGTCACTGGCCGAGGTCATTTTGCCGACTGCGTCGTATTGGAAGTTGAGGGTCTCGATCACGTTGGTCCCAACCAACCATTCTTCCTTGGTCGGGTTCGAACCGTTCCCATAAGTATACTGGATCTTGTTCCCGTCGGGCTTGATGACCAGCGTTTTGCGATCCGCCGCATCGTAACCGAATGTTTTGGTCTGAGTCAGGGCATTGGTCTCGGTCAGAACGCGATCGTAGATATCGTAGGTCCACGAGGTCGTTTGGCCGTTCGGTGTCGTTAGAGAGATTTTCCGGCCCTTGACGTCATAGACCGTGGTTGTCACCCCCCCATCGGCATCGGTAACGCTGAGGACTCGGCTCCTTTCATCGTAGGTGTACGATGTCGACAGGGAGTTCGGATCCGTTTGCGACAAGACTTTTCCCCAAGCGTCGTAGGTCCAGGTCGTCGTTTGTCCGGCGAAATTCGTGTGGCTGATCACGCGATCGAAGGCGTCGCGAATCCAGGATTGCGTCCGGCCAAAGGCATCCGTTTCGCTGAGTAGATTGCTGTAGATGTCGTGGATATAGGTCGAGGTTCCCAGACCGGTCTCTGTCCGAGATTTGGTTCGCCCTAGGTAGTCGGAACTCATCGAAATCGAGTGCTCCGGTGTGTACGGTTTGGAGCGCTGCACCGTGGATATGCCCGTCGAGGCGTTGGTCGTTCGAATAGTTGTTGCCAGCGATTCGTCGATACTGCTAGTTTCTTTGCCTTTGTACGTTCGGATGATCGAATCGGACACGGAGTTGACCGAGATAACGAACTGCGAGGCGATGCGAGAAAGGCTATCGAAAGCCGTTCGGGTCCGCTCTTGGTCTTTGATCATCTGCACGCGATTACCAGCCGAGTCGAAGGCATTGGTAATATTTGCCTCGCCCGTTCGAATGACGCCGAGAGACATGCCGATCCCTGTTTCCGAGTCGTCGAAAGTCGAGGTGGTGGTTCGCAGGTTGGTTGTCGAGGATTCTGCACGCCCAAGTTTGTCGAGGTTGACGGTGCGGTCGACCGTATACGAACCTGTCCCGAATGCCTTTTCCGATTGAACGACGGGACCCGCTACTGAGATCTTCCGCTTCCACTTTTGAAGCTGAGGATGATTCATATTGGGGCTCTGTCCATTGCTACCCGCCACGGCAAACGTATCAATAGATTCTTCGATCCGATAGTCGCCTGCTTCATTCCATGTGTATGAATACGTGGTCAGCTTGGGGAGTGCGGCGGTGCCCGACGTAGACAATTGGCTCGGAGTCGTCACTTGCAGGAGTCGCCCCTGTGCATCGGTCTTCGTCCTTGAGATCAAGTCGTTGTGATCCGTACTGACGACGGTCAATGAATCGTCAAAATAATCGGTGTACGAAGTGCGACCTGCATAGGTCGATTGACGTTGTCGATTGAGTTGGTCGTACTCCCAGGACTGGGTTAGGTTCACACCGGTATCAACAGGAGAGCTTTGCTGCTTCAAGTTGCCCATGATGTCATATTGATAAGTGGTCGAGACTTTGCGTGGACTGATGGATTCGACGACCCGTCCGAGCGCATCGGTTCTGGTGGAGGAGGAATTGCCAACTCGGTCAGTGGTAAGGGTTAGCAGCATGTTGTTCTCGAAAGAATACTTAACCGTGCTGATTCCGACCCCTTCCTCAATTCCAAACATGGGATCTTTGGAAATGACCAGCCGACCTCGCGTGTCGTACAGATTGGCGGTGACGGCGGTAACCGGTTGTGCTGCGCTCGAGCGACGTGTTTCGGTCGAAAGGAGAACCAAACCCGTCGGTCCTGTGATTTGGTAGAACGATTGACCGTAGGTCGCCTTGACATCGGAACGGTACATCAAGTTCAGCTCGTCATACGAATTGATTTGCGGTGCTGCATCCCCAACTTTTTGGTAGAGAACGTTTCCGCGATTGTCCATGCGGATCTCGGTAATGAGTTGCTGACTGCCGCTAGCGTGTGCAGCTTGGGAGCTTTCAATTCTGGTCGGTCGATCGTTGCGAATGTCGCCGTACGTGAACTTCTGTAATCCACCTTGCAGCAAATTGTCGGTCAAATGGACTCGGCCTAGGCCATCCGTCTCGTTCATGACCACGTCGACCTGGTTCGTTGTCGGTTGGCCGCTCGCGTCAATGGCCCCGGCCACGTTGGGTGTGGTGATCCAAGAACGGGTGCCAAAGTAGCTGCCGGAACTTGAGACCAAGTTGGCGCCGTGTTGATAGTAATTGACGCTCAGAACCCTGTTGTTGATGAGGTCTTTGGTTTGCTTTAGGCTGCCATCCGAGTAATAGGTGTATTCCATGTCCTGACCAACACCTGTGTTGGCGCCGAGGTTGCGGTTGAAATACTGCAATCCGGCTGCGACCTTGGTTCCAGCCAAATTCCTGGCAGCGTTGTAACGATGCTCTGTAATGATGCCGTTGCCATCAATGGACTTGAAGAGCTTGCCGTCGGCGAAGTACTCGTACTGGGTCCTTGAAAGGACCGGCCCCTGGGGGGATATGGTTTTCTCTTCCCGCAAAAAGCCCCGCAAATCGTACGTTGTGAGCTCGGTCGAAAGAGTCTGCGATCCAACCTTGGTGATTTTGGATGTCGGAAATCCCGTGCCCGGATCATAGGTCAAAGTCGATTCAACGACATCATTTCCGTCCAGAACCTGCACCTTTTCCGGAAGGGCTCGCGAGTTGTAGGATGTGTATTTGGTCTCCAGGCCGAGCGTGTCCGTGTGCGAGAGCAAGTACTGCTTGCCATCGTATTTCCATGACTCCGTGTAGTCCGAATTCAGGTATCGATCGATCGACATACTTGCTTTTCGGCGATCGTCATTGAGGATGTAGTTTGTGGTAGTCTGTTCGAGAAGGTTCTTGTTCTTCCCTTTGTCGAAACCTTCGATTGGTGCATTGACTTTGGAAACGACCAAGGCGCCGACCGATGCGCCACGCTCGTTGTCGGTCTCGTATTCATTGACGGTATGTCCACCGGCATTCAACGTATAAACAACATTTCCACGATAGTCGGTGGGATCGTACTTGGGGGTAACATCGTCGACGGCAATCGAGTCGTTCGCAGCCAGCTTGTACGACTGCTTGATTTGGTAATCGTAAACATAGAATGTCGTTCGATATTGATTGGCACCTGGGACAAACTCTCGTTCGGACTGGACTGACCCCAAACCGTTATAGACGTATTGGGTTTCATTGATCTTGTTGCCTGCGAATTGCTCTTCGGTACCTACGTGCTGGGCTCGTTGATTGAATTGATACAGTTTGCGCCAGGTCCCAGCGCTGGACACGGAGCCGGGGCCAACGAACTTGTCGATACTAGTGATTACTTGTTTCAGTTCGGTGACTAGTTGCGAAAGACGATTCCGCGTGTTCGAGAACCCGACCGTTCCTGCGTTGTCCAACCAAAATGGGTCGAGATTGCCGACCGTTACCTTGTTTGCCATTCGGCGCCCTGTGGCGTATTCGATAGCGACCGAAGAAAGTACGTTTGTCTGAGTATCGAGCCATTTGTCTGCCGTCAATAAACCGGCAGCATTGTATTGAAACTGATGATTGGCACCCGGGGCTACAAATCCACCTGCGCTGGCATTGTTTTCCTCGATATTCACCAGTTGCTTACGATTCATGGTCGTGTCGGCCGTAGGGACTTCCTGCAAAGTGATATCGTAGATTCTCGATCCGATCACGATCTTATCGATCATGTAATCTGCATCATAAAAAAACGTTGTGTCGCTCGAGTCGCTAGCTCGCGCCAAGGTGATGACCGGATGAGGTAGGGAATCGGACGTGTTCCAAACAAAAGATAAACCACGGCGTTGCGATTCCGCTGTGGTGGCATGAACGAAATTGACACCGGGCTGCTCGATGCGATCAATGAGCAGGAACGGCTTGTTGTGCATCGTCGATTTCTTAGCCACATACTGCGTTCCATCCGCGGTTGTATAAGTGTATTCGCCGCCAGAAACGGTGAATCGACCGAATTCCAAGGGTGGCTTTTGGTAGTCAGGAAAATCGATCCCGAATCCGCTAGCTCCAACTTGGATCGGAGTCAGTTCGCCTGAATATCCGAAGTTTGCGAGCGTGACCGGACTCGCATCAAAGACCTTTGTGCCCTCGCCAGGAAAGTGCATGAGGATTCGATCGTCTTCCACATCGGTCGTTCCGCGATCGTCAAAGATGTAGCTCGGTACCCCCTGGAGCATCCAGCCAGCTCCGAACGGATTCGCGTACTCTTCGTTGAGTCCTTTGGGATTGGTGGCGCTAACGACCTCCAACTGATCGCCGACCAGGATCGGAATCTCGCCCTTGATCGAGTAGACGACTGGGGTGGTACCCGAGTTGACCGTTAACTCAAGTTCCCAAATATACAGGCCAGGATCTTTCGGCAGCGACTGGGGCTGAATCGCGAGGATGTACTTCTCACCGCTTTGAGCTGTAACGGCAACATTCGCTGTGGAGAATGGGTAACCGACCTCGACTTGATTGCGATACAGCTTGAGCTTTCCCGATAGCGAGGTGAGAGCCGTTTGGCTATTCTTCCGAGCGACAACTGCGTAGATGATAGGCGCGTTGGCGTTTCCGTCTCGAACCAAACTCGAATCATGGATGAGTCCCTGGAGGCGGAGCTCTGCTTTGCCGCCCGACTTGTCGAGAATCATGGAGTGCGACGTCTGCACATCCCCCGTGAACGTGTCGACTACGATATCTCCACCCAGATACTTCATGTTTCCATACTGGACATCTGCAGACGTAAAGGTTGAGACTTCGAAGCTATTTGCGTTCACTGGAAGCGTCTGAAGCGCCAACTCGGGGACGGCTCGAATCCAAGGTCGGCTTTCAAAATCCGGAACACCACTTGATGCTCGCCACAGGGAATTCGTCAAATATGAGTTCTGAACTCGAAACCGCACTTCGACTTCCCATCGGTGCTCGACGGTCTTGTAGGTAACATTCCCCTGTAAATCTGTTTCTTTCTCAAGCTTGGTCGAGCCGTCGGAAACGACAAGCCACAATGTTGGCGAGTTGGTTCCTGCGGTCCACTGTCCATTGGTGCTTTGGATATCAGCAATCCTAACTTCATTCCGAACGTCGATCGAGTACTGATCGATCTTGGTGACAATCAAATTACGTTTGGTCGTTGTCGACCCTAACACGAATTGCCCGACTTCTTTACGGATATCATTCGGATAGGGGTCGACCGTCGGCGGCGTCGCGTTAGGATTGCTCGTGTCCAAGCCAAACAGCGTATCTCGGACATCGACAATCTTCAGCTTGGTGAGGTCTGTTCCATCGTCGGTAAAGATGT
>CAYWLC010000180.1:0-5621 GCA_964458895.1 uncultured Luteolibacter sp. | reverse complement strand
AATAAGCACTTGCAAAGATAAGGGGCTGTTCTGCACGAATCCCGGTGGCGGCTCTGGAAGCAAGGTCTATCAGCCCCCCACAGCCCTCCAAAACCAGTGGAGCCATACTGGGCCCATGACCCTCTCGGAGGCACAAGAGTCTGTCTCGGTACTAGACACTCTAAGAATCTTAGTGTACGATATAGTTCGTAGGAATAGTCACTGCAGTTTAAATTTTGGAGGCGTGATGCGAACTCATTCTTTTGCTCTTTTGCTTGCTGGCTTTTTGGTGTCGTGCGGCTCTCGCTCGTCGAAGTCGGGTGAGGAAATTGGAAAAGGCGCTTTTGGCGACCGACAGGGCCAAAATGTGCTGCCGCAGGTCTATGAGGATGTTGTGGAACCGTCAGGGACAAAGGTTCCAATCGGCAAGTGGCCGGCGCAGCTGAATGCTCAAGGTCTGGTTGAGGCCTGCAGGGATGGAGAAATCGCGTATCTCGATCGTTGCTGGAGTTCTATCTTGATCGATGTCGACGCCAAAAATGTTACCTTTTTGGGTAATACTGGCGAGTCAAAAGTGATTGCAATTGGTCAGCCGCTCCCTGCGGAGCTTGGGATGGTGCCCGTTGCGACAAGGCTTTTTAAAAAGGATCGGATTACGGTTTATTCTCAGTATCCACAAGTAGCACGGTATCGGCAGCTGTGGAATTCCTGCTCATCTCATGACGTTCAGTCTGCAACAAGCACTCTTTGGGGGATGTTTGGGCTTGGGCAGGAGGGAGTTCCTTGGGCAACATCGTTTTGTTTTTGGACGTCACAACGAGAAGGGAAAAGCGAATCTTTGTCTGTGTTTGGTGTGCGAGCTATATTTGCCTTTGGCATGGTGAATGATGGTTCGCCGTATTCCGCAAAGATAGCTCATCAGTGGCATTACACGGGCACCCTCCGTGTCAATGGTAAGGATTTTTCTTTACCGGTTAAAGTTTCTGATATTGCAGCAGCGACAGGCGTTGCGGAACAGAATTTTGGTGGAGTTGAACGAAGGCTTTTGTTTAAAACCGCGCATGGTGCTGTGGAATTTGTAGCCAATAGCTGGTTGCACGGGGCACAGGTGAGAACTGGACTTTCTGACGAACTTCTGTACGTATCTGATGTTTGGTTTTACGACGAAGACGTGGGAATTTGATATGAAAAACGAGCCTGTCGTGATCCCGAATAAAGGACGAGAGAAATTGATTGTTGAGTTGGCAATCCAACTCGATGCGTGGAGCGAACGTAAATTGCACAAAAATGGCCTTTTAGAGGTCACCTTCATTGGTTACGCAGATGGATTCATTACGAGGAAAATTCTCTTTGATGCAGACTCGGACACTTCTGAACAGATATTGCTTCAGGAATTCTATACAAAAGGAAAGATTGAGCGGAGAATCACAACGACTAGTGAGGAATTGTTTGACGAAAACGGTAATTTAGAGAAAAATATCACGATTGCTGGTGCGACGATAAAGCAAAAATTTCTGGCTGGATTCTACGGCTGTGAAGGCAAGCCAGCCATTGAAATTGTCAGAGAAGGCCAGGTTATTGAAGAGATCTGGTATGAAGGCGTTCGTGTTCCTGGTGAGGCAACTCAGTATGGAAAAATACATAGACGTCCCCAGAAGAACGATGGAAAATGGTGTTACGAACCTGCTCGAACTGTCATTGAGCCGAGCTCAGGTCTTCGGAAGGAGTATCGGTTTTGGGCTGGAGAGCTGCAAGATACACCAGACGGTCATCCCGCCGTTGTTGAAAAAAAAGCAAATGAAATTTTGGCGGAGGTTAGGATTTCACGTGGCATGTTGCATGGATGTCCTGCTGTAAAAGGAAGCCTTGATGGTGGAGTGAGTTACGAAATAAACGCTGATAATGGGGTGATCTCAGACCATCCCGATGTGCCAGGCATTTCGCTGAAGAAGGAAAAGGTCGCAGTCAACGTACACTTTGGCTCGTCAGGGCAAGTGATATCGAGAGAGACTATTCTTGATTTTACGGGACTATCGCTAGACTCAGAAAGTGAGTATTCTGAAACGATTGAATTGGTTCAGAGTATTGTTCGTTCTTGTGTCATGCAAAAGCTGAAGGATAGGAATAACGAACGGGATGATAGTGAGCTTTTCTGTGATCCATTTTGATGAGGGAGTGATACTGTGTCTTTATTAGGTTTCTTTAAGAGAAAATCTGTTCATAACGAAGTAGAAATGTCGCCGAATACATTTTTGCATGTTTATGGGGACGATCAAAAAGAAGCCGATAGAGCTCTAGAAATTTATGCAGGAAAGCATCAGGCTGAGACATGGAAAAAAGACAAAAGCTTTCGTAGTGAGCAATATATGGGTGAGAAACGTGGATTGGAAGTGGGTTATCGAGGAACCACTGTCGACGATTCACGAGTCGGATTGCCGCAGATACCTGCCGTCATTCGAGTCAACACACCTGATTCTCAGTTAATCGATGGGTCTGGCCCAGTCCGAGCCTCACAAAACGGCCAGAATATCACCATTACCATCAACCTCGCGGAACTTGGGATGCCAACGAGCTCTCAAGCTGCTCAGCAGGCGAAGCTTCGCGAGGAGTTTTCCCATACCATGAGCGAAGTTATGAGAAGGGTGGCAGCGTTAGAGCGTCAACTGGCTGAGCGTGAACGAGAGATTGAAAATCTTCGACAGATGCCACAGAAAAATCCGCAGAATTTAGAGAAGAAATCTCTGGGATTTACAGAAAAAGAGAGAGTCAATTTAGAAAAAACAGAACCATTGGCAAAAAACCTAGAGTCGAGAGTACCAGAAAAATATGATCTTTCTTTGAACAGTCCGAGCGGAGTAGTGACAGATAGACTGGCTAAAAATCTTGATTCCATGCGGAAAGACATAGAACAAAGTGGTGTGAAGGAACATCAAGTTTTTGCGAGAAATCTCTCAGAACATGTTGACTATCTCCGAGGAGTCGTCAAAACTCAAGAAAAAGAGAGTAGACAAATTTCTTTACCTTTGGTTCTTCCTGATCGGCAATCGACGGAGCGTTTGTTGCAAGCGCTACAAGAAACGAAGAATGACCTCGCGAAAAAAAGCTTTGGAAAGTCTGTGATGAGTGATGAAGATGCGAGGTATGTAGGGCAGGAAATTTTACGAGAAACGGCTGGATTGACTCATGTCAGACAGATACAGACAGTCAAAGACAAAGATCCTAACAAGGCTATTGAGCCAAGTGTGTCCAGTCGTGACAAAGGACAGAGCTCTGAAAGGCAGGTCCTCACAAGAGATGACAAACAGATCAATCAACGGGGAACTCTGTGCGAAGTCATCAAAGCAGCGCAAAATGCTCACGGCGATATAGCATTTGTCAGCGCTAATTGGAGCCAATATGCAAAGATTCGAGTGCAAAGCCCTGACTGTCTCGGACGCATCGTCAATAAGGTAGGAGAATCTCTCCATCAAAAGAGTCAACTGGATACAAAAGCGTATGTGTTGACGGACCAAGGTACAATTCGTAACACTTTGACTCAACAGGACGAGTACATCATGTTGACTCCGCACACAGCTAAAGATCAGCACATCTCAGAAAAGTTGCGAGTGGCGGCGGAACACTATTTTGTTCCTAAAGAGACAGCATCACCGGAAAAACATCAGCCAAATAAAGTGCCTGAAGTTCAACCGCCTAGTGTTGGAGTGTGAGGGGATATGGCAAGTGATTTTGATGCAAAAGCTTATTGGGATGGGGTTCGGCAGAGATTCGAACAACATGTCAAGCCACGTTTGACCGCTGAGGCTGTATACGGTGATCTCCAAAAACTCGACAAGCGTAATCACAAACGTTGGACGGCTTGCTGTCCCTTTCACGAGGATGGTAGCCCAAGTTTTTCAATCGATACACAGAAGCTGATGTTTAAATGTTTCGGCTGTAATGAGGGTGGTGACGTCGTTTCGTACATCGAAAAAAAAGATGGTCTTACAAAGAAGGAAGCTTTTTCGCGGCTTGCTTCACTCGCTGGTGTTGATTCTTCGGTCATTTTTCCAAAGATTGCTCGAGATCCCGATAAGCTTGTTCGAGCTTTGGATCCTGAACGACAACTCAAAAATATGAGAGAAAATGGCCTTGCTCAAGAAATGCTTGTGGAAAAAAAACGTTGGCACGAGATTCACGAAGAGCTCAACGGGCTACCCCATCGGATTGGCATGGTTGATGCAGCTGTTTCTCGTGTGTCCGAGATGCATGCGATCAAGTTGAGAGAGCTTGGCCGCGTTTCAGATCTGAGCAAGACAATAGAGACGCTGCTGGCCGAAAAAGAGGAACAAGAAGTTTGTAATGGGTTGCTCGTCCGTCATTATGTTGCTGAGTTACCTGAGAACAAGGCTGCGAGGTTTCGTTATGCGTGTGAGTACAAAGATGGCGAGCTTGTTAAAGTACGGGAGCGAACTCTTGTTGAGAGGATCGTTCCAGGTAAAGCTGAGCCAGAAGTACTGGTCCGAACTGAACGAGAGTACTCTGATGGCCAGTGGCAAGCAGTCCAACCGTCGGAGCCTGCTAGATTGGGTTGGGAGAGGTCTGAGATGGAGCAGAGAGTCGTCGAGATACCAGGCGATCCTCTGCGAGCAACAGCATTTTTTGGGGATCAGATGCGACAGTCTGTAGCAAAAACTCGCGAACTTGATGCTGCTTTAACAAAAGCTTTGGCAGTTGAAATTGCTCGCGTGCAGGAGCTCATGTTGCAGCTTCCTGAACGAGAGCTACAGAGAGTCGCTGCGGCTATTACGAACCCTGAACCTAGGATGGAGCACAGAACTGTAGTAAAACTGCCAGGCTGCAAAGAGCTGGTGTTTGAGCACGAGGTGGTTATGGAACAGGGACGGATAAAGGGTATTCATGAAACGATGACCCTTCCCGATGGAAAGCAAGAGCAAGCCATTTTGGCATCACAAGATGCCGTGTCAGCTTCAGATAAACACCAATTGTATGTGCTTATGGATTCGATGAACTCTCAGTACCACGATCAGCTATTTTCAGATCTTCCAGACGCCAAAAAAGCGCGTGATTATCTCGAAAAACGAGGCTTTTCTGAAAATGAAATGCGGGAATTTGGATTCGGGTTTGCCACGGGGCGTGAGATATGGACT
Source organism: uncultured Luteolibacter sp. (assembly GCA_964458895.1). Lineage (GTDB taxonomy): Bacteria > Verrucomicrobiota > Verrucomicrobiia > Verrucomicrobiales > Akkermansiaceae > Luteolibacter. Next base: position 495 of record CAYWLC010000180.1, on the reverse strand, counting down.
GGGATGCGTGAAGAAGGCTGGAAAGAGCAGGATCTGCTTGCATGTGGGCTCGTCTCAAAACGTGATGAAAACCGTTTGAAGCCGGTCTTCTTTTCACGGATCACGATTCCCATTCGAGATGATGAAGGGAAATTAATCGCCTTTGGTGCACGGTCCATTATTGATGATCACGATAAAAAAATACCGAAGTATATCAATAGCCCTCAATCACCGCTTTTTGCTAAGCAAGACACTCTTTTTGGTCTAGATAGTGCTCGAGATGCTATTGTTCGCGAGAAAAATGTGATTGTGGTTGAGGGATACATGGATGTTATTGCCTTGAGAAAGGCGGGAATTTATAATGTAGTTGCGACTATGGGGACGGCCTTAAGCGAGAATCACGTTGAGAAGTTGAAACGGCTTACGCCTGATGTTACGTTCTCGTTTGATGGCGATAAAGCTGGAAAATTAGCAGATGTTCGAGCTCGTGAAATATCAAAAAGTCACGTTGGAATT
>CAYWLC010000179.1:0-5661 GCA_964458895.1 uncultured Luteolibacter sp. | reverse complement strand
AGGCGTGGTTTCCCGCCTGGATTCAGGACGGGCGATGCTGGAGGACCCGCCGCTTGTGAAATTCCCCGGGATCTTCGTGGGTGCGTGGGCGGCGTGTCCGGGGGCGGGGGGGGTATGGGAATTCCCACGGATTGGCAAGCGCTAAATCCGCAAAAACTCCCCGGAGTCCTACTACTTTGGGGAAGCCTGGTAGTGAAACAGGGATAGAAACCACGGATTAAACGGATTAAACGGATGGATTTCTTATGAAAAACACCGGGGATTCTTGAGTTTGGATGTTCGCATGGGTCTGGCAAGGTGCTCGGCCTGAACTTCTTTTTTAAAATCCGTGAAATCCGTGTAATTTGCCGTTGGCCATCTCCGGCTGCGCCTCCGGTTGTGGTTCTAAATCTCCTCCTTTTTTGGGGTAAAGTGCCTGTCATCCGCAGCCATCGACTCCGGAGCTTACGATCCCAATGGGTATTCGCGCTGAAAGAGCCGCGCCTCCTCTCGCGTTTCTTCTGCCATGCCGCGCCCTTGTATGTCCCGCCGCCGGATCCTCGGCGGCCTCATCGCCACCTCGTTTCCCGCCATCATCCCGGCACGGCTGTTGGGAGCGAACGCTCCTTCTAACAAGATTAATCTGGCCATGATCGGAACCGGACGCCAGGCCTACCACACCAACCTCCCCACCCTGCTGGGCATGGATGAGGTGCGCGTGGCCTCAATGGCTACCTCGGCACGATCAAACGCTTCGAAGTGGGCGTGGGCCGCGAAGTTCCCGGCCCCGGAAACCCGCAACCCATGCCGGTCCCCGCCCATCTCGATTATGACCTCTGGCTAGGCCCCGCTCCTTGCAAGGAATACACCTGCGCCAGCAAACCTGCGATCTTGCACACCCCATTCAAAACCTCCGACATCCGCGTCCCCACCCGCAGCGACAAGCAGGATTTCATCTCGGCCATCCGCAAGGGCATCCAGGTCAACGACCGCGTCCAAGCCCTTCGTTGGCCTGCGCTGCAGACTCATCCATCTGGACACCCCCACTCACCCGACCAAATCACCGATCGAGCCGAAGTCCGGCGAGAACAGCCGCTTGTAGGTGCGCGCCGCGTAACCGTCGGTCATGCCTGCCAGAAAATCGCAGACCAACCGCGCACGCCCCGCCTCGTCCGGTGCCGCCTGGATTTCCGCCGCGCTGTCTGCTGGCAGCAGTTGGAAATCCTGCCCGTCGATCGTTCCACCCGGGGTGATGTAGCGTTGTCCTAACACATCCCACAACTGGTGCAGCATGCGGCTGCCCTTGTGTTCGAGTTGTTTCAACTGCGGCGAAAGGAACACCACCTCGAAGGCCAGGCGCTTGAACAACTCGCTCTCGGCCTTCACGTCCTCGTCGATCACGAGCCTCCACCGATACCTGTTAGATACGGCGTCGGGATCATTTTCCACCTCTTCCAACCGGGTAGCCTGGATGTAGCGGCCAATGCGTTTGCCAATGAAAGGTTCCACCCGTTTGCAGCGGATCGCCCGCATGAAATCGCCCAGCGGGCCGCCCTCCGCGGTGGACTCGCCGTGTTTTTCCGCCCAGGTTTCCATTTTCTCAAGGTTGAGGAAGCCGGCGCGCGTGCTGTCGGATAGATCATTGAGCGAATAGGCGGTGTCATCCGCCCAATCCATCACCTGGCACTCGATGGACTTGCACTTGTCCCGTGCGGGGCCGGGAGCCAGACCGTCCAGAATAGTGTTAGAACCCATCGCCCAGGCCAGATGCGCCTGTTGGTCGTCATAAATGAAATGATGCACCGGAGGCCGGCCGATGGCCGTGCTGAGTTCCGACCAGGGGGTTTTGTATTTGAGGATGCCGTCGAGGAACGCGCGGGTGGGATCCATGCCGCTGCGTTTCACGGAAAAAATCCGCTCGGTGAGCAGGCGCAGGGTTTGGGCGTTGCCCTCGAAGCCGCCATGCCCGGCCATCAGGTGGTTGAGCGTGCGTTCGCCCGCATGCCCGAACGGCGGATGACCGAGGTCGTGCGACAGGCACACCGCTTCTATCAGATCAGGATCAATGAAAAAATCCTCCGACAGCGGGCCACCGGGCCGGGACTTGAGCCAGTAACAGATGGATTTGCCGATCTGGGCGACCTCCAGCGAGTGGGTCAGGCGGGTCCGATAGAAATCGTATTCGCCGCTCCAGAAAACCTGCGTTTTGTTCTGCAGGCGGCGGAAGGTCGGCGTGTGCAGCACGCGGTCTCGATCCATCTGGAACGGGCTGCGGAAATCACCGGCGTCGTGCGCGCCGGAGCGACGTTCCGTGTCATATTCCCCATAGAAGCGGTTGGTCATGGGCGGCATCATCGGATTTCAACCCGCCGCCCGCAAACATTTCCTGATGCGGATTTGAGCCGGCCCTCAAGCACCCACCCACGACCGGCCACCAAGCATCATTAACCGCAGATGAACGCAATAGACGCAGATGAAGAGAATTTGTAAATTGATCTGCGTCCATCCGTGTCCATCCGCGCTTCGAATTTCTTAGTTGACCGGATTGGCCGTAGCGGCTGTCGCAACTTTCCTGTGCCCTGCGGGAAATCGCCTATGCGGCCCGGTGCAACTCTCCATGTCGGAAACTCCATTTCATCCAATAGGCGGAACCCGCCGCTGTCTCTAGTGTAGTCCGCCATGCAGATTGCACATTATCATAAATCCTTGTTGAACTGATGCTTTTAGATTCGATTGACGATTGATGATTGTTGAACGCGGGGCGAGCATTAGCGAGCATGGAAAAACCGGCGAAGCCCTGAATGGCATAGCCGGAGGCAATTTCGATTGTTGATGTGCGCTTGGCGGGCGCAGTCGCTCAATTTCAAGCTCACTTCAACAATCAACAATCGGAAATCGGAAATCAGTTCGGATAAATGACGGTCTGTAAGACGGACTACACTAGGGTTCTAGCCGCTGCATGACACCGGGCTTGCACAAGCGCAGTGCGATCACTCATGATCTGCGCATGCGCTTTTACGTGTTTTTCAGCGGGACCATGATCCTGGCGTTTGGGGTGTCGGCAATGCGCATCCTGTCGCGCGAGGAAGCATTGCCATTCCTGTTAGGTGCCGTGTACATGGGTGGCGGCATCATCATATGCGGGTTGTTTTCCCTGAAATTCAAGTGGCACGGTCTGATCGGCGCGGGAATCCTCGGGTTGTTAGGGGCGGCGCGCGGTCTGGGAAACATTCCGGATCTAATCAAACTCACCCATGGGGACCGCCAACGCGGTCCGGCTCCCATGATGGAACTCGGCGTCACTTTGGTTTGTCTTTTGCTTCTGTGGCGGGTGCTGGGGGCGCTGCGGCGGGAGCGGGCGCGCCAACTGCTGGATCGGGAGCAAGCGGATCAGGATAAGGTGTAGGTCCGGGTGCCGGGGCCGGCACACCAGGTCCGGGGGCCGGGGCCGGCTCCGACGCAGGCGTCGGCACCGGTGGCTCCGGTGCGGGCGGTTCGGGTTTCGGCAGCAGGTCCTGCCAGTTGATGAGCTGGCAGCCCTCGCCAATACCCCCAATCTCACCTAACAGTTCCAAACAACGCTGTCGCCACTTTTCGTAGTCCGGCGGCCCGTGTTCGGCATCGCGACTGCCGGGAAACACCACATAACTCACCTTCAAGTCCGATACCGGACGGCTGTTAGTCGCAGCCTTGGGATTGATCTCCAACGCGATCCGCAACGACGCCTCACCCACCTTGAAGTTGGGCCCGCCATCGCCCACGATCGCCGGGCAGAGCTTGCCGCCATGCACGACCACCGCGTAGTCGCCGACCTTCGGAGCGAACGGTTCGCTGGATGTTAGAACAGCCGTCGGCAACACGATGAACGGGTCATGCATGGCAATGAGAAAACTCCGGCACTTGAGATCCGCAATGCCGCGTTTCAAATAGGCGATGCGATCCCTCAGCCAGGTTTTCCGCTCGGCGGGTGTGGTTCTGACGGCCAGTTCCTTTTCCGCGGCAGCCAGGCGTTTCACCCAGCCTGCGACCATCGGGTTCTCGATTTGGGAGGTTTTCGGCCACCCGTAACTCGTGAACGGCTGATAGTTGGCCGAATTCACGATCTCATCCGGCATCACCGGCAGGCGGTCGCCATCCGATCCGTCTGATACCACATCCATGTCCGCCTGCACAAAGAACACCCGTCGGCCACTCACTGAGACCAGCTGCAACATGGTCTCACAATCATACAGGTTGTGCTTGGATAACAATTCGTTGAGCGTGTTGGCATCGCTGCGGATGCGCGTGGTTTTGTTGTCGTAAATTTTGCGGAACCACGGCGAGACCTCGGCCTTTTCGATCATGGCCGGCAGCCCCGGCAGCATCTTGGATAACAAGGGATTCGATGTTTCCAACTCCCCCAGCGTGCGGGCCGGCGTGGGCACGCGCAGCGACAATTGATAGAACGCGGTATAGCTGTTGGCGTCCACCCGCTCCCGCGATGCGACTCCGCCCTTGCCCAACTTCACCTCGGACTTGAACGGAATGCCGTTGCGCAGTTTTCTAACATCCGTGACCGGCCCCAGCTCGACCGCCGGCGGCACAAGCCCCATCGGACGCGCGGGTTTTTCAATGACCGCCGGTTCCGCCGCATTGTCAGCCGCGGCTTTTTTCAGCGCCGCCACCTCCTGCTCCAGCATTTCGGTCTTCGCCCGCCACTCGTCCTCGATCTTCCGCCGGATCAACCGCTCATCCGCCGGAACCACCACGGGTTTCGGTGAAATCACCTCCCGCAACCCGCGTTTGACCTTGCCCGGTAAACCAGTGAAACAGAGCACAAGCCCCCCGCAGGCCAGCAATCCGATGCCCGCCTTGAGCCACCAACCGCGCGGCTTGTGGCTATCCCCTGCGTTTTGCGGCCTTTCCATGCCCGCAATCCTAGCGGTATTTCCTCGACCAGCAATCCCGCCGTCGCAAAAAATTTGCGCTTTTTCATTTTCCTGCAATCCCCGCGAAATCGGCCATGACAAACCCGCCGCCATCCCTACACTCCCGCCCGTGAGCTACCAGGTCTTCGCACGGAAATACCGACCCAAAACCTTTGACGATGTCCTCGGCCAGGACCACGTCGTCCGCACCCTGCGCAATGCGATCACCCAGAAGAGGCTCGCCCACGCCTATCTGTTTGTCGGTCCGCGCGGCACCGGAAAAACCTCCACCGCCCGCATCCTGGCCAAAGCACTCAACTGCTCCGGCGGCCCGAAAGCCGACTTCGACCCCAATGAGGATATCTGCGTCGAAATCGCCGAAGGCCGCTCACTCGACGTGCAGGAAATCGACGGCGCTTCTAACAACAGCGTCGAGAACATCCGCGACCTCCGCGAGTCGGTCCGTTTCGCCCCCGCCCGCGGCCAGTTCAAAATCTACTACATCGACGAGGTCCACATGCTCTCGAACGCGGCGTTCAACGCCCTGCTCAAAGCCCTCGAGGAACCCCCACCCCACATCAAATTCATCTTCGCCACCACCGAGGCGAACAAAGTCCTGCCCACCATCCTTTCGCGCTGCCAGCGTTTCGACCTGCGCCCCATCCCCACCGAGACCATCGCCCAACACCTCCAACTCATCGCCACCGCGGAAGGCATCACGACCGACCCCTGCGCCGCCAGCGCCATCGCCAAGGGCGCAGCCGGCGGAATGAGG
>CAYWLC010000178.1:2455-5758 GCA_964458895.1 uncultured Luteolibacter sp. | reverse complement strand
CGCGGTCCAGTTCGGTGCTCACGCAGGCGCGCATCGCGCCGCGCGAGCGGAGGTGCTTGGTGAGTGCCCGGGTGTCGATGCCCTCGATGCCAAGGATGCCGTGGTCGGTTAGATAATCGCCCAGCGCTTGGCTGGCCCGCCAGTTGGACGGCACTTCGCAGAGTTCGCCGATCACGAAGGCGCGGATATGAGGGCCGCTGGATTCCGAGTCCTCAATGTTGACCCCGTAGTTGCCGATCTGCGGGTAGGTCATGGTGACGATCTGGCCGCGGTAGGAGGGATCGGTGATCACCTCCTGATAGCCCGTCATCGAGGTGTTGAAACAAATTTCCCCGGTGGTGGTTCCGGTGGCTCCGAATGCGGTTCCTTCGAAACAGCGTCCGTCTTCTAGGGCTAAAATGGCGATCATCGGCACGGCGGCGGAAAACTAGGCAGGCCGGCCATGCGATGCAAGCGCGGCGTTGCGGACTCCCGACCTTTGATCCACCATAGGAAAATTGAAACCACGAAAAGGCACAAAAATCCCATGGATTTGGGCTTGGTTCCTCTCACTTTCAGGATGATGTGACAGCATGTCGTAACTCTCTGATTTTTAGTGAAGTTTGGTGCCTTTCGTGGTTTTTATCTCAAAAATCAGGTTGAGGATTCGCTTTGAAAAAACGACGCGCATCAGGCTTGCCGGACCCGCAAATCCGGCGTGAAATCGCCGCAACGACATGCCAGATGCCACCATTCACACCCTCGGACGGGTATTGGAAAAGCAAGGTCCGGTGCTTTACCGGGTCTCGCTTCCCAATGGAAAAACCCTGCTTGCCCACCTGTCCAAACGCCTCGCGGACGAACATGTGGCCTTCGCCACGGGTGATCTGCTGCGCATCGAACTCACGCCCTACGATTTCGACCAAGCGCGCATCCTGGGCACCGGGACCGGGTGAGCTGGCCTCAGTCGCGGGGCAGGGTCTAGATTGGAGCAACCCGCATGAGATCCGAGGTTGCGCTGTCGATTGCACGAATTAGGATGAGTCATGCCAATGCGTGTTCATGCCTTGTTCTGGCTCAGCCTGTTGCTGCTTGCTTGTGACAAGGTGCCAAAGGAGGCGGGCAAGCATGACATGGCTGGACCGGAGAAGCCGCGGCGGGCATCCCGCGCAGGGCGGCCCGCAGGAGAGGAACCGGTGGTGACTCGGGAGCAATTGCTGGCGCAATTGCAACAAGCGCGGGCAATCGTCAACCCGGAAGAGCGCAACCAAGCAGTGGCTGCGGCAGTGTGGGAGGCCTTTGACTTGGACCCCGAATTGTCGCGTGAGGGCTTCCAGGAATTGATCGACGGTAGTGCGGAAAAAAACCGTCTCATCCAGCATTTTGCCATGCGGCTGGCGGAGCAAAATGCCGAGGAGGCGCTGCGGTGGGCGGCCAGCATGGCGAGCGATGAGGACAAGTCCCTGGCTTATGGCAATATTGCCGTGGTTCTAGCAGAAAAAGAACCGGAACGCGCTGCGGATTTGCTTTCGGACTCGGGCATCGCCGGGCGCGATTGCGAGGTGGCCGTGGTGCAGGTCGTCCAACGCTGGGCGGCGGAGTCGCCGGAAAAAGCCGCCGCATGGGTCGCTCGCTTTGACGCGGGCCAGGCCCGCAGTGCCGGCTTGAGGGCGGTGGTGGCCGCATGGACCGAGAAGGACCCGCAGGCTGCCATGAATTGGATCGACTCGCTTCAGGACCCGACGATCCGGCGGGAAGCCGTGACCGGGATGGAGCAAATCATGTTAGACCAACCCATGGATCGTCAAAGCGAATGGCTGCGCCTCGCGCCTTCCGGGTTGCGCTCCGACAAGGGAAAATGATTTTTTTCGAGTTTTTTGAAATATCCTCTTGTGGGGGGGCGGTGCTTTTGCCATTGCTTCGCGGGTTAAGACTTTTCGAGGTGTTAACTGCTTCTGTTGATCCGCTGTGACACAGCAACCTGATGCATGTGATGCCCCCCGGCCATTTGTATCATCGATAAGACATCCATTGTTTTCCTGTAACGTGAAGCTCTTTCTCGTCACAGGCAGCCCGACTCGGGAGTTGCCCCTGAAACTCCGGTTTGGTCCGTCGGTTCATCGCCGGAGGATCCAGCCATAATCCCGAATTCGGGTTGTTCGTCATCTGGGAACTCCCCCAATCCCGGACCATGACGGGAGAACTGTTGCCACCGCATTCCATTACAATCCCTTATGATATACTCCCGCGCGGTCGTATCGGCCCACTCGTGCGGAAGCCTATCCCCCCTTGCTTCCGCTACTATAAACACAGTCGAAAAGAACCATCTCGTTCTTATCGTCAACGCATGGAAGCATTGTGTCGCCGCACTCTGCCTCTGCACCCTTGCCATCACTGCCCCAGCCTCCGCCCTGACCTTGTCATGGGACCCCAATCCGGAGTCGGACATCGCCGCTTACCAACTGAGCTATGGTACCAGTTCCGGCAACTATTCCACCCATCTTGCGGAGGTGACGACCACGTCGCACACCGTCAGCGGCCTGGACGAGGGGGTGACCTATTATTTTGCGGTGACCGCCATCAATGACGCGGGCCAGGAGAGCGTGCCATCGGCTGAAGTTTCCTACAGGGTTCCGCTGGTTTCGACTGCCGTAAAAGCGCTGATTCCCCACACGGGATGGTCATTGCACGATGTGGACAGCCAGGAAACCAATGGCAATCCCGCCACGTGCGCCTTCGACGGCTCGCCAGCTTCCTTTTGGCACACCGCATATTCGACCGGGACCACGCCACCACCCCATGAAATCCAGATCGACATGGGTGCCACGTATTCGATCGCGGGATTCCTGTACCTGCCGAGGCAGGATAATTGTCTGATAGGAAACATCGGCCAATACGAGTTCTTCGTGAGCATGGACGGCATGCAATGGGGAACTCCCGTAGCCACCGGAACGTTCGCCAACACGTCTGCCGAAAAGGAAATCATCTTCACCTCATGCTACGCGCGCTACGTGCGGCTGCGGTGCATCACCGAAGCCAACGGTGGGGATGATTGCAACATCGCGGAATTGAACGTGCTCCAGGGCCAGGCCGTCATTCCCCCGGTGAACCAAGCGCCGGTCGCTGTTTCACAATCTCTAACAACCTCGCAGGGCAAGGCGCTGGCCATCGTCCTGAGCGCCAGCGATGCGGACGGCAACGCGCTGACCTACGCGATCGTGACCCAACCCGCACACGGCCAACTGAGCGGCACCCCGCCGAATGTGACTTATACCCCGGCGGCCAATTACAGTGGTGTCGACGGCTTCACCTTCAAAGCCAATG
>CAYWLC010000178.1:0-2355 GCA_964458895.1 uncultured Luteolibacter sp. | reverse complement strand
AAGCCAATGACGGGATCCTCGACTCCGCGGCGGCGACGGTGGACCTCACCGTGACAAAAATCAACCACGCTCCGGTTTTCGTTACCAATCCGATACTCGCAGCGAACGGCAGCGAAGGGGTGGCCTACACCGGCCAGACTCTGGCCGCTTGTGCCACGGATTCCGATGCGGGTGACACGATCATCTACTCAAAGGTTGCCGGTCCCGCATGGTTGAATGTCTCACCTAACGGAAATCTATCAGGAACACCCGCGTTCGGCAGCGCGGGGCTCAACACCTTCACCGTCCGGGCGACCGACAAGTCGTCGGCAAACGCTGATGCGGAACTACGGATCAACGTGACCGGCACGCTGCCGTTGCCATGGCAGGTGGCGGAAGTCGGCAGCGGCCAGCGTGCGGGTTTCACCACCTACAGCGCCGGGACCTACACCCAGGCGGGAGCCGGAACCTTGGGTGGTCCCAGCGACAAGTTTCATTTCACCTATCAGACCCTCAGCGACGACGGCGAAATCCGCGCCCGCGTGAGCGTCCTCCAAAACACCGGCACCGCGGCCCGCGTCGGCGTGATGATCCGTAACTCCCTGGCTTCGAATTCCACCCAGGCCTTCATGGGCGTCACCGGGTCCAATGCCTACCGCTGGGTGAGGCGCGCGACAACAGGTGCTAACAACTCGATGACCTCCAGCAGCAGCGGATCCGCGCCAAACATCTGGCTGCGCTTGGTGCGCAGAGGCAACACGATCACCGCCTACAAGAGCGCCAATGGCACGACCTGGTCATCGGTCGGCAAAACCACGATCACGATGGCAAGCAATTGTTATATCGGCCTGGCGGTGGCCAGCGGCGGCAATACCACGCTCAACACCTCGCAGTTCAGCAACATCCTGGTCACACCGTAACAAGGATCGTCCTTACTTGCCCTGCGGGTTTTTCCTGCGTTCAAGCATGGCTCGGATTCCATCCAAGGGCAGTGCGGCGCTCGCCAGATAATTCGGCAACTGCCGCGTATCACCACTGATCCATTCGCAAGCGCCATGTTTCTTGAAATGCTCCACCATGTTCACAACCGTCTGATCCGCCAACGCGGGGTCAACAAGATCCAGGGTGTAGACAAACCAGCCCACCGGCGTAGCCCAGAACGCGCCCGACTGATAACTTCCACCGTTTGCAGACGTTTTCTTCCCATTCCAATCGGTGAATCCCGGGATGTGCCGCACTTGGCCGTCCTGCACGATGTCAGCGTAGTGTGTCTTGAAATACTGTGCGATCTCTTTCGCCTGTCCCCCGTCCGCGACGCCCAGTCTAACGGAAAACGCCGAACCCCAGATATCCGGCACATTGCAGTTGCCTGTGGTCGACCGAAACAGGCCGACCTCCTTGTCCCAGAAAACGCTGCGCACGTTCGCGCCGACCCGCGCCTCTTCCTGCCGCCACTTCTGTGCTTCGTCCTTGCGTCCAGCCGCCTCCAGCAGGTCGCCTAAGTGCCGCGCGGCTTGCACCATCAACAGCGAACAGAACAGCTCGTCGCCCGACTTCTTGATGCTGTCAGTGAACCCGTAAGGACAACGTTCGCCGGGAAACGGGATATGCGCCAGTCCGCTGGTCGTATTGCGCGGCATGTAGTTCATGGTCTTGATCAGCGGGTCTAGCATTTCAACTAACAACGCTTTGTCCTTTGTCCGCTGATAAGTCTGCCACGCAACGCTCACGGTGAACGGCGGGCCGTCCAGCACCGGTTCCTTGCCCATGCTGCCGTAACCCGGCTTGTAGATGGGCGTGCCATCGAACTTCACGCAGTCGACGCCTGCGCCATCCGCACGCACACTCCGCACAAAGAGGCGGCAGGCGTCGGTCAGTTCCTTGTCTGAGTAGGACGCGATCGACCCTTCCAACGTATACTCGTAGTCACGCAGCCAGAACGCCTCATACCCAATCCCAACCTGCGGGGGAAACGCAGCCGTTCCATCCTTCATTTCACGCTTTGACGCGCGGATGATTCGGTGTGCTTCCTTTTCCAGCCAAGAGACCGCGTCAAGGACCTTCGGGTTCGGAACTTTCATATGCTCCGCCGCGCCAGCGCCGACAATGTTGCACGCCAATAGTGTGAGTGTGCCGATAATCACTCGCGTCAGGTGGTTGCTCATGGTGATTTGTCTATCCGATCTAACGTCAGCCGTGAGCGGCGCGCGGTAGCGCGTTCGCTCCAAGGCTTGTGTGTGCCCAGCATGGGCGCGTTGTAAATGGGGTGCAAGTCCCCTGTAGGAAAACCAGACATGAAAATGAAGAAACTACCATCTGAAGCCAACTCGGGAAGGGTGACCGACCCGGGGAAGGAAGGCTAGGAGAAACCTGCGA
>CAYWLC010000177.1:0-5792 GCA_964458895.1 uncultured Luteolibacter sp. | reverse complement strand
TTGTTCGGTGAGGAAGTCGCCATCCCGCCGCAGGACGAAATCCCCTGCATCGGCTTCGCCATCCAGTGCCGGGTCACCACCGAGGACCCTGAAAAGAATTTCTCGCCGGACTACGGCCGCATCCTCAACTACCGCTCGGCCGCGGGTTTCGGGATTCGGTTAGACGCGGCATCGGGCGATGCCGGATCGGTGGTCACGCCCTACTATGACTCGATGCTGGTCAAGATCACCGCGATGGGCCGCGATTTCCCGATGGCCTGCCAGCGCATGGACCGCGCGCTGCGGGAGTTCCGCATCCGCGGCGTGAAAACCAACATCCCGTTCCTAGAAAACATCATCGCGGATGAAACCTTCCGCTCCGGACAGGCGCACACCAAGCTGATCGATACCAAGCCCGAGTTGTTCCAGTTCCGTCTCCGCCGCGACCGCGCCACCCGCACGCTGGCTTATCTATCAGACATCACGCTCAACGGCAATCCCGCCGCCAAAGGTTGGAAACCCGCCGCCGCGCTGCCCAAGGCGCATGTCCCAAGCTCGTTCGCCAGTGAGCACCACGCGACGGTCCCGCAAGGCACCCGGAATTTATTGTTAGAACTCGGTCCGGAAAAATTCACCCGCTGGATACTCGATGAAAAACGCCTGCTGATCACCGACACCACCTTGCGCGATGCCCACCAATCGCTCATGGCCACCCGCATGCGCAGCCATGACATGCTGCGCGTCGCGGATGCCATCGCCCACCGCCTGCCGCAGCTTTTCTCACTGGAAATGTGGGGCGGCGCCACCTTCGACACCGCGATGCGCTTCCTCTGCGAATGCCCGTGGGAGCGCCTGCACCGCCTGCGCGAGAAGATCCCCAACATTTGTTTCCAAATGCTTTTCCGCGGCTCCAACGCCGTCGGTTATTCGAACTATCCGGACAATGTGGTCGCCGGATTTGTCCAACACGCCGCGGATTCCGGCATCGACATCTTCCGGATCTTCGATTCGCTCAACTACCTGCCTAACATGCAGGTGGCGATGGAGGCGGCCCGCGCCCATGGCAAGGTGCTGTGCGAGGCGGCCATTTGCTACACCGGCGACATCAACGACGAAAAGCGCGACAAATATTCGCTGGACTATTACATCGCAAAAGCCCGGGAACTCGAACGCATGGGCGCGCACATCCTCGCCATCAAGGACATGGCCGGCCTCTGCAAACCCCTCGCCGCCCGCAAGCTCATCACCGCACTCAAACAGGAAATCGGCATCCCCATCCATTTTCATACCCACGACACCTCGGGCCTCAACGCCGCATCGGTGCTCGCCGCATGCAACGCCGGCGTGGACATCGCCGACCTCGCCATCGCCTCGATGTCCGGCTCCACCTCGCAACCTAACCTCAATTCGGTGAGCGCCGCGCTTGCCAAGACCGATCGCGATCCAGGCCTCGATTTCGATTCCCTCAACGAACTCTCGGATTACTGGGAGGAAGTGCTCGCTTTCTATAAACCCTTCGATTCCGCCCCGCGCGCCGGCTCCGCCGAGGTGTATGAACACGAAATGCCCGGCGGCCAATACACCAACCTCCGCGAACAGGCGAACTCCATGGGCCTCGGCCAGCGCTGGCGCGAAATCGCCCGCACCTATGCCGAGGTGAACCAACTCTTTGGCGATATCGTCAAGGTCACCCCATCGTCCAAAGTGGTCGGTGACATGTGCATGTTCCTCATCACCCGCGGCATGAAGGCCGCCGATGTGCCGAAACTCAAACCCGGCACCATCGACTTCCCGGAATCCGTCATCGACATGCTCTCCGGCGGCCTCGGCCAACCCGACGGCGGCTGGCCAGCCGATGTGCAGAAAGTCGTGCTCGGCAATAAAAAAGCCACCACCAAACGCCCGGGTGAACTCGCCGAACCCGTGAACATCGAGGCCACCCGCGCGAATCTAACAGCAAAACTCGGGCATCCCGCCACCGACGACGACCTCTACTCGCACCTGATGTACCCGCAGGTCTTCGCCGATTTCAAGGCCTTCCAATCCAAGTATGACGACCTCAGCGGCTTGCCGACATCGGCGTTTTTCTACGGCCTGCACATCGGTGAGGAAATCGAGATCGAGATCGACCCCGGCAAGATCCTCACCATCAAGCTCATCTCCATCGGCGAGGCCGATAGCGCCGGACGCCGCGCGTTTTTCTACGAACTCAACGGCATGCCGCGCGAATCCATCGTCTTCGACAACTCACTGCAAGCCACCTCCAAGGCCAGCCGTCCAAAGGGCGACCCATCGAACCCATCACACGCCCGCGCCCCGATGCCCGGCATGGTTACCGAAGTCGCCGTCTCCATCGGCCAGCAGGTCAAGGCCGGGGATAAACTCATCTCGTTGGAAGCCATGAAAATGCTCACCACCGTCAGCGCCGGAACCGATGGCATCGTCGCCGAGGTCCTCGTCAAAAACGGCGACCGCGTGGAAAGCGATGACCTCCTGGTGAGATTGGGCTGAATGAGACAAGGGAGCGCACGCGTCCCGCGTGTTTCCCTGTGAATGATCGGCTAGACACATGCTCATGCGTGGTCCGATGGAACCGCGATAAGGGAAACGGACGTCTCGTCCGTTGATCGGGATGAGGTGGAATCGAAACGCCAAGACGCCAAGCTCGCCAAGGGAAGAATTTTGAATGAGGAAGGCAGGAAAGCAAGAAGGCAAGAAGGCAAGAAGGCAGGAAAAGATTTGAATCTTCTTTGACAAATCAAGCATTTACGAGCCAAGGTCCTCTCATAAGCCTCCCGGATATCACGTCCGGACATGCTACGAATAAACACTGTTAGCCTTGAAAGAATAACTATGAAGAATACATTTGTACCATGTCTGCTCGCAATTTCCGCTTTTGCAGGTTTCGGGGAGGCCAGAGCACGAGAAGTTGACACAGCCTGGAAGTCCAAACCGCCGCAAGATTGCCCCTTTGTACTATCGAGGGATATGCCAACCTGTACATTTACAGGACGCTACGCCAATTACTGCGATGCCGACACTTGGTACCCGTCATGGGGGGCAGATGGAAAACTCTATTCTCCTTTTACTGACACCATTGGGAATGGCGTCAACGGTGTGATGAGCAGATCAGATGGAGGGGAAAAAGCTGTCATTGGCCACGCGACGATCAGCGGTGATGACCCGATGCACCTGACCGTCACTAACCCTGGCACCATACCCGGACCAGGTGGACAGTACCCCGGTCGCTATCCCTGCGCATCTCTTCATTACAATGGCGTATGGTATATTGGCACCTATGGACTGGCATCCTCCAATTATGGACTCAACTTTCCCATTCTTGGCCCATTTGGCGGTTTCCATATCTCCACTGACAACGGGAAGACTTGGACGCCAAGCCCGCGAGGCACCGATCTAGGGAAAGCGCTGTTTCCTGAACCGCCACAATTTAGAGGTCCGGTCAAGTTGGGATCTCCTCATGTGGTAGATTTTGGAAAGAACATGAAGCATAGCCCCGATGGCAAGATGTACCTTGTCGGCCACGGTTCAACAGAGATGGACCAGCAGGATCGCAAGGCCAACCTTAGTTGGGTCACGGGAGACCAGATTTATCTTTGCCGTGTAAAGCCATCGCCACAGACCATCAACGATGAATCACAGTATGAATACTTCGCAGGTCATAATGCCGACGGCAAAGCGATCTGGTCAGCTGATTTTTCCGATCTGAAACCAATCGCAGAATGGGACAATAAGATGGGGTGTGTCACTATATTCAATGTGTCTGCTAGAGGTGAGATTTCCGTCAAGCGGGAGGGCCAACAAAGCAATCGACAGCGACAAGAAATAGCCGCGCGAGCGCGGCCATTCTTGCGCGTCATTGCAGACGTTCGATTCCAAAAATGTATGGGCCAAACGGAGTCCTGATGAATGAATGTTAAGGCGGGGACTATTGGATCGGCTACTGATTTCGTGTTGGGGTCCGGATGTTCATTCCGCGAGAGCGGGTGGGTAAGCGATATGTGAGGGTAGACAGTGCGTCCGGCCTGTCCGCCCATGAAACGACAGGCTGGAAGCCCGTCGGCAATGACAGGCGGGACGCCTGTCCTCCTGCTAGACTGACAGTATCGGGCGAGCCGCCCGTGCCCCTCTGTTATTTCCGCAGGGCTTCCTCGCGTTCCTTGGCTTTGGCGATGACTTCCTCGGCGACGTTTCTCGGGCAGGGCGCGTAATGACTGAACTCCATGGAGAACTGGCCACGGCCGGAGGTCATGGTGCGCAAGTCGCCGATGTAACCGAACATGGTGCTCAGCGGGGCATCGGCCTTGACGCGCACGCCACCGTGGGTGGTCATCTGCTCCTTGATCATGCCGCGGCGGCGGTTGAGGTCGCCGATGACGTCGCCGACCTGGGCGTCGGGCGTGAAGACATCGATCTTCATGATGGGTTCAAGAATTTGTGGCGCGCACTTCTGCATCGTTTGGCGATAGGCGGCCTTGGCGGCGATTTCAAAGGCAATGGACGATGAGTCCACAGCGTGGAAGCCGCCGTCCTTGAGGGTGACCTTGAAGTCCAGACAAGGATAACCGGCGAGCGGGCCTTTGTTGATCGATGTCTTGAAGCCTTTTTCCACCGCGGGGATGTATTCCTTCGGCACGTTGCCGCCGACCACGGCGGACTCGAAGATGAATCCGGAACCCGCTTCCATGGGTTCCACGGTGTAGTCGATCTTGGCATATTGGCCGGAACCGCCGGATTGTTTCTTATGCGTATAACTATCAGAAACCGCCTTGGTGATGGTTTCGCGGTAGGCGACTTGTGGGGCGCCGACCTCGACCTCGACCTTATGGGTGCGCTTGAGGATATCGATCTTGATGTCGAGGTGGAGTTCGCCCATGCCCTTGAGGATGAGTTCGTTGGTTTCCTCGTCGGTTTCCACCCGGAAGGACGGGTCTTCCTGAACCATCTTGCCGATGGCCACTCCGAGTTTTTCCGCATTGACCTTGTCCTTGGGTGCGACGGCGATGGAAATCACGGGGTCCGGGAACACCATCGGCTCCAAGGTGGCCGGATGTTTTTCGTCACACAGCGTGTGGCCGGTCTGCACGTTCTTGAGGCCGATGATGGCAATGATGTCGCCCGCCTGTGCGGTATCGATTTCCGCGCGGTCGTCGGCGTGCATTTCCACCATGCGGCTGATGCGCTCGGTCTTGCCGGTGAAGGTGTTGAGAACGGTCATGCCCTTCTTGATGGTGCCCGAGTAGATGCGGGTGAAGGTGAGCGCGCCGTATTTGTCATCCATGATCTTGAAGGCAAGACCGCGGAATGGCTTGGAGGCATCGACGATGGCGAACTCGCCGGTCGGATTTCCTTCGAGGTCCACTTCCGGCTGTGGCTTCACTTCGGTGGGGTTCGGCAGGTAATCGACGACGGCGTCGAGCACGTTCTGGATACCCTTGTTTTTGAAAGCCGAGCCGCAATAGGTCGGGAAAAACTTGAGGTCGATGGTGCCCTTGCGGATGCAGCGTTTGATGGTCTCCATGTCCGGCTCTTCGCCATCGAGGTATTTTTCCATCGCATCATCCTCCATCTCGACGGCGGTCTCGATGAGTTCGGCACGATATTGTTCGACCTTGTCCACCAGATCGGCGGGGACTTCGCCTTCAGTGTAGTTTTCCGGCTTGCCGGAATCGTCCCAGACAAAGGACTTGCGGGTCAGGAGATCGACGACGCCGGCGAAGCTGGTTTCCTCGCCGATCGGGAGCACCATGACGAGCGGCTTGGCACCGAGAATGGTTTTCACCTGCTCGACGACC
>CAYWLC010000176.1:5147-5798 GCA_964458895.1 uncultured Luteolibacter sp. | reverse complement strand
TTGCGTCATCGGCGACCGCCAGGTGGACCTGCACTTGCGCGGACTCGAAGCGCTCGGCGCGAAGGTGGCGTTCGAGGGTGGCAACATCACTCTAACAGCCAATAGCGGGCTGCGCGGCGCGGAAATCGACCTCTGCGGCACCCACGGCCCCACGGTGTTAGGCACCGACAATGTGATGATGGCCGCCACGCTGGCTGAAGGCATCACCGTCATCGAGTCCGCCGCCGCCGAACCGGAAGTGCTGGATCTGGCGGATTTCCTCAATGCCATGGGTGCCAAAATCACCGGCGCGGGAACCCGACGCATCGTCATCGAAGGCGTGAAGCAACTTCATGGCGTCGAACATACGGTCATCCCGCACCGCATCGAAGACGGCACCTTCATGGCCGCCGCCGCGCTCGCCGGCGATGGCGTCACCCTCCGCCGCGTCTGCCGCGAACACTTGAAATCCATCACCGCCGCCATCGAACAATCCGGCCACCGCGTCGAGTTCAACGGGGCGGGGGACACCTGCACGGTTTTCCGCGGGGAATCTCTCCAGGGCGTGGATCTCGTCACAGCACCCTATCCGAGCTACCCCACCGACATGCAGGCCCAGATGACCGCGCTGCTGGCCACCACCCCGGGCATCAGCGTCATCAAGGACACGAT
>CAYWLC010000176.1:0-5137 GCA_964458895.1 uncultured Luteolibacter sp. | reverse complement strand
ACTCAAACGCATGGGTGCCGATATCAAGGTGGACAACGGCACCGCCGTCGTGCGCGGCATCCCGCAACTCTCTGCGGCTCCCGTCATGGCCTCCGACCTGCGCGCCTCCGCCGCCCTCGTGCTCGCCGCTCTAACCGCCAAAGGCTCCACCGAAATCAGCCGCCTCTATCACATCGACCGCGGCTACGAACACATCGATGAAAAACTCCTCATGCTCGGCGCCAATGTCGAACGCGTGAAGGCGTAGCGGAACAAGTCGGCGCACTTTGGCTTCCTTATCTGGGGTGTTGGCGGAGTCAGTGGCCCTTGCCATACCGATGGTGCTGCAGTCGGAGATCCTGGGTTGACAATATTGAAAAAGTTGACAATATTGACGGTGTGAACAGACTTACCATAGAAATTGAGCCGGAGCAGCATCGTCAGATCAAGACCTTGGCCACCTTTGCGGGGATGACCATCAAGGATTTCATCTTGGCCAAGACGCTGAACACGCCGAAGAATAAGCAACACGAGGCGGATGACACAACAGCCCGGTTGCTGAGCTCGCCAGTGAATGCCAAGCGCCTCAAAAAAGCGATTTCAAGCACTACTCCAAAGCACCTCGTTTTTGCGTCAATTGAGGATGTAAAGCATGCGCTTGGAATTTAAATCGCAGGCTTTCGAGGACCTGCAATATTGGGTGCGGGTGAATCCGAAACTCGCCAAACGCCTGCTCCGGTTGATCGAAGAGACGCAGCGCGATCCTTTTGGCGGCACAGGCAAGCCAGAACCCTTGAGAGGGGATCTGATTGGCTGGTGGTCGAAGCGTATAGATCAGGAACACCGCCTGATCTACCAAGTCACGGGAGACTGTCTGGTCATAGCACAAGCAAGGGGGCGCTACGAGCATTGAGTTTCGGCCCCATTGACTACGGTGACTGAACCCGGACATAGCCAATTTCCGTAATGAAAGAAAAACTAATTGTAATTTTGTTTGTCGCATACGGCATCAACTTTTTGACTGGTGCCGGGATCAAGATTTCCGCGAAACTATGGCCTGGACTGGTTCCCAAACCACTGATGAAACTGGAGCGGATCTGCTACTGGTTGATGTGTATCATGCTGCTGATGTTTTTTGGAATTTGGATGCTTAATCTATATTGAACTGACCCCGGAGACGGAGACTATGCCCATCAAAATCGGCCACGCCCGAAAATGATTGTTAGGTAATTGATTGGACCACGGATGAACAGCATTCACGCGCGAATGAGTAGAATCACCGCTTGCTCATCCCGTTTCTTAATCTGACACGCGTGGTCGCAACAGTGGAATCACCTTGCGACGGGATTTGCGGTAAACCACGAAGTCCGAATCCAGCGTCATGACCCGCGAGGGTTCGTGCAACTCCGCCATTCTCACCAGACAGGCGTCCGCCAGCGACATCGGAACATTGCGGTAGGTCCGCATCAAATGCTGGATCGCACGGACCTCCGCCACGAGCGAAAAATCCGGCACCACAAGCCCGCGGTCTATCAGATGAAGCAGATTCTCAGGATTGATTCCGCCGCGCCGCAGCAGGAATAGCGCTTCGGCGATCACCGCCTCGCAGGTCAACACGGGTCGCGTCAGTTGTTGGAAGTGCTCCTTCGCCCACACGTGATCCCTATCGCTGCGGTCCAAGTAGGCCACCAAGGGACCCGTATCGACGATGACCTCGTTCATGCCCCGAATCCCTCAAGGTGTTTTGGATTCGACGCCAAATCACCCAGCCCGCTCTCTCCCGCACCACAGAGATCGGCGCTCCGGGCATGCAGGCTTGGCGGGCTTTTCCGCGCGGTGGCTCGCAATTTTTCCTCCAGCGCTTCGCGAAATAGGGCGGACCGGCTCGTCTGGCGCGCGCGCGCCACCGCATCCATCCGGGATGCCAGATCATCGGGAATTTTTAGGGAGATGGTGGTCATGACTCATTTTGGTAATACCATTCTGGCGAATTGGCAATACCAAAGTTCATATTTTTGAGGAGTGGTCTGACCCATGAGATATTGGGTGCAGACGAATCCGAAACTCGCCAAACGCCTGCTCCGGTTGATAGAAAGAGACGCAGCGCGATCCTTTTGGCGGCACAGGCAAGCCAGAGCCCTTGAGAGGAGATCTCAGCCCATGAAATCCCATGCAATTCCGCATTGATATCCGGGCGTTTTCACGGATGCTTGCGGCATGATTTATTTGGACGCGAACGCGAGCACGCCCCTGTTGCCGGAGGTGTTGGATGCGATGTTGCCATGGTTGCGCGACGGGCATGCGAATCCCTCGGGCTCCTATGCCTCGGCCCGCGCCGCCCGCGCCGCCATCGAACTCGCCCGCATCCAGGTGGCGGATTGGATCGGCGCGGAACCCGATGAAATCATTTTCACCGGCGGCGGCACCGAAAGTGTCAACACCGCCTTGGAGTCGCTCGACCAACTCGTCGGCCCTGGCGCGGCACTGGTCTCCGCCATCGAACACTCGGCGGTGCTGCGTTGCGCCGAGTCCTTGTCGCGGCCCGTGAAACAGGCCCCTGTTTTGTTAGACGGGCGACTGGACCTCGAACGCTTTTCCGCCTTGTTGCCCAGTGCGGCGATGATTTCGGTGATGGCGGCTAACAACGAAACCGGCGTCATCCAGCCCTTGCAGGAAGTTTGCACCCTGGCCCACGAGCGCGGCCTGCCGGTCCACTCGGATGCGGTGCAAGCCGCGGGAAAAATCGAACTCAATGTCCGCCAGCTCGGCGTGGATTTCCTCTCACTAGCGGCCCATAAGTTCCACGGACCGAAAGCCGTGGGTGCCCTCTACGCCCGCCGCGGCATCCGGTTTTTCCCCTTTCTCAAAGGCGGCTCGCAGGAAAACGGTCGTCGCGGAGGCACGGAAAACACCGTGGGAATCGTCGGCATGGGGGCCGCAGCCGCAGCCATGCAGCGGCGCACCAGAGAGTATTCCGCCCTGCGCATCTTGCGCGATTTGTTTGAAAACACCCTGCTCGCCGAGTTGCCGGGTGTGGCCATCAACGGCAACCCCGCCCTGCGCCTGCCGAACACAAGCCACCTCTCCTTCGAGGGTTGCGAGGCCGTCGAGTTAATCCAGTGGCTCGACCACGCGGGCATCGAATGCTCAGCGGGTTCCGCCTGCATGGCCGGCAAAATCCGCCCGTCCCATGTGCAATTGGCGATGGGCCTCGATGGAACCCGTGGCCGCAGCAGCCTGCGCTTCAGCTTTTCTATTCTAAACACTCTCGAGGAGGCCCGTATCGCCGCTGACTTGGTGAAACGCGAGGTCGAACGCCTGCGCCGCACGAAATCCGACGGCTCCTACCCCGGCATCACTCACTCTTCCTGCGGCGTTGCCTTTTCCTAATTGTGGGAATCGGCTTGCCAACAAGGCATCCCGACATTAACGACTCGCCCTCGCCGCAGGCATTTGCGGCACCGTTCCACGTTTTATGAAGCTGGCGAAATTGCTCAGTGCGGACCAAATCATCCTCGACATGAAGGCCGGGGAGCACTGGCCTGCGATTGTGGAACTGGTGGCCCACCTGATGGATTGCAAACAATTGCCCGCGGACCTGCACGCCCCAATCCTTGAGGCTCTCAAAGCCCGCGAGGAACGACTCAGCACCGGCATCGGTTCGGGGGTGGCCATCCCCCATGCGTTTTCTGATAGAATAGAACGCGTCATCGTCATCCTGGGCCTCTCGAAAAATGGCATCAACTTCGATTCCATCGACCACGAGCCGGTCCATTTCATCATCCTCTTCATCGTCCCCCAACAAAACTATCAACTGCACCTGCGCACGCTCTCTGCCATCGCCAAACTCTTCACCAACGCCGCAATCCGCCGCGAACTCGCCGCCGCCGCGACCCGTGAGGATATCTTGGCCGTTCTCGATGCCAAGCCCACGCGTAAGACCCCTCCCGGCATCTGAATCTATCAGGTCCTCGCCCGCCCTCCATGACGCTCCTCCAACAACTCGAATCCCGCCTCGCATCCGCCCTGACCGACACACTCGGCGAACCCGCACCCGCCGCCGTCACCGCCGCCGCGGACCTGCGCTTCGGCGACTATCAGACGAATGCCGCCATGGTCCTCGCGAAACAACGCAAGTCCAACCCACGCGCCCTCGCTCAGGATATCATCAAGCACCTTGATCTCGATGGTCTCGCCACCGCCGATATCGCAGGCCCGGGGTTCATCAATTTCCGCATCCTCCCGCCGGCCTACGCCTCCCACGCCGTCACCCTCCTGCGCGACCCGCGCCTCGGTGTGCCCAACATCGGCCAGGACAAAACCGTGGTCGTCGATTTCTCCGCTCCCAACGTGGCCAAACCCATGCACGTCGGCCACATCCGCTCAACCATCATCGGCGACTCGCTCTGCCGCATCGCCCGCTTCCTCGGCTTCTCCGTCATCGCCGACAACCACATCGGCGACTGGGGCACCCAGTTCGGCATGATCCTCCATGGTTGGAAAACTCTGTTAGATCAGGACGCTCTCGAAAACGACCCCATCCCGGAACTGCTGCGCGTCTATCGCGAGGTCAACGCCGCTACCAAGGCCGACCCCGCCGTGCTCGAAACCTGCAAGAACGAACTGGTCAGACTCCAGGCAGGCGACCCGGAGAATCTAACAATATGGCGGAGCTGCATCGAGGTCTCGAAACGCGGGCTGCAAAAAATCTACGACATGCTCGATGTCCGCTTCGACCACTGGCTGGGAGAAAGTTATTACAACGACCGCCTTGCCGGACTGGTCGACGAGTTTCTATCAAAAGGCATCGCGCGTGAGAGCAATGGCGCGGTCTGCATCTTTTCCGACGGCACCCAAAATCCCGATGACGATCCCTTCAGGGTCCACCGTGAGCACGGTTGGGACGACAACCCCGCCATCATCCGCAAGGCCGACGGCGGATTCCTCTACGCCACCACCGACCTCGCCACCCTCCAGTTCCGTATCGATGAATGGAAGGCGGACCGCATCTGGTACGTCGTCGGCGTGCCCCAGCAACTCCATTTCCGCCAGATCTTCGAGGCCGCCGCACGCTGGGGCAAAACCGGAGATTTCCAACATGTCGCCTTCGGCTCCATCCTCGGCGAGGACCGCAAACTGATGAAAACCCGCACCGGCG
>CAYWLC010000175.1:0-5833 GCA_964458895.1 uncultured Luteolibacter sp. | reverse complement strand
CCTTGTCGAACGCGTCGAGGATGGGCAGCCAGCGTTTGGCGAAATCCTTGAAGCCCTTGTCATAATATTCCTGAGTGGTGGGCGGGAAGGCATAGATCGAATGCCAGATGGACGAGCCGGTGAAGCCATTGACCACGGCGGGGAAATCATCGCTGCCATTGCGATCCGGCTTGGCGTTGAAGAACGCGCGTGCGGCTTTGGCGGTGGTGATCATTTTTTTGGCGGCGCGTTTGCGCACGGCTTCGGGTTCGCCATCGCCCCAGACATCGGGCGGGAGGATGCACTTGTGGCGTTCGTCGATGAGGTCGCAGACGGCTTGGCCGACAAGGTGGTTGGAAACCGCGTAACAGGTGAGCCCGTGGTCGGAAAGCAGTTCCCATTTTTCCTTCACATAGGACTTGCTGGTGGCCGCGGCATCGACATCGAAGTGATCGCCCCAGCAGGCGAGTTCGAGGCCGTCATAGCCCATTTCGTAGGCAAGCGGCGCGAGTTTTTCGAGCGGGAGGTCGGCCCATTGGCCGGTGAAGAGTGTGACGTGACGTGACATGGTCGTGTGGTTTGGTTGGACGGGGGCAGGCTGCCGGAAAATCCAGCCATCATCAATGGCAAAAGCGGGATGCGGCGGTGATCTTGTGTTTCAGGCACTGATCCCATGTCTCGCGCAGCATGCGCGTGATGGTGTCATCAGGCAGATTTCTTTCTCCGAAACGGGAGATGCCCATGACGCCGCGGATGGATGATGTTAGAAATAATTCGTCGGCACTGGCCAGGTCGTCCGCGGACAGGGTGCGGGTTTGGCAGGGTATATTGGCATGGGCGGCGAATTGAATGACCGTATCGCGGGTGATTCCCGGCAGGCAGCCGGAGTCGAGGGATGGAGTGAGGATTTGTCCGTCCTTGACGAGGAACACATTGGCGGTGGCGGCCTCGCAGACATGGCCTGCGGTGTTGAGAAACACGGTTTCCTCAAAGCCCATGCGGTTGGCGTGGTCCAAGGCCAGGATGTTTTCGGCATACGACGAGCATTTTAAACCGGCGACGGCCGAGCGCTCGTTTTTGACAAAGGGTGAGAGCAGCGCGGTGGTGATGGGTGGCGGCGTGCAGGCTCGCGTGGCATGCATCCAGACGACATGATCCGCGCCTAATAAAACGCTGTGCGCCGTGCCGCCACCGGCAGAGACGGAAACGCGGATGCGGGCGCGACCCGTGGTGAGATCGTTGCTTTCGAGGAGTTCACGCAGGTCATCGGCACGATCCGGTAAGGAGGTGCGCCAGCGGAGGCGCTCACAGCTCGCACGCAGCCGTGCAAAATGCTCATCGACGAACACCGACGTGCCGTCCACGGCCAGAATTGTCTCAAACAAGCCAAGCCCGAGGGTAAGGCCACGATCCGTGTGGGATGCGGGAAAATCGTTAGGGTCCATCCATTGGCCGTTGCACCAGAGCCGGGTCATGCGAGCGAGGGTGCTCAATCCGCCGCGCCTTGTAAATTGCAAAGCACGTGCGAGTTTGAAAGCCATGATGATGTCTTGGATGAAGCCGATGCTGGCATAGCGCGGAATTCCGGGATAGTGTGGCGGCGGACATGAAACAGACGATAGACGAAAACCCCAGGAGACAGATTGTGGTGGCGGCGGGCATTCTGTTGTTGATCGCAGTTCTGGTAAGTGGGGTGCTGATTGGCTGGCACTACATTCCCGGGGTACTGGGTGATTGGATCGGCTTCATGGTCGGGGTGGCCACCACTCCGTTTTTTCTGGAAGCCTCGTTTGCAATCCTTGGACTGATGCTGGTGTTGCTGATCAATCATTGGCGGCGGAATCACTCCGGCGAGGAACTGGTGGATCTGGATGAGACGCGGGAGCAGCGGACATCCACCCCATCCGTGGCCAGCGGCGTGAAAGCACCCGCAAAGGAACTGCGCTTCACCCGCTCCGGGCAGGCCGTCTTGTTCTGGCTGGCATCCGCCGTGCTGACGGCTGTGGCCTTCACTCTCGCCGCCACATCGATCTACCGTGACGTCAACCCGCAGGTGCCACATGCGCTGTGGGCACTGGCACCGTTTGCTCTCGCGGCCGTCGCCGCACGCCTCGCGGTGCGACTGACGCGCCATGCCTATCTAATTCTAACACCCATTGGAATGGAGATCTTCCCATTTTTCCGTCCCTCCTCCCGCATGCATTTGGTCATTTGGCAGGAGATCCACAGCGCGGAAGTGGACGCGCGCCAAACCTTGCTGACCTTGCATCACAATGGGGATAAGACCTCAGGGATTCATCTTTCTCTCAGGCCGGTGAGATCCGACCTGCGTCCGCTGTTGGCCAAAGCCGTTATTAGCAGGGTAGGCGGCGCCTCTGCGCCGAAGCAGGCATTCCAAGCACTAAATTCGAAGCATTAAATTTCAGGCGAAATAGGCCACTCCCGCGGCGAAGATCGGCTGGTGTTTGTTGCCGGGGATGTTCTTGGCGACCTGTGTTCCGGCGCGTTCCGAGTGGGCCATTTTCCCGAAGACCCGTCCACAGGGCGAGGTGATGCCTTCAATGGCACCCAAAGATCCGTTAGGATTGACCGCGATGTCCATCGAGGGGACTCCTGCGGAATCGCAGTATTGCGTGGTGATCTGGCCATTGGCCGCAAGCCCGGCGATGACCTCGTCACTGGCGAAGAACTTGCCCTCGCCATGGGATATTGGCACCGTGTGGATGTCGCCCGCTTGGGTGTTAGACAGCCATGGCGACAAGGTGCTGACCACGCGCGTGTGGGTATAACAGGAAACGTGGCGGGCGATGTCGTTGTGGACGAGTGTCGGTGCGAGCGCGGGGTCGGCGATTGTGGATTGTGGATTGTGGATGGCAGATGATGGGTGCTCCGCGCTGGTGCGCTTTCCATCCCCGATCCACGATCTGCTATCCACTATGCTCCCATAGGGCACGAGGCCCGTCTTGATCAGGGCTTGGAAGCCGTTGCAGACGCCGAGGATGAGGCCGTCGCGGTGGGTCAGCAGATCCATGATGGCGTCCGCCACACGTGGGCTGCGGATGATGGTGGCGATGAATTTGGCGGAACCATCGGGTTCGTCGCCGGCACTGAAACCGCCCGGGAACATGAGGATCTGCGAGCGGCGGATCTGCCCGGCGATAGCTGTTAGAGATTCCTCGATGTGGCGGGTGGTGAGATTGCGGAAGACCAGGATGCCGGCCTCGGCCCCAGCCTCGCGGAACGCCTTGGCCGAGTCGTATTCGCTGTTGGTGCCGGGGAAGGCGGGAATGCAAACCCGGGGCTTGGCGATTTTGCAGTTTGGCTTTCGGATTGGGTATTGCTGAATACGAAGAGGTGACAGCCGGGACGGCTGTCTTCCATTCGGTTCTCCGCAGTCCGCACTCGTCGGATAGACCGGTTCCAGGATGGACGTCCATGCGGCCCGCAGGACTGTTAGATTGTGGGTTTCTCCGCCAAGCACAAGCACGGGCTCCGGAATGGTGTGCCCGATGGCATGGGACCGGAGCGAGTCGGGCAGGGGAGCGGTGTGTTCTAGCAAAAACGAGAAGTGGCGTTCCCCATAGAGACCGGAATCCGGATTGAAGGATCCGGACGAAGCGAATCCGATGTCATTGCCGAAGGCCATTTTGGCCAGGGCGGCGGCGAGACCTGCCGCGCCGATGTGATGGAGCGAGAGCAGTTTGCCCTCGGTGTTGAGTTGGTAAAGCAGGCTGGCGGTTTGTTTGAGAACATCAAAGTCCGGGAGCTGGTCGGCATCGCGCGGGACTTCGACCAGCGAGATGGTGGAGCCGGTTTTCTTGAACTCCGGGCTGAGGGCGAGGCTGGCTTTTCCCGGTGCCAGCGCGAAGGAAACCAGGGTGGGCGGGACGTCGAGATCATTGAACGAGCCGGACATCGAATCCTTGCCGCCGATGGCCGCGAGGCGCAACGAGTGCTGGGCGTGGAAGGCACCTAACAGAGCAGCGAAGGGCGGTCCCCAGCGTTTGGGATCACTGCCGGGCTTGGGGAAATATTCCTGGAGCGTGAGGCGGATGTCGCCCAGACGCGCGCCTGCCGCAACCGCCTTGCAGACGGATTCCGTGACGGCATAAACCGCGCCATGGAACGGGGAGGTTTCTGAGAGATAGGGATCGAACCCCCAGCTCATGTAGGTGCAGACGTCGGTGTCGCCATCTAACAAAGGCAGTTTGGCCACCATCGCATCCGGCGGGGTGAGCTGGTGTTTTCCGCCGAATGGCCACAGCACGGTGCCCGCGCCCACCGAGCCGTCGAACATCTCGCCCAGGCCTTTCTGTGAGGCGATGTTGAGGGATTGCAGGTGGGCCTCGAGCGTGTGATTCCTCGGGACCGGCAAGTCGGGTGGACGTTGATAGATAACAGGATCGATAAAACGCAGGGTTTCGCCATCCGTGCCGAGGATGACGTTTTCATCGTGCAAATCCTCGATAAACAGGTCTTCGCTAGGAAGGTAGTAGTCATCGTTGCGGAAACGGAAAGCACCCAGTTTTGACATGAATGTTTCGACTTGAGCGCGGGTGGCTCCAACTGGCTGTCCGTCCGCAGAAGTCAGAGCCCGGACGGTTTGCTGTTTGACAATCACGGCAAGGGTGCCGCCGTCATCGATGAACCCGATGAAGGAGTATGCTGTGTCCGGGAAAAGAATCCGGTGCAAGTGGAGGCGCTTGAAGTATTGGAGCCAGTGCCCGTGGTAACTGCCATTGTTGGCCTTGACGAAATGAAGGCCATCGCGTTCGGGGTAAACCTTCTGCTCCGCGCCGCCAAGCGATCCAGATCCGCGCCAGTGATTGTTGAACTGGTTTGGATCAAGGAAGAGATCACTCAGGCAGCGTCGAATTTGCTGCTCTTCAACGGTGCGTAAGGCGCGGTGGAGTTCGTGTCGTCCGACTGTGGTCGTTGGGACCGGGATGCCAGATTTTTCGTTTGCTCGATGCACTCTTCGTAGGACATCTTCCGTTCTTTCTCCGCCAGAGCCAAGGCTTTGTCGCAAGATGTCTTGTGGGCATTGTTCAAGTAGATTCGGTTGGTTTTCATGTGGATATGTTACGCTGTCTGTCAAGGGGGAGCAAGATAGCACGGGCAAGCCTGCTTTGTTGGCGTTGCGCAGGCCCGAGACGTCCGCACCGCTTACATGGATATCAATGGATTGTTGGACGCCGTTGGTGTTGAGGAAGGCGCGCGAGAGATTGACGATGGTTTTGCCGCGCCAGGTCATGACCAGGCGACCGCTGTCGGTGACGTTGGCGACATGCACGCATTCGAGGTTTTCCTTGTCGGCCTCGGCGATGAAGTAGTCGATTTCCCGCGCTCCGACACACACGGCCATGCGTTCCTGGGATTCGGAAATGGCGAGTTCGGTGCCATCGAGGCCGTCGTATTTTTTGGGCACGGCATCGAGGTTGATTTCGAGCGACGGGGCGATTTCGCCGATGGCGACCGAGACGCCGCCGGCACCGAAGTCATTGCAGACTTTGATTTTTCGGGTGAGTTGCGGGTTGCGGAATAGCCGTTGGATCTTGCGTTCGGTGGGGGCGTCGCCCTTCTGGACCTCGGCGGAGTTTTCCAAGGCGGTATCGGTGTGTTCCTTGGAGGAGCCGGTGGCACCGCCAACCCCATCGCGGCCGGTGCGCCCGCCGATGAGCAGAATCACATCGCCGGGTGACGGAGTGCCGCGGAAAACCTGGGAGCGCGGGGCCGCCGCGACGACCGCGCCGATTTCCAATCGCTTGGCGACATAGCCGGGGTGATAGATTTCCGCCACCTGGCCGGTGGCGAGTCCGATCTGGTTGCCATAGGACGAGTACCCCCGCGCGGC
>CAYWLC010000174.1:0-5867 GCA_964458895.1 uncultured Luteolibacter sp. | reverse complement strand
GCAAGCCGGAAGGCATGGGAGACGGATCACATCCGCCAGCGATCCTCGAGGGAATGCCTTGCAACATGGCATGATCGATGCAACGCATGTGCGGAATTCTTGGAGCGCGCCCAAACTGTGAAGTCCGTCCCACCCAAACGATCTGCGAAAGCATCCACCCGTTACTCCGGTCTTCTGCCGCAGAAAGGATGGCCCGTGCGCAATCTGCGGTTTCTGCGCCACCACATCGTGCCCGGGATGTTCCGCCGCCGCGAGGGCTGCATCCTCGAACCCGTGCTCGCCCCGCCCGATGCCGACACCGTGCGCATCACCTGGATCGGCCATGCGTCGTTTTTCCTGCAATTCGCCGGGCACTCGGTGATAGTGGACCCTAACTGGGCGAAGTGGCACGGCCCGGTCAAACGCCAGCGCAAACCCGGCCTCGATCTGCACGGCCTGCCGGAAGTCGATCTGGTGCTGGTGACCCACGCGCATTTCGACCACCTGCACAAACCGAGCCTGAGGATTCTCCAGGCGCGCGAGGGCATTGTGGTCCCGCAGGGCAGCAAGTCGCTGGTCAAACGGCTCGGCTTTCCGGCCACCCATGAGATGCGGGTGTGGGATGAGCTGAGATTCGATCAGTTAGAAATCATCCACACGCCGTCCCATCATTGGGGCGCGCGCTTCCTGCACGACACCCACCGCGATTATGGCGGTTACATCGTGCGGGCTGGCGGCAAAAGCGTGTTTCACTGCGGTGACAGCGCCTACTTCGATGGCTTCACCGAAATCGGCAGACGCCATGACATCGACGTCGCGCTCATGCCCATCGGCGCCTACGAGTCGCCCAGCGGACGCGACGTCCACATGAACCCGGAGGAAGCCGTGCGCGCCTTCATCGATCTCGGAGCCAAGCTGCTCATCCCGATGCATTACGGCACTTTTCTGTTAGGAAACGAACCGACCGAGGAACCCGTCAACCGTCTGCTGGCCGAAGCCGACCGCTGCGGTATCAGTGAACAAATCCTGCTGCCCGAAGAAGGGGTGGGCATCGAGTGGTAGAAAGGACCAGGGACCCTGCCGGATGGAAGAATTTTCGGCCCTTGATGGACCGCAGGATCGGTGGAACATTGGCCCGCACCCGAATGCTTATCACCATGAAACGCCTCGTACTAGCCATCTGCGCGATCCTGCCAATGCTGGCCACCTGCGACGCTCAAAAAAAAGCCATGTCCGATCAAGCCGCCAAAATGCCCGAGATTCCCGCCGGAGCCGAAGTCGCCACCTTTGGCGGCGGTTGTTACTGGTGCATCGAGGCCGCCTTTCGTCAGGTCGAGGGGGTCTATTCCGCAACCTCGGGCTTCATGGGCGGCTCGGTGAAAAACCCGACGTACGAGCAGGTTTGCCGTGGCGACACCGGCCACGCCGAGGTGGTGCAAGTGGTCTTCGATCCCAAGAAAACATCCTTTGAGAAACTGCTCATCTGGTTCTGGAAACTGCACGACCCCACCACGCTCAACCGTCAGGGCGGTGACGAGGGCACGCAGTACCGGTCGGCGATTTTCTATCATTCCGAGGCTCAGAAAAAGGCCGCAGAGTCCGCCAAAGCCGCGCTCACGGCGAAATACGAGGATCCGGTGGTCACCGAGATCACCAAGGCCACCGATTTCTATCCGGGTCCCGAGTACCACCAGGACTATTATTTCCAAAACAAATCGAAAAACGGATACTGCCGGATCGTCATCGAACCCAAACTCAAAAAGTTGAATCTCAATCATTGAAATTCGGGAATTTGTCCGTTGCCTCTCGAGTCGTGACGGATCAAACTTCCCCTGCCGATGGCTGACCCCACCCCCGCTGTTGAAATCCGTGATCTGGTGAAGGACTTCAAAACGTCCTTCCGCCGTAAACCCTTGCGTGCGGTCGATGGTGTCTCGATCCGGATCATGCCCGGCGAGGTGTACGGCCTGATCGGCCCTAACGGATCAGGAAAATCCACCACCATGAAAGCCCTGCTCGGCCTGGTGGCCCCCACCAGCGGTCAGTGTGCGATTTTCGGCAAGGATTCCCTCAAGGTGGATTCCCGCAACGACGTCGGCTTCCTGCCGGAAAATCCCTATTTTTACAAACACCTCAGCGGCGCGGAAACCCTCATGTTCTACGGCAAACTCTGCGGCCTCGGAGGCAGGGCGCTGGCCGCACGCGTGGACGAACTGCTGGCATTGGTCGATCTAACAGAAGCGCGCGGCCGCCGCATCGGCGGTTATTCCAAGGGCATGCTCCAGCGCATCGGGCTGGCCCAAGCGCTGATCCAGGAGCCGCGCCTGGTGATCCTCGACGAACCGACCGCCGGGGTGGACCCGGTGGGATCGCGGCAGATCCGGGACCTGATCCTCAAGCTCCGCGAACGCGGCATCACGGTGTTCCTCTGCTCTCACCTGTTAGAGCAGGTGCAGGAGGTTTGCGATCAGGTGGGCATCATTTTCCAGGGCCGGATGATCCGCGAAGGGCGGCTGGAGGATCTCATCTCCATTGAGGACCAGACGGAGATCATCCTGCGCAACGCCGGGCCGGTGTTGCTGGATCAGATCACCATGCTGGTGAAGACCTACGCCGGCGCATCCATCGTGCGCACCGGCAAACCCCGCACCACGCTGGAGCGCTTGTTCCTGCGTGAAATCAGCAGCGAAGAAAAACGATGAGCCCCGCCAGCCACACTCCGTCGCAGGGTTCGCACACCGGGCGCATCCTGATCATCGCCACCCATGCCTTCACCCAACTGGTGCGCATGAAGGTGTTTTATTTCCTGGCGATCTTCGCCGTCATCCTCATCGCCAGCAATTTCTTCAACCTTGTGCAGCACGAAGGCCCGGAATCGGTCGGCTCCAACGTGCTCACCCAAATCAAAAGCTGGTCGTTCGGGCCGATGTATATCTTTTCAGTGGTGCTTTCGGTCGTGGCCACCGCCCTGCTCATCCCCAAGGATGTGGAGGACCGCACGCTCTACACCATCCTCGCCAAGCCCGTGCCGCGCTTCGATTATCTAGCGGGCAAGTTGTTAGGAGTGCTGCTGCTCATCTTCGTGTCGCTCGCGCTGATGGACCTGTTCATGACTGTCGTGCTGTATTTCCGCACGGCGATGGTGGTGAGCGAACAGGTGGAGATGGCCACCAAGATGGGTTGGCCGCAGAATGAAATCGACTCGCTGCGCCGCGACACCCTCGCCAACGGTCCCAACTGGGCGTTGCAGGGAGCGGTGTGGGCGGTATTCCTGCGGGCATCGATCATGGCCTCGCTGGCCTTGTTCATCTCCACCTTCTCCACCAGCACGCTGTTCACCACCATCGTGAGCTTCATGATCTATTTCATCGGCTACTTCCAGGCCGACGCCCGGGACGTCTATCTCCAAGGCGGCCAGGCCGGAGAGGGCATGATCGCAAAAGGCGTATCCTTGTTGTTCTCGCTGGTGCTGCCGGATTTCCAGCTGTTCAACGTGACCGACGCGATCATCGAAACCCAGGCCATGCCGGTGTTGTTTTTGGGGAAACTGACGCTGGTGGCGGTCTATTACGCGTTGTTCTTCACCCTCGCGTCGTGGTTCATCTTTTCCGACAAGGAATTCTAACACCGTGAAACTCTGGCAAAAATCCGTGATCCTAGGCATCGCGCTGCCGGTCTTCGGCGCCGCCCGCATGCCCTTCGAGGCCGCACTCACCCGCGAACTTCAGGACGCACGGCTCCTGCCACCCAAACTCCAGATCGGCACCATGGAAAAAATCGACCAAACCAAGGCCGCGGTGGCCCTTGGCGGCCTGCGCACCTTGGTGGCCACGTTCCTCAACCTGCGCGCCTTCACCTATTTCACCGAGAGGAATTGGGATGATCTGGCCGATGCGTTCGACACCATCGTTGATCTCGCCCCGCACACCCGTTATTACTGGGACACGGGTTTCTGGCACATGGCCTACAACACCGCGTCCTATTACGTCAACGGCTCCGAGCTCCCGCCCATGCGCCGGCGTGAGGCGTGGCGCGCGTCGATCCTGAAGGGCCGCGCGTTTCTTGAGCGCGGCATCCGCAACAATCCCGACGATTGGACACTTCACGCGGACATGGGCTTCATGCTTTCCGATCCTAACAAATTCAGCGCGTTTGGAAATTACAACGAGACCTTCGCCGCGGCCGCCAATGCCTATCAGGATGCCGCCGCCACCGGCAAGGCGCCGGGTTACGTCCGCCGCTTCCGCGTTTACGCGATGGCCCGCGTCGAGGGCCGCGAAATGGAGGCCCTGGCCTTGTTGCGCGCGCTTTTTGCGGAGTCCTTGCAAAACCGCACACCCACTCTAACAGTCCTGCTGCTGGTGCTGGAAGCCCGTGAAAACCCGTCCATGGACACGGCCGCGCGCGCCGTCGAGTTGTTCGGGACTCCGGCAAAAGCCTACGATGTCTTGTGCAACCACTGGCGGCGTACCAGCGAACGCTTCCCGGTTTACGGTGTGGCCGCCGCCATCGCATCCTTGGAAAACACCCTCGCCATCCCTGAGCAGGATCGGTTTCTCAACAAAGCCTTGCCGCCACCGCCCGGGCCGGACAAATGGTTTCACAACTGATGTTCACGAATTTTGATTTTAGAGCGTTTTAAATAAAACTATAGCCGCATGAGACAAACCAACCGCAGGCGTCGTTGGTGGTGACTTTTTCCAGGGCCGCCCCAATGGCACACTCCAACTCATCGGGTGTTCGTGCCTCGGCTCTGCGCAAGTCCGCCTTGAGCTTACTCCACATCTTCTCAATCGGATTGAGGTCAGGCGAGTAGGGCGGCAGGAACATCACATCGGCTCCGAGCCTTGTGATGAGTTCCAAGGTAGGAGGACTCTTGTGCGGACTGAGGTTGTCCATGATGACGATATCGCCAGGCTTGAGCGATGGACAAAGCACCGCATCCACATAGGTGCGGAACACTTCGGTGTCCGTCGCGACTTCGATGGTCATGCAAGCTGTTGAACCATCCGGTCGGATGGAGGAAATCATGGTGGTGGTGCGCCAGTGGCCGCACGGCGCGCTGGCATGCACGCGCTGACCACGGCGGGATCGTCCGCGCAGCCGCGTCATGTTGGTTTTCGCCCCGCTCTCATCGATGAAGACGAGACGCTGCGGATCGAGTCCCCTTTGGAACCTCCGCCACTTCTTGCGGGCCTTGAGGATGTCGGGGCGATCCTGCTCGCTGGCACGGAGCGTCTTTTTTTATATGTCAATCCCATGTCCGCCAGCACGTAATGGATGGCCGGAAGCGTGCAAGTCAACCCCACGGCATCACGCAGTTCCGCCAACGTTAGATCAGGCTTGCGGCTTAAGGCTGCCCGCATGGCTTGCCGGTGCGTGGCCAGGATGACAGGTTTGCGTCCGCTGTGGTGATGAAGTGAGCCAATGTCGCCGGTGCGGCGGCGTTGCTGGAGTAGCTTTTTGACCATGCCCAGCGATACTCGATAACGCCGGGCGATCTGATCCCGCGTGCCTTCCTCGTTGTCATAGGAAGCCACGATTCTTTCTCGCAAATCCAAGGAGAGTGTCGCCATGCGCAACATCTACCACGGACTCCCCTAAATGGCTACACAATTATTTAAAACGCTCTAGACCGACTCAAGTCTTAGCCACGTAGGGCAAGCTCTTCCGGCAGGCACCCCCCCTTTTCACAGTTTTTCAAACCTCCGACCGCACACATTACCCGCAGGTTTAGCCTCGACAGTCCCGACCGAAGCGCCAAACTGCCCCGGAACATTCTCTGTTTTTCCATGCGGATCGCTTTATTCGGTGACATACACGCCAATCTGGAAGCCCACGAGGCCGTCCTTGAGGATGCAGCCAAACAGGAGGTAACTGATTTTGTC
>CAYWLC010000173.1:0-5882 GCA_964458895.1 uncultured Luteolibacter sp. | reverse complement strand
AATTATCAGCACTTGCGCTTCTCATCCGCAATCCCAACTGCGGATTATAGGTTCAATTCAAACTCCCAGTCGCCGTTCAGGCAAATCTGCGTAGGGGATGTTGCGTCTTGGGCGTTACGAGTTGTGATGAATGCGGGAACGCCGGGATTGAAATTGTTTTTCGGGTGTCGCGGGCGCTCGCCCGTCAGTTTCACCCGCAAGCAGCTACTCAATAATGTAAGTTTCGCCTGCTCTCATTTCGAATGAGATCCGATGTGCCTCGCGGACGAACGGGACGGGGTCTCCAGATGCGTTCGACACCACCCACTCTCCGGTGGCGTGGCTGATGACGCATGGGCCTGCATGTGCCGCATGGATCTGCGCGCGGAGCAGACGGCCCTGACTCCATTCCAGATCGACAGTCCGGCCGCCCCGCGCGCGCATGCCGGTGAATTTCCCCTCGGGCCACGCATCGGGAAGGGCTGGCAGGAAATGGAGCTCGCCGTGGTAGCTTTGCAGGAGCATTTCCACAACGGCGGCAGCTCCGCCAAAGTTGCCATCAATCTCAAAAACCCCCGGTGAGCAGAGATCGAGCAGGGTGTCGGTGGAGGAATCGAGGATGAGCCGGCTGAGGTGCTCCCAGGCTTCGGCGGCGCGGCCGAACCGCGCGGAGAAACAGGCCGCCCATGCCCGGCTCCAACCGGTTCCGCCGCCGCCCGCAGCCATCCTTCGGTCGAAGCCGACCTCCGCCGCTTTCCACAATTCCGGGGTGAGCCCGGGGTCGATCTGGTCGCCCGGGTGAACGCCGATCAGGTGGGAAAAATGCCGGTGTTCGGGCTCGACCTCATCGAAGTCTTCGTTCCATTCTTGGAGTTGTCCGTGCTTTCCGACCTTGAGCGCAGGGAGCTTTGCGGAGAGTGCCGCCCAGCGTTCCTGCGCGGCGGGATCGACTCCGAGAATCTTCGCGGAGCTGGCGGCGTAGCGCAGGGCGTCGCGGGCCAGCAGGACGTCCATCGTCGAGGAAACCCCGATGCTGACTGGCAGATCACCTCCGCCGATAAATCGGTTTTCGGGTGACTGGGAGGGAGCGATCTGCAGGAACCCATGAGCATCCTCCACGAGGTAGTCCTCGTAAAATGCAGCCACCTCTTTGAAGAACGGATACGCGCGGTTCTTGAGAAACCCGGCATTTCCCCCGAACTCGTAATGCCACCAGAGGTGTTGTGCGAGCCATGAGGCCGCACCGATCCAGACGTCCCAGCCATACGACTCCGGCGTCGCTATTCCCCACGCGTCGGTCTGCAAGGGGAAGCAGACACCCCGGCATCCATACAGATCGCGGGCGACTTTTTTGGCGTGGGGAACCAATCGCTCGATGTGCTGGAAAAGCAGTTCCGCGTGTTTCTGGAGGCCCGCTGGTTCCGCGATCCAGTAGTTCATTTGCAGGTTGATGTCGTGGTGGTAGTCGCTCTCCCATGGAGCGCTGACGTCCTCGTTCCATTTCCCCTGGAGATTGGCCGGCAGCGAGGCCGTGGCCGAGGATGCCACCAGCAGGTGGCGCGCAAACTCAAAATAGAGGAGCGCCAGCCCCGGATCGGATGCTCCCGCCCGCGCGCGGCGAAGGCGCTCGTCCGTCGGTAAAGAGTCCGCCGCGTCCGGAGGCAGCTCCAGCTTCATTTCGCCGAGCGCCGATGCCCGCGCGGCAGCATGCGAGCGCAGGAGGGAATCCCAATCCGGACGGCTTGGGAATTGAGGAAGCGCGCCCTCTTCGGAAGCCTGACGGCCAAATGCCGAAACTCCCGCATTGACGGAAAAAACAACTTCCCGCGCCCCGGTAAAGATCAGTTTGCGCCCGTCGGCAGCAACCGCAGCACGGCCGTCCGTCCAGAATCCCGCGGAAACCCGGAACCCCACGCCGCCATCAAAAGCCCCGTCCATCAGCAGCCCGTTTTCGGTGGTCTGAAAGGCAAGAGTGCATCCGGGATCGATGATCCGGTCGAGCCAGGCGGCACCGTCGAACGCCCGGCCATCACAGGTCACGCGAACGAGAATCCGGTCATCGGGAAGATGTGCGAGGTATTCGCGTTTGAAGGAGAGTGCCGCACCGGCGTTGTCGTCCCAGATCGTCGAGTAGGCGACCGTTGCCATCCCGGTTTTGAGGTCCAACTCCCGCCGGTATTCGCTTGCGGCGCGGTGGTTGAACTCCAGATGCAAATCTCCCAGCGGCTGATACGAGTCCACACGGACTTTGCGGCCGGAGGTGCCGCCGTCACCGGAGAACGCGTCATTGGCCGCGCGCGAGCCCTTGGCGTAATCTCCCGCAAACAGGAGCCTCCGCACTTCCGGAAGCGCGGCAGATCGATCTTCCGTATCGCGGTCGCGGTTCACACCTCGCCATAGCCATTCGTGGTTGAGCGCAAGGCGGTCGCGTTTGGTCGTTCCAAGAACCATGGCTGCGAGTCTCCCGGTGCCGATCGGGAGACCGTCCAGATATTCCTTTGCGGGTGATTGATAGAAAATCTTCATCGTTTTATTCTCGTTCGGTCTCGGATCTGCTTTCAGCATACCTTGAAAAATCTGATGATTTGAAAGTCGATCATCCGACCAGGAATGTCCTGATCTCATAGGGTTTGATGTCGAAGCTGATGACCTTGTTCTCAACATGTTCCCCCGTCGGACGTTCCATCAAATCGCACTCCTTCCACCACTGAATAGGAGCGTCGCTCGTCAGCTCCACAGAGCAGCGCGCGCCAGTGAACTCGTGGACACGGACGATGATCGCGTTGTGATCCTCTGCCTTCTTCACAGCGTCAATCATGACATTGTCGACGGACAAACGGAACAATGATCGTACGGCCGCCTTCGGGCTGCCAGGGACAATCGGGAGCTTGTCGCGAAAGCGAAACTCGGACAACTCGCCAATGCGTGCAGACAACTTCTGGCATGTGTGAAACATTGTATTAATTTCGGGATTACATGCGGGGGTAACAGTTTAGCCCGATGGCTTCCCCTTCGGCGTGGAGCTGAAAATGACCTCTTGGGTTAAACTGTTACCGAACCTGTGATTGGGAACGGGCATTCCGATTCATGGGGTGACCGGAACTTCAAACTTCTGGAACCTCGTGTCGCCGCGCACCGTCTCCGGCCGGGTTTGGATGCGGCCCTTGCGGACGAGCTGTTTCCAAACGGTTTGGCCTTTGTCATCAAGGAGGATCAGTTCGAACGGGAGGAGGTAGCTGTGGCAGTCCCCGCTGTCCGGGGCACGGTTCCAGACGACGATTTTGTCGATGCGCGGTGCGGCGGGGAGGCGGATTTCGGCCCAGGGTTTGGTTTCCCAGATTCCGTGGGCGAGGTCGTCCTGCGGGTCCTTGGAGCTGCCGATGGTGAGGCCGTTGATGAGCTTTGAGGCGTTGTATTTGGGATCCACTTGGCTGGACATCTTTGCCTGGCCGCGCAGGGCGATGTTCTCGTTCCCCGAGAAGACCTGGATTTCTCCGAGGTTGAGGAGGCGGATGTAGCCGGGGAGTTGGAGGCGCAGCGTGTATTGGCGGGCGGGGTCGAGGTCGATTCCGGCGCGGGCGGGCAGGACTCCGAGAAGGGCTGCGGAGAGGCAGAGGAGGAGCGGTTTCATGGTTTGATAATTTCCTGGGCAAGGCGTTCGCGCTCGGCTTCGAGCGCCTCGGGGTCGGTGGTGTGAATGCGCGGGTGGTCGGCGATCTTCTTCGGCACGGCACCGGGGGTACCGCGCGTGAGACCGGTCTTTTTGCCGGCAAGCATGTAGTATTCGTAGTCTTCCAGACCGTCGCGCATCATTTCCATGCGGATGGTCGGGATGAGTGAGTCTTTGCCGGCCGCAAAGAGGATGGCCTCGCCGTTGTAGGTCTCGGGCATGGTGATGCCGTTGGGATTCCATTCCACGAAGGGGATGCGGGAGGTGTCGGCGGGCAGGGCGTTGTTGCCCCAGCTGTTGAGTGCGTAGTAAAGGAAGCCGTCCACGCCGTATTTGTAGGAGAGCGCCCCGAGGAGGATGCGGGGCT
Source organism: uncultured Luteolibacter sp. (assembly GCA_964458895.1). GTDB lineage: Bacteria > Verrucomicrobiota > Verrucomicrobiia > Verrucomicrobiales > Akkermansiaceae > Luteolibacter. Next base: position 1,866 of record CAYWLC010000173.1, on the reverse strand, counting down.
CGGTGGGTTCCTGCTCGAGGTTGACGTTGGCGCTGGGGGCCGCGCTGCAGTTGCAGACATACCACCACGTGTGGCGGCCCTTGGCGAGGGCCTCGCGGTTGATCGCCTGCCCCTGGGCGTCTGCGAGCGCGTAGTCGATCGCGCACCACCCATCGACGACCTCCGCTCCGGGGAGAATCGAGCCTTTGTTGTATTCGTAGGCGGTGGCGGTCGTCAGGAATGGGATGTCGGGGAAATGCTGCTTCAATGTTCCAGCCGTTGCGAACAACTCGGGGAGCCTGGCGGAAGGGATCTCGTCGAACCCGTAAAAATAGACCCTATCGCGCACGCCCGCTTCATCGACGACCTTGAGGTATTTTTTGATGTCCGCAATGCGCCTGGCAAATTCCTCCTCCGGGAGCTTGATGTCGAAATATCCGAGGCAGATGCCCGTGATGCCCATTGCCTTGAGCTCGCGCAGCCGCTTGGCGTCCCAGTTCCAGGGCGGCGACGGGCGGGTGTAAACATTGGGATCGAGCTTGTATTCCCCAAGGACGAGCTGCTCGGCCTGACGGAGCATCTCGTCGACTTTTTCTGGCGGATAGATCTTCGCAAATCCGTGGTCGATTCCCGTGGTGTTGATGCGATAAGCCTGCTTGAGCGACGGGGTCTGAGGCAGGGTGAACGGCCGGACCTCTAACGAAAATCCGACCGTCTGCGGCTTGGCGTCTTTCGCCCGCACGATGAGCGAGCCTTTGTAGAGACCCGGCGCAGCGGACTCCGGGACGCGCGTTTTCACCCAGAGCGCGAGGTTGGTGCCGGGTTCGATGCGCGGAACGCTTTTCTCATCCAGGAGCAGGTCGGGATACCATCCGCCGGTGGCGTTCAGTGCGTAGAGCACCGGGCCGGTCTCGACATAGCCGACGACGCGCACGGAGGTTGGCAGCTTGTCTCCCGATGGATTGACGGGGTCGGAGATCTCCCAGGTGATCTCTTCGAGCGGGCCGTCAAATGGCACCACCACGGCTTGGAAACTCTCGCTCTCGTTGCGTGCGGCCTTCATCGCGTAGGACGTCTCGAAGCGCGGTTCGTAGCGCTCGGTGCCTGGAAAAACGTGCCGCATCGGACTCTCCAGCCCCATGGCAAAACGGTCGCCATCCTGCTTGCGGGCGAACGCTTTGGCCCGCGCCGCCACCCCCGCACGGAGGGCTTCCGCATTGTCCGCCTTTTTCACAAACCCAACATCCTCCAGCGTCACCTCGAAGGCGTCCTGATCGGGAACCCCTGTGAGAGCGAAGCGCGTGACATCCTGCGGCTTTTGCCCGGAGCGTTGCACAAGTTGAGAAATCGCCACGTCGAAGCGCTTCGTGGTTTTTGCCGGGACCTTGAAGGGCGTCATGTCATTTACCGCCATCACGCGCTCGGTGTCGGAGTCGTTGCGCAGCGTGAAGGTCACCGCGTCATAGCCGCCAGAGTCGAGCAATTCGTAGAAGCGCCTGACCTGCGGAGCCCCCACCTCGCCAACTTTCGGCCGGTCGAGCATGTAGTTCGGCCAATTGTATTTCGGATCGTAAGAAAGTTTGACCCCGTGGCCACCGCCGGGAACCTCGACCGGCGCGAACTTCATCTGACTCGCATAGTTGGACTTCCACATGGACGCCTCTGCCGGGTCGTCGAAAGTGAAGACCGTTTCGAGGGCGTCGGGCTTCAGCGGCGGTGGCGCGGACACGGGTTTGGTGCAGGAGGCGAGCAGAAGGGTCGTGCCGACCAACGCAAGGCGTGACAGAAACATGATGAAATTATGTTTTGGTTGCAACTTGCCCTTGTCAAAGGGCGCGTGCAACATTTCTTCTGTAAAAGTCCGAAACACCAGCAACCCGGCCATTT
>CAYWLC010000172.1:0-5936 GCA_964458895.1 uncultured Luteolibacter sp. | reverse complement strand
GATGCCCCCCACGCCCCAGCCGACGACGCCGAGGCCGTTGATCATCGTGGTGTGGGAGTCGGTACCGACCAGTGTGTCGGGGTAGTAGATTTGAGATTTGAGATTTGAGATTTCAATGGGTGCGGAGAGCACGCACTTGGCGAGGTATTCGAGATTGACCTGATGGACGATGCCGATGCCCGGAGGCACGACCTTGAAGGTATCGAATGCCTGTTCACCCCATTTGAGGAATTCGTAGCGTTCGCGGTTGCGGTGGAATTCGAAGTCGAGGTTTTTATCGAGCGCATCACCGGAGCCGGCGAAATCGACCTGCACCGAGTGATCGACCACGAGATCGACGGGCACGAGCGGTTCGATCAATTTTGCGTCACGGCCCATGCCATGAACGGCGGAACGCATGGCCGCCAGATCCACCAGCAGCGGCACTCCGGTGAAATCCTGAAGCACGATGCGCGCGACAACAAAGGGGATTTCATAATCTCCGGGGGATTTGGCGTCGTAGTTGGCGAGGTTTTGGATATCTTTGTTAGAAATCCTGAGTCCGTCGTTGTTGCGGAGCAGGGATTCGAGAACGATGCGGATGGAAACCGGGAGGCGGGAGAGTTTGGGAAATCCCAGTTCGGCGAGCGCGGGCAGCGAGTGGAGGTGTCCGGTGGTGCCGTAGCCGGTGGTGAAGGTGCGAAGCGTGTTCATGGTGGGATGCGTGGGTATGGGGGATGTTTCACACGCCGCCGCTGGGCGGAGTTCCGCGCACGCTAGCGTGGTCGGGCAGATTGTCAAAATCGTTCCGATCTTTGTGGATATCAAGGAAATACGGCAGATGTGGGAAGGCTGCGGCTCCTCAGTGGCACAAAACCTTGCGCAGGATGCGCAAGGTTGCACGCAAGATGCGTGCGCTCCCCTTTTCGTTGCCATCCGGTGTTTTCGCGGGCTAGGCTCGGGCGTGTAGAAACACTGACGGATATGGGAGAATGGTGGCTGTTTGCAGGTCTGATGGTCATGGGGCAATTCAGCCCGGGGCCGGACATGCTCTTGCTCACGCGCACGGCCTTGAACGACGGTTGGCGGACCGGGGTGCGGATGGCGTCCGGGATTGCCAGCGGGCTGGCGTTGCATGCGACACTGGCAGTGGGCGGGCTGGCGGTCATGTTCGAGCGATTTCCCACGTTGCGGCGGGTTTTGCAGTGGGTGGCGGCGGTCTATCTGCTCTGGCTCGCCTACGGATTGTTGCGGGCGGCGCTGGTGGCCTGGCGCAGGGGGGGGCTTCCTGTGCCGGTGGCCGCATCCAACGGGCATCCGCCCTTCGTGCGCGGATTGTTATGCAATGTGTTCAACCCCAAGGTTGCCTTGTTTCTGGCAGCGGTGTGTGCACCGTTTCTATCAGGAAAACACGCGCCATGGTGGCCGTTTGTCATCTGGGCGACCATCGTGGGCCTGGGTCTAGGGCTGTGGTCGCTGTGGGTCGTGTTGTTGCAGTGGCACCCCTTGCGCACACGCTATGAACGGGCTGCGGGCTGGATCGATGGAATCTTCGGCCTGGCGCTCGCGGCGCTGGCGCTGCGGTTGATGATCGGGTGATGGTGTTTCGGTGTTTCGGTGTTTCGGTGTTTCAGTAAGAGAATGGCGGAAGACCAGTGCGGAGCGGCTGATTCTTCCACTCTTGCCGAAGCACCGAAACACCGAAACACCGAAACACCGAAACACCGAAACACCGAAACACCGAAACACCGCCCTACTGATAGACCGGGGTCTTGTGCTGGGAGAAATAACCCTCGCCGGTGTACATCGTGCCGGGATAGTCGGGCAGCGGGCCGGCATCCGGTGGCAGCGGGATGTTTCCATAGGTTTCATCTTCCGGCTGGGAATAGGCGATGCTGACAGGTGTTCCGACTTTGATGAGGCGGAAGAACTTGGGTGCGAGGTTCTCGTGCATGCGGATGCAACCGTGGGAGCACGGATAGTGTTTCACGAACCCGGTATGGAAGCCATAGTTGGCCTTGAACTCGCACCAGTAGGGCATCGGGGTGCCTTTGAACGACCATCCGGACGGTTTGCCGGACAGCATGGTTTTTTTCACCAGGCTGCCGCTGTAGGCATAACCGTGGGTGTTGGCGCGGTGGAATTTATCCTTGTTGAAAATCGAGAAACTTCCGCTGGGGGTGGCGGTTCCCGGGGCACCGACGGAGACCGGCATTGCCAGCAGGACCTCCGATCCCTCCATGACATAGGTGCGTTGTTTGCTGAGGGAGACCTTGACCCGGACGTTGTTAGGGTTTTTAGGCAACTTGGTGGGGCGGTCATAGGCCTGATAGGCCGCAAGGCCGGAGCCGCCTGTGTTAGAGCAGGATGGCGCGAGCGCCGCGACTGCTAGGGCGGCGGTGGCGAGAACGAGGGTGGTTTTCAGGTTCATGGTGTTCGGGATAGGCACGAGGATTGCCGGGATGGAATGGAATGCAAGGCGGAGATTTCGAAAAAATTGGAATTATTGTTCCCGTTCCCAGGCATCGACGCGGTGGTCGATGAACCAGACCGAGGCGACGCGGTGCGGGATGTAGGCGACCTCTGGACCGACGCCGAAGCCGACGCCGGAGTAGCCGTAACGGCCCCTGCCATGGTAGCCATGATAGCCGCCGTATCCGTATCCGCCGTAAAAGGACGTAGTGTAAACCGGGCGGGATGCTGCATAGTCCCAGCGCTCGCTGTTCTTGCCGCGATGGGAGCCGACCATGGTTGCGGTGGGTCTGCCCCATGCCAGAAATACCGCGTCCGGTGACATGCCGCGGGAGATCAGCCCGCGCTGGATGAGGTCCTGGTCTTTGGCACTGAGCGGTGAGAACAAGCGTGGGTTTTCCTGAATGCGGGCCTGGGGTGTGGAGGGGACGCATGAGGCCAGCAACAGCCCGGTCGACAAGACGGTGAGGAACAGTTTCATTGCACCGATAATAGAGCGAAAATCCGGCGGGCGCAACCCGGAGATTGGGGATTTTAAAGAAGTGGAGAAACGAGCTTGCCAACGCCAACGGGCACGCCGCAATCTCGCCCCGGAATCATTCCCGAACCAAAAAATCATGTCCGACCTTCTTGACGCTGATGACCTCCACTCCGCATTGAAAAAATGCCCGGAGTGGGAGTATGAGAATAAATCGATCACCCGGACCATCGAGTTCGAGGAGTTCAATGATGCCATTGATTTTGTCAACGACCTTGCGGAGATTGCCGAAGAGGCGCAACACCACCCGGACATCACGATCCGCCATACCAAGGTGACATTGAAACTCACCACTTACGATGCCGGTGGCGTGACCAACCTCGACATTGAACTCGCGCAGCGGGTGGACAACCTGGTGGACTGATTCTCATTCAATGCCAGCGCAATCACGCCGCAGCCGCAAGTTTTTCATCCTGAACGAACTGAGAGCCGCCTTGAAAAAGGGTGTTGGGTTCGGGACTCCCGCAGGCGTGGCTGGCTGGCTCATCCTCGCGGCGGGCGCGCTGCTGGCGGTGGCTTGTTACCTATATTTTGATAGAGTGTGGCTGGATTTCGCCGGGACCTGGTGGCGCACCACGCCGGGGCGACAGGATGTCTGCTCGTGGCTCGGGGTATGCGGCGATTTTTATCCGTTCAACCTGCTGACCTTCGTTGTTCTGTTAGGGTGTGGGCGGATCATGCGATCACGCTATGTGATGCGCCTCGCCGTGGTCTCGCTTCTATCAGGCGTGCTGGCGGGCAGCGTGGCCGTGACGGCGAAACACCTGTTGGGAAGACCCCGCCCGAAAACCGTGCTGGCCGGGAAATCCACGAATGCCAATGAATTCTGCGGGCCGTTCCACGGTGCGGCGTGGGCGAGTTTCCCATCCGGACATGCCGCCACATCGGTGGGGGCCGCGGTGCCTGTATTGCTCGCCGTGCCCGGGATCGGTGTGCCCGTGGCCCTCATCGCGGCTGGCATCAGCGGCTCGCGAGTGGTGGGACTCTATCACTATCCATCGGATGTGCTGGCGGGAGTTTCGCTCGGGCTGTTTTTCGGCGTCCGTTGCGGATGGCCGCTGCGGCGGATCCGCCGGAAAGCCCGCTCATTTCGTTTTGACGTATTGGCACCGCGGGTAGGCCGAGCACCCGAGGATTTTTAAGCCCGCAGATGGTCCGGTCTTGAGGGTTCTGGCCGCGAGTGGTGCGCCGCACTTCGGGCAGGTCGGCGACCCAAGGCGGGCCTTCAAGGGTCTTACGTCGGAGGAATGTTTGGCAAACAGGTCGGATTTGAGCGAGTTGACGGCATTGATCACCCTGCGCAACTCAGAATCTGTTAGAACGGTGTCGTTGAAGCTGCGGATATGGGCGCGCAGTCCGTCCCGGATCACGGTGGCGGGCAGGGCCTCCTTGAATGAACAGAAACCGATGAAGAACACGACCGGATGAAGCGCGGAGGGATCCAGGCCGAGGCGCATCGAGAGGTAATGCGCGGCCAGGGAATTCAACCGGACCGGGTTAGGGAACAAATGTTTTTTCCCGTCGTATGAGTTGGACCAATTGGGTTGGTCCTCTGGAGTGGAGATCCTCCCCTTGATGTTGTTGATTTGCACCACAACAGCCCGTAGGGGGAAACAATCAACTCGTCCACGGGAATGGTTCCATCCGGGGTGGGCACGATCACATTGTGGTAACGCCGATAGATCTTCCTCCGCAACAACAAGCCCATTCCGAGTGAAGTCACTTTTTTGCCCAACCATCCGCGAAATAAGCTCATGATTTTGTTGTGTCGTTTGATCGACCCGTCGGTCATTTGATTTGGATTTTTTTCAGGCGGGCAGGAATTTCTGAGAGGCCCGTCCATAGCGGATCTTCTAATCCGCCGGAGGGTGGCTGCCAAGTTTCAAATCTGGGGGAGGGGGGCTTATCTGGGCAGCATCATATCCTCGTCGGAAAAGCCGGTGAGCTTGCCGAGTTGCTTGAGGAGTTGGCGCAGGGTGAGGAAAAGGAAGATGACGACGGGCACGCCAATGATGGCGAAGGCCCAGCCGGTGACTCTGGCGATGATGGTATTGTAATTTTCCAAGGCGTCGATGGCGGTGGCGTTGAAGCTGCGGAAAAACCATTGGGCGAGGCCGAAGTTCAGGAGCGAGCTGAGAAAGAACGAGGTGGCGAAGAGCCGGGTGGCACCGCGCAGCAAGCCCTCATAGGCGCCTTGTGCGGAGAGCTCGGCGATGCGGTTTTCGATTTTGGGGATATCAAACAGGGTGTCGTTGTAGAGGAACACGCGGATCAAGGGCGAGGCGGACCGTTGCGAGGTGAGGATGGCGATGCCGAGAATGAGTGGAATGAGCGCTTCCTTGATGCCAAATAGGAAACCTGCGTTGGGTTTGACCGTGCCGTTCTTGTTCCACAGATAGAGCGTCAGGCATCCGGACAGCAGCACGCTGATCAGTCCCAGCGCGGAGAAAAAATTGCCCTTGCGCGTTTTCACGAAATGCCAGACGCCATAACAGATCGGGAAGGCGAGCGCGACCGCCATCGCGTTGACCGGGCCGATGTGCCACGGCCTGGCGACCTTGTGAAGTTGCGCCTGCACCGCCGGATCCTTGCTGAGAAAACTCAGCACCAGCACCGGGATGATCACGTTGAGCAGGATGTTCGCCAGTGGATGGTCGGAGTTGTTAGATTTTCCGGTCATGTTGGTGGGAGGTGCGCTTGATGATTGCTTCGGTGGTTTCCTTTAATGCAAGGGCAATCCGGGCTGGCCGATAAAAACAGGGCGGTCCCGGAGAACCGAGACCGCCCGGTCATGAGTTAGAATCAGACTTTTCCGAAGATGGTCATGCCCGTGGAGCGCAGGTCGTCCGCGGCTTCCTGGAGGCGGTGGGCAAGGCCGATCTCGGCCTGTTTCAGATAGCCGCGCGGGTCGTAGGTTTTTTTGTCGCCGACTTCGCCGTCGATTTTG
>CAYWLC010000171.1:0-6007 GCA_964458895.1 uncultured Luteolibacter sp. | reverse complement strand
TCCTTCGAAAAGGCCTCGTCCAATGGCGAGAGCGCGAAAAAAGTCGGCCAGCTCCTCGCGGAGCGCGCCAAGGGCACCCACATCAGTGCCGTGGTCTTCGACCGCGGCGGCCACCTCTATCACGGAAAAATCAAAGCCCTCGCCGATGCAGCGCGTGAAGGCGGACTCCAATTCTAACGCTCTGACCCGATCCCCATCATGGTAACTATTCCAGAAAACGAAACGCCCGCACAAGAGCCGGAAGCGGCCAAAGCCCCTGCGGCGGCATTAGGCCCGGTGGCCAACTCCGGTCCCCAACAAGGTGGCTATCAAGGCAACCGCGGACAAGGCGGTGGCGGACAAGGCGGCGGTCGTGGACGCGGTGGCCCGCGGCGCGAAGAGCGCCAGGCACCCACGGATTCCGAAGGCAACGAACTCTCTGAAAAGGTCGTCTTCATCAACCGCTGCGCCAAGGTCGTCAAAGGCGGTCGCAGGTTCAGCTTTTCCGCACTGGTCGTCTCCGGCGACAAGATCGGCAAGGTGGGCCTCGGCTTCGGCAAGGCCAACGAAGTGGCCGACGCCATCAAGAAAGCCAGCGAAGGAGCCCGCAAGGTGCTCAAACCGATGAGCATCGTGGATGGTACCATCCCTCACGAAATTTACGCGGAATTCGGTGGCGGCAAGGTGCTGCTCAAGCCTGCCTCGCCGGGAACGGGCATCATCGCCGGCGGCGGCGTGCGTGCCGTTTGTGAAGCTGTCGGCATCCGAGACATCCTCGCGAAGTCCATGGGTTCCTCCAACCACGCCACCGTCGTCAAAGCCACTCTCAAAGCGCTCCCCCAACTCCGCACCCGCGACCAGGTCCTCCCCAGCCGCGGCAAGAAGAAAAAGAAAAAAGCCATCTGAAGAAGATCCGACGGATCCGACTGATCCGACCAATCTAACAAATCAAAGACAATGCACCTCCACTCCTACAGCCCCAATCCCGGAGCCAAGCGCGGCATCAAACGCCTCGGCTGCGGCGAAAGCTCCGGCCATGGCAAGACCGCTTGCAAAGGCAACAAAGGCCAGAAGGCCCGGTCCGGCAGCGGCACCCGTGTCGGCTTCGAAGGCGGCCAGATGCCGCTTCACCGCCGCTTGCCCAAGCGTGGTTTCAACAACTATGACTTCCGTGACAAGGTGGCCGTTTTCAACGTCGGCGAACTCGATGACTTGTTCGATGCCGGTGCCACCATCGATGAAGCCGCCCTGCGCGGCCAAGGGCTCGTCAACGGCCGTTGCGACGCCGTCAAGGTGCTCGGCATCGGTGAAGTCACCAAGGCTTTCAAGCTGGTGATCGCCCATGCCAGCGCATCCGCCCGGGAAAAGATCGAAAAAGCCGGCGGCTCGGTCACCGCTCCCGGCGCTTGATCCATTTCCCGGACGATGTCCGATCTCTGATGGGGAAGCGCTTGCACGCTTCCTCGTCGTGTATATAACCCGCGCGTCGTTTCCCTTTCCCACCCGCCATGATCTCCGCCTTCACCAACACCTGGAAAATCCCGGAACTCCGGGACCGCATTCTCTTCACCCTCGCCCTGATCGTCATCATCCGCCTTGGCGTGCACATCACGCTTCCCGGCGTGGATCCCGCAGTCATCAAGGCCTGGTTGGCGGACATGCAGAAACAGGACCCCAAAAGCACCCAGGGCGGCGTTTCCGCATTGCTCACCGTATTCTCCGGTGGGGGCCTGCAGCAGGCCGGGATCTTCGCGCTGGGGATCATGCCCTACATTTCCGCATCCATCATGGTGCAATTGATGACTGCGGTCGTGCCAAAACTCTCGCGCCTCGCCCGTGAGGACGGTGGCCGCCAGAAAATCAATCAATACACCCGCTACATCACCATTGGCATCGCCCTCGTCCAAGGGATTTTTGTGGCCAACTCGCTCAAGAATCCCGGCAAGCTGCCGTACATGCATGGCATCGAACAATTCGGCACCCTGGTCCCGGATGCCTCAAACCTATGGCTTGCGCTCACCGTTCTAACCATCGTCGCGGGCACCGTGCTGCTGCTTTGGATTGCCGACCAGATCACCGACCGCGGCATCGGCAACGGCTCGTCCATCATCATCACGGTCAATATCATTTCCGCCCTGCCGGGTGCCTTGATCCAAGCGTGGAAATTCTTCGTCGTCGGTGACGACAAGGGACCCTTCCGCTCGATCCTCCTGGTGGTCATGATCGCGCTCTTGCTGCTGGTCATCGCCGGAACGATCTCCATCACCCAGGCGCAGCGCCGCATCGCCGTGCAATACGCGAAACGCGTGGTCGGACGCAAACAATTCGGCGGGCAGACCCAATACCTGCCGCTCAAGGTGAACTATGCGGGCGTGATGCCCATCATCTTCGCCTCCGCCGTGCTCTCACTGCCACCGATGATGCTCACCTGGTTGTTCCCCGGCCAGGCCTGGTCCACCCGCCTCTATGGGGAACTCACCCGTGGCGGCACCTGGTATTACGTCCTCGGTGGCATCGGCATCTTCCTCTTCTCCTATTTCTGGGTGGCCATGATGTTCCAACCGTCGCAAATCGCGGAGGACCTCAAACGCAACGGCGGTTATATCCCCGGCGTGCGTCCTGGCAAACCCACCGCAGATTTCATGGACTACACCATGACGCGCCTCACCTTCGCCGGTGCCGTCTTTCTAACCGTCCTGTTCGTGCTGCCTGTTCTAACAGGATGGGGTGTGGGCCTTCCTCCCGGTTCCCCCATCCTCCAGTTCTTCGGCGGCACCTCGCTGCTCATCATGGTCGGCGTCGTGCTCGACGTGATGCGCCAGGTGGAAACCCAGCTCCTGCAGAAACACTACGATGGCTTCCTGCGCAAAGGCAAACTCAAGGGCCGCTATGACCGCCTCAACCAAGGCAACAACGCCGCTTCCCGCTCCGCCATCATCTACCTCTGGACGGTGATCGCCATCCTCATCGTGATCGGCATCACCGCTTACATCTATAACAGCCTCCATTGATGGCTCCATGCGCCACCCCCGCATCCCTATCAAATCACCGCGTGAAATCAATTTCATGCGGGCCGCGGGATCCATCGCATCACTGATACTCCAGGCGCTCGCCAAGGAAGTCACCCCCGGCCGCAGCACCGGCGAGATCGACGGCCTTGCCGCGGAACTGATGCGCAAATACGCCTGCAAGAGCGCGTTTTTCGGCTACCGCGGGTTTCCCGGATACACCTGCATTTCTATCAACGAGGAGGTCGTCCACGGCATCGGCGGGCCGCGCCGAATCCTGCCCGGCGATATCGTGAAAATCGATGTCGGCATCAGCAAGGATGGCTTCATTGGCGACAACGCCACCACCGTGGCCGCCGGGGACATCCCGCTGGAAACCAAACGTCTGTTAGCCGCCACCGAACAATCGCTCTTCGAGGCCATCTCGCACGCACGCGCCGGCAAGCGCCTTGGCGACCTCTGCGGCTCGGTGGAGGATTATGTCGTGCCCTTCGGCTTCACGGTGGTGCGTGAATTTGTCGGCCATGGCGTCGGCCGCCGCCTGCATGAGGAACCGCAGGTGCCCAACTTCCGACCCCAGGGGAAAACCCCCATCCTCGCGCCCGGCATGACCCTGGCCATCGAACCCATGGTCAACGCCGGCGTCCCATCCGTCCGCATTCTCAACGATGGCTGGACGGTCATCACCGAGGACCGCAAACCTTCCGCCCATTTCGAACACACCGTGCTCATCACCTCCGGCGACCCCGAAATCCTCACCTGGCGCCCGCGCGAGGCCCTGCCGGAAATGTTAGGACTCTCATGAACAGCATCCCCAACCTGATCCGCCCCGGTGAATTCGGCAAAATCGTCCTCGCCGACACCCGGCGCGTGGAGTTCGACTTCAAGAATGAGGAACTCCTGAGCCTGGGCAAACGGCCGGACTATCTCTTCATCGGAGATTCCATCACCCACATGTGGGAACTCAACGCCTACTTCGGAGGCGGCGGCAAACTTTTCGTGAACCGCGGCATCGGCGGAGACACCAGCGAGTTTGTTAGAAAACGCTTCGCGGCCGACGCCCTCCAGCTCAAGCCCGCGACCGTGATCCTCATGATCGGCACCAACGACATCGCCGCCATCGATGGCGATCCCTGGTGGCGCGTGGTGGGAACCCCCGAAGCGGTGGTGGAGGAAACCTGCCTATCTAACATAACCGCCATCGTGGACATGTGCGCAGCCGCGGGCTGCGAACTGGTGCTTTGTTCCATCCCGCCCTCCGACATCGTCGCGCCGCACAAAAACCCGGAACGCAAGGCATTGACCGGGCGCATCAACACCCACCTGCAACAACTCTGCCGCGAGCGCGGGCTGGCCTATGTGGACTACTATTCCAACATGGTCGAACCGGACGGCATCACTCTAACACCCGACCTCTCGCCCGATGGCATCCACCCCAATGCCAAAGGTTACGCGATCATGGCGAAAGTGCTGCGCGAAACACTCGGCGGCAGGCTGTAAGACAAGAATCCAGAGACCAGAGTCCAGAATCCAGATATTTGCTCCGCGCGCGGGATTCTTCTCTGGTCTCTGACCTCACTTGCTCACATTGAACCTGAATTCGATCACGTCGCCGTCCTTGACGACGTATTCCTTGCCCTCGATGCGCAGCTTGCCGACTTCCTTGGCGGCGTGTTTCGACCCGAGCGCGACCAGGTCGTCGTAATGCACGACTTCCGCGGCGATGAAACCGCGCTCGAAGTCCGTATGGATCACGCCGGCGGCCGCAGGAGCCTTGTCGCCCTCGTGGATGGTCCACGCGCGGGTTTCCTGCACGCCGGTGGTCAGATAGGTGCGCAGTCCTAACAAATGATAGACGGCGCGAATCAGCGACGAGACTCCGGAGTCACTCACCCCCATGTCCTTGAGGAACTCGGCGGCCTCCTCGTGTGATAGATCGCTGAGTTCCTCCTCAATGCGGGCCGAGATGACCACCGCCTCGGAGCCGCTGTGTTCCGCGGCGAACTGGCGGACGCGCGCCACCTGCGGGTGGGAGTCCGGGTTTTCCATCGCCCCGGCCAGCTCGTCTTCCGAGACGTTGCAGGCGTAGATGGTGCGCTTCGATGATAGCAGGAAAAAATCCCTGACAATCGCATGATCCTCATCGCTGAACTCAAGGGTGAGCGCCGGTTTCCCCTGATCAAGATGCGGCATGATCACGTCGATGATTTCCACTTCTTTTTTGGCCTCCTTGTCGCCGCCCTTGGATTTTTTCTCGCGGGATGAGCGGCGTTTTTCGAGGGCGGATATGTCTGCTAGAATCAGCTCCGCATGGATGATCTCAATGTCCCGGATCGGATCCACCGTGCCGAGTTCATGGATAATGTCGTCATTTTCAAAACAACGCACCACCTGGACGATCGCGTCGGTTTCCCGGATGGTCGCAAGGAATTGGTTGCCAAGTCCCGCACCTTCGGATGCACCTTTCACCAGCCCGGCGATGTCCACAAACTCGATGGCCGTGGGCACCAACTTCTTCGAACCCGAAATTTTCGAAAGCACCGCCAACCGCGCGTCCGGCACGGTCACGATCCCGACGTTCGGGTCGATCGTGCAGAATGGATAATTCGCCGCTTCCGCCTTGCGGGTGCGCGTCACGGCATTGAAGAGCGTCGATTTCCCGACGTTGGGCAGTCCTACGATTCCGGCTTTGAGCATGGCGGCGGGAAGGTGATGAGAGAATGCCGAAAGAACGAGAAAAATCCGCAAATCCCCCAGTCTTCCTCAGTGTGCCGCGCTGGGAGTTCCACGTTCATGCGGTCCATAAGGGGGATGGACGTCACGTCCATCTTTGGGTCTGTGCATAGTTGCAGCATGGATGTCACGTCCATGCCCTGGAGTTTGGTTCTTTGTGAGTCATGCAGTAGCAGCAAACAACGTGCTACAGAGGCTGGGTTCGAATTTAAGTGGCTTCGTGTAGCTGCGGGGGCCGCGCAACTTTTCATCTGTAAAAGTTTTTAGGATGGATTTGGAGGCTGATT
>CAYWLC010000170.1:0-6044 GCA_964458895.1 uncultured Luteolibacter sp. | reverse complement strand
CGGTCTGCTGCTCACCACCGAGTGCATCATCAGCGACATCCCTGAAAAGGAAAAACCCGCCGCCGGCGGTGGTCACGACCACGGCATGGGCGGAATGGGCGGCATGATGTAAGCCCATCCATCGTGCGAAGGTCCCGGACCGTCGCCACAGCACAAAATCATCAAAGCCGGACGGGGAAAGCTGTCCGGCTTTTTTGTGATCCGCAGCACCCTTGACGGACCCTGATTGCCCTACGCCTTGCGGACCCTGTGACATCCGGTTTTTCCCGATAATACAGTGACCCTTGGGAAAGCGGTTGCAGGTTTGGCCCGCACTCTATTTAATCTCGTTCCGTGCCGCACATGGACCTGCAAACCATCCCCGACGGAGTGACGAAAACCCGCGATTTCCTGCGGTCGGCATTTCATTCCATGCTGCGTGCCCGGATCTTGGAAAACAAGCTCTCCAGCCTCTACAAAGCAGGGAAAATCGTCGGCGGGGTGTATTTGGGGCGCGGGCAGGAGGCGGTGAGCGCCGCGCTTGGAACCGCGCTGATCCAAGGGAAGGATGTTTTCGCCCCCCTGATCCGCGACCAGGCCGGACGCACGGCATTTGGCGAACCGATGATCGATTGCACCCGCACCTACCTCGGCTCCGTCAAGGGACCGATGCGCGGACGCGATGGCAACATCCACCGCGGACGCCCGGAACACGGAATGCCAGCCATGATTTCCCATCTGGGTGCCCAGGTATCCGTGGTGGTCGGCATGCTTTTCGCCAAAAGACTCCAAGGCAAACTCGAGGGTTGCGTGGGAGCCACCTGCATCGGGGATGGTGCAACCTCCACCGGGGCCTTTCATGAGGGGATGAACCTGGCCGCTGTCGAAAAACTGCCGCTGGTGGTGGTCGTGGCTAACAACCAGTATGCCTACTCCACGCCGAACACGCGGCAGTTCTCCTGCGTCGATCTGGTAGAAAAAGCCCGCGGCTATGGCATCGGGGGCTTCTCCGTCGATGGCACGGATTTGTTCGCCTGCGTTTCCGTCATCACCGAGGCCATCCGCCGCGCCCGGGATGGTCGGGGACCGCAGTTGATCGTGGCCCATCTGCTCAGACTCTCCGGACACGGCGAACACGATGATGGATTCTACGTGCCCGCCCACGTGCGCGACGACCACTATGGCCGCGACTGCATCGAGGTGGCCATTCGCCAACTCGTCGAACACGACATCGCCACCGCCAATGAAATCCAAGCCTGGCAGGACCAGATCGCGGATGAGGTGCAGCGCGCGGTGGCCCAGGCCCAGCAGGAGGCGGCCCCGGATCCCTATCATGAGGACTGGACCGCTCTGGTCACCAAGTTTCCGCTTTCTAACAATAATAAACCCGCCGTGCAACCCGTTTCCCCGTGAGCGTGACCTATATTGATGCCATCCGCGAAGCGCAGCAAACCCTCCTGCGCGACGACCCGCGCGTGTTCATCTACGGCCAGGACATCGCCACCTTCGGCGGTGCGTTCAAGGCAACCAAGGGTCTATCAGAAATGTTCCCCGGCCGGGTGTTCGACTCGCCGATTTCGGAAGACGCCATGGTCGGCCTGGCCGTGGGCGCGGCCATCGAGGGCATGCGTCCCATCGTGGAAATGCAATTTGCGGATTTTTCGGCCATCGCCTTCAACCAGATCGTCAATCAGGCGGCCACCCATTATTACCGCACGGGCATGCCGATTCCGATCACAGTGCGGCTGCCGTCCGGCGGCACGCCGGGTTCCGGGCCGTTCCACAGCCAGAGCATGGAGGGCATCTACGCCCAGTATCCCGGGCTGATTGTTCTAACACCCGCCTCGGTCTCGGACGCCTATCACATGCTCATCGATTCCGTCGCGCTCGACGATCCGGTCATCTTCTGCGAGCACAAGTTCCTTTACCGCTGGCTCAAGGCGAAATCCATCAACGGCGACCACCTGCCGATCGGCCAGGCCCGCATCATCCGCCCGGGAAAACACGCCACCGTCGTCGCATACAGCGCCATGGTCCACGAAGCGGTGCGCGCCGCCGACCGCCTCCAACAGGACGGTTGGGAAATCGAGGTGGTCGATCTCCGGTCGGTGAAACCGTTAGATATCAACACCGTGCTGGCATCCGTCGCCAGAACCGGTAGGCTGTTAGCCGTGGGTGAATCATTCCCATGGGGAGGTGTCACGGCGGAAGTGGTCTCGCGCGTCTCCGAGGAAGGGTTTCATTTGTTAGACGCGCCGCCCCAGCGACTCAACGCGCGCGACACGCCGGTGCCCTATCACCCGAAACTCTGGGCCGCCCACCGCCCCACTCCCGAATCCATCTGCCAAGCCCTCCGCAAACTCCTCGCCTTCTGAAGATCCCGATTTTTAGTATTTCAGCTTTTACCCCATCAGCTTCTACCTCAATGCCCACGGTCCCCATCCTCATGCCCCAACTCGGTGAATCCATTGCCGAGGCAACGATCATCCGTCTTTGCATCGGAGTGGGCGATCCGGTACGGGCCGATCAGGAGATCATCGAGGTGGAAACCAACAAGGCCGTGATGGGCGTGACCACGCTTTGCGACGGGATTGTCTCCGAAATCCGGGTCGCGGAAGGGGTTTCCTACTCGGTGGGCTCGTTGTTAGGGTTGTTGGAAGTCACTGCGGAAGAAGTCGCGCGCACCGGCGTGGACACGCTGGAGTCGTTGGAAGCGCGGCGCACCGCCAGCCAGACGGACTGCCCGGCGCGCACCGAGGCCAACCTTCACTTCGCCCTCGACCATGATGACGACTACGAGGAGGCCCCCGCCGTGGTGCCCAGCGTGAAGGGATTGCCTGTTCCCACCGGCACGATGGGCGCACATTACATCTCGCCACGCATGCGCGCCCGCATGGACGACCTCGGCCTGCGTGAGGCGGATATTTCCGCCGTCGCCGGAACCGGTGCCGGCGGACGCGTCACCGTGGAGGACCTCGAACGTTTCCTCGCCTACCTCGACGCCTGGCCTAACACCTCGGCCTCGTCGATGCGGCTCGCGGTGTCCGACGCCATGCGCCGGAGTTGGACCCGCCCGCTCGCCACGGTGGGTCATCCCGTGGTGTTAGATCGCGTCCTGGAGCATCGCCGCAACCACACGCCCAAACCGGGCCTCACGCTGTACATGCTGCGGGCCTTCGCCCTCGCGTTGGCTGAAAACCCGACCACCGCGGGCTATCTGATCGGCGACAAGGTGGTGCACCCGCGGTCCTTTGATATCGGCGTCGCGGTGCAGATCGAGGATGGCGTGCTGGTGCCGGTTGTGCGCAAGGTGGATCAGAAATACCTGCGCGATCTGATCACGGAATACGATGAACTGGTCGCCAACGCCCGCCGCCGCCGCCTCACCGAGGAAGATTGCAGCGGCGGCATCGCCACCGTGACCAACTTCGGCACCTTCGGTCTCACCATCGGCACACCCATCCCGCTGCCGAATGAAACCCTCATTCTCGGGATCGGCGCAGGGGTGAAAAAACCCGTCTGGAGCAACCAGGTTGAGGCCTTCCTGCCCGCCACGGTCGCCGATATCTTCCTGACCTTCGACCACCGTGTCGTCGATGGCGGGGGAGCCGGCGTCCTGCTCAAGCGGGTTTCCGAAATCCTCCAACAACCGGACGCCCTCTGAAAATCCAGGGATTTCCCATCCCCGAGCGCCCGTTTTCCAGTTCACTCCGATTTTTCCAAAGATTTCCAAACCTCCGCGCGTTGCTCCAGTGAACTCCAAGCCCACTGAAGAAAATTCCTCCATGCCAGTGACTCGGGAGCAATTCATCGAGCAAGCCATGGCGGAATTTCAATCGCCACTCATCGGGTATGCCACCACCATCCTCAACGACAGCGACCGCGCCCGCGACGTGGTTCAGGACACCTTCATCAGGCTCTGTCAACAGGACCTCACCAAGGTGCGCGACAACCTCAAATCCTGGTTGTTCACCGTCTGCCGCAATCGTTGCCTCGACATCCTGCGCAAGGAGAAACACTCCCGCCCGCTGGAGGAGGTCCACTGGAAAAAAGTCGCGGGTCCGGGGCAGCAACCCGACGAGCATGCCGACTTCGAAGAACGCCTGTCCCGCGTCATGAAACTCCTCGATCGACTGTCAGACAACCAACGCGAAATCATCCTCCTCAAATTCCAACAAGGACTCAGCTATCAGGAAATCCACCGAATCACCGGACTCACCACCGGCAACATCGGCTTCCTCATCCACACCGGCCTCAAACGCATCCGCGATCTGCTCCCCGAAGATCTCAAATCCCCGTGATCGAAATCCCAAATCTCAAATCTCAAATCTTCCATCTCCCACCCTCTGCCCATGAAACTCCACCCCGATGATCCCCGCCTGACCGCATGGTTGTTAGGTGAGCTCCGGCCGGAAGAAGCGGCTGCCGTTGCCACGGTGGTCGCCGGAGATCCCGCATTGCGTCTGGCCGTGCGGGAATTGCAGGATGTCCAACAATTGCTGACCGGCACGCTTTCCCCGGGTTCCCAAACCCTGCTGCCGGACCAGCACACCAACATCCTCATGGCCGCCCGCAGCGCGCATGAGCAGGGTGAAATCATCGCCTTCAAGCCGCAACGCAAACCGCTCAAAACCTATTGGATGCCGCTGGCCGCCGCCGCCATCCTCATGCTCGCCATGTTGGTTTTCACCTTGATGCCTAACAACGGAAAGCCCGGAGCTAACAACCCACCCGCCAGCCGCCCGGACGACATCCCTCTGGAAGTCGCCCTGCTCCCTGCTCCCGGCCCCCCGGATTCTAACAGTTCGGAAAAATCCCCAGGTGTCCATCCGCCCAAATCTTCCAAGCTCATGAAGCTGGAGAAGGCCAACACCACCGCTTACAACCAAAAAGGTGATCTGTTCCTGCGGAAAGTCGCACAGCGCCTCACAGAATCCCCGGTCCCCCTGGAAAAGGACCTGCCGCAACTCCGCCCGCGCGGCCACGTGCTCGCATTGGATCAACCCTGTCTCGATCTGCCGGTGTATGCCGGGGTTTCCAGCTACATCTGGATCACCCGGACCATCCGGGAAGATCACAAACGCCCGCCTGCCAATGCTGTGCGCCTTGAGGAAATCCTCAATCGTTTTGCCCTGCGTCCCACCGGCCCGGCTGCCGTCGCCCAAGGCGTCACCATCTCCACCGAAACGACCACTTGCCCGTGGAAACCCTCCTCCACCCTGCTCTTGGTTTCTTTCCGCGGTGCCAATGATGCCGATTGCAATGTCAGCGCACACTTCAAGGCCAACCCTGACAACATTCGCAAATACCGTCTGTTAGGTTTCTCACCAATGAGCGATCTCGACCCGACACCGCTGCCGACCCGGCTCTCGGCCAAGGCGATCACCTCGCTCGTCATCGAACTCGAACCCTCAACTCCTGCCGAGGATCTGGGTTGCATCGAATGGACCGTCAATGGCAAGCCCGCCCCCGCGCTCGTCCTCACCCGCAAGAGCGATGCCGAACCGTCCGACGACGCCCGTTTTGCCACCCTCGTCTGCACCTATGCCCAATGGCTTGCCGACCAACCCGCAGGGGTAATCGATGCCGAAATGCTCGCCGCCCTTGCCCGTGAAAATGCGTCCAACACCCTTCCCGAGGACCGGGCGGACTTTCTGATTCTCATCGATCAGTCGATCAATCTCTGAAAAGGTGAAAAGCGGGATTCGATTTTGAATCCACAATCTGCGGCGGGGTTTTTCTTTTCATTCCGCCCGTGAGGGAGCAAAGTCCGCTCCCGTTCACGATCATGTCTGACACCCGCAAGCCATTCCCCTTCCGCGACTTCGAACCCAAATGGCAGGCCCGTTGGGAAGCCGAAAAAACCTTCCGCACCCCGGGACCAGGTGATGCCGGATTCGATCCCGCAAAACCGAAATACTATGTCTTGGACATGTTCCCCTATCCGAGCGGCGCGGGCCTGCATGTCGGCCACCCGGAAGGCTACACCGCCACCGATATCATCGGCCGCTACAAGCGCATGACCGGCCACAACGTGCTCCACCCGATGGGCTACGATTCGTTCG
>CAYWLC010000169.1:0-6072 GCA_964458895.1 uncultured Luteolibacter sp. | reverse complement strand
TGTGGACACCCAGTCCGGTGAGGGCATTCAGATAGACCGGCAGGGTGGCAACCAGGGTCTTGCCTTCACCGGTCTGCATTTCGGCGATCATGCCGCGGTGGAGGGCGACACCGCCAACGAGCTGCACGTCGAAATGGATCATCTCCCAGAGGATCGGGTGGTCGCTCACCGAGATGGTGGTTCCACACAGTCTACGGGCGGCGTTTTTGACGACGGCGTAGGCTTCTGGCAGGATTTTCTCAAGGTATTTGGCGCGGGAGTGGGGGAATTCGGCTTCGGCCTCATGGAAGGCGGCCTTGGCAGCTTCGATGGATTCGAGCGTCGCCTGGACTTGGGCGGGCAGGGTGGGGAACTCCTCGCGCAAGGGGGCGAGCCGTTGTTCCAAGGCATGGGCGGTGGTGCTGAGTTCTTCAGGTCCCATGCGTTCGATCATGGGTTTTGCCGGGGCGTCAAGGGCGTGGTAACGGGCGAAATAGGCCTGCCACTCGACGGTGCGTTCGCGAAGTTTTTCTTCGGGTTCCCGCTGGAGAGCCTCCTCGAATTCATTGATGCGGGCGACCGACGGGCGGATGCGGCGCACTTCGCGCTGGTTCTTGCTGCCGACGATTTTCTGGAGAATCCACTTGATCATGAGAGAGATGGGGTATGACGGATAACCCGCCGGGGCGGAGGGAATACACGCTTCATCGGCGGCGTGCAAGTCCTATGCTCAGACATCCTGATGCGGGAACGTGAAACCCGCATTGGATCGTTGCAGACCGGAAAATCGTTTGGGTGGAGGCAGAATGACGAAGGGCGAAATTCCAAGCCAAACAGCGCGCTACCGCCGGGAGCGCAGACAGTGCGAGGCGCGGAGCCAGGTGGCGCGCTACCGCTGGGAGCGCAGACAGTGCGAGGTGCATGGACGACGCAGGGCAGGACGGAACGACTTCCACCTGGATTTTACCGTCACGCCTCTCCGGCATGCGCTCCCGGCGGGAGCGCGCCACCTTCGCACACTAACACGACTCAAGCCCCCCCTTGGGAGGCGGCCTCAGCAAGGCGGGGCCAGCTTGGGGGCTCAAGCCTAGTCTTCTGCTGACTTGGCAGGTGGTGCCGGGTCTTTCGGGGCGTTTTGTTGTGGCTCCGGGTTTTGCGATGGATCCGGTTCAGTTGGTGGCGCTTTTGGTTTGGGCGGCGGCGGTGGGAGATCCTCGACGGTGATTTTTCCGTCGTGGTTGTGGTCCAGCGAGTTGAAGCGTTTGTGCTGATCTTCAAGGGGGAGGTCTTTAATGGCCGGGGCGAGTTGGAATTCTTCAAAGGTCAGCGCGCCGTCGCCATTCTGATCGAGCGTGCGGAGGAGTTGGCGGAGAAACGGGCGGGGTCCTTCCGGTTTTCCGCCATCGGGGCGGTTGAGCCATGGGGGGGCGCCTTCGCGCCTGAGGGGTTTCAGGGGTTTATCCTTCGGGGTGATCAAGCCGTCATGATCGGTGTCCAAGCGGCGGAAAAGTTCTTCCTGTTTTTCGGGTGGGAGTTTGCGGAATAAGGGACCGGCCTTGAATTCCCCAAGCGTGATGCCGCCGCTCTTGTCCACGTCCAACTCCCATAGGCGCCGGAATGGATGATCGAATTCGTCACGGGCTTTTTCCATCATCGCGCGGAGTTCCTGACGTCCGAGTTTGCCATCGTGGTCCTTGTCGAGGCGGTCGAACAATTTCTGGCGTTTTTCCTCCGGCAGATTCTGGACGCGCGGGATGGCGTCGAATTCCTCTTTCGATAGAAAATCATTATGATCCTTGTCGAATTTATCCCACATTTCCTTGAAGCGCCGATGCGGGTTCTGCTTGTCGGCACCCTCCTTGGCAGGGGGGGCTTGGGGTTTATCCGGTGTTTGGGCGAAAGAAACCACCGGGGCCATCATGCCGAAAACAACGAGATAAACGGGGAGCGCTTTCATGGGAGATTGGAGTGGGTGATGGCAATTTTCCGTGGAGTTGCCGTGAAAGAAACTCCAGATTTACCGGAAAGTTGCGGTAATCCTGGATTGGAAACCCGGATCATCCGACGGGCGGCGGGCAAAACACGTCAAGCAGGGTGCGACCGCTGGATAACATTTCGAAGTTGTCGTAATCGGTTTTTTCCGCCGGTGGCCAGAAGATCCGTGCTTTGATTTGACCGATGATCCACTGTGCGCAGGCGATGGCGGCGCTGAGGTCGGCAGGTGAAAATCCCGACCATTCCTGGATGACGACATCGGGTTCGGTATTGCCGAGCATGAAATAACAGGGGACCGGGGTCAGCCCGTCCCTCGATCTAACAGCTTCCGCATAGAGCGGCAGTTGCAGGTTGACCCAGCGGAAATCAGCCACCTTGCCCTTGTCCTGGCCGGAATAAACCGCAGGGCTATCAGTTCCGAGATGCTCGGGCAGCACCGTGGATGCGATGATTTTCCTGCGGTGGGCCGCATCCACGGCCTTGGGTTTGCCCGTTTTATAATCCAACACGCGCAGTCTGCCGTCGTCGCGATGGCGGTCGATGCGGTCGATCTTGGCGCTGAGGGTGGTGTTGCCGACAAGGATTTCGAATTTGTGTTCGACCTCGATGACTTGCCAGCCCTCCGCGCGCGAGCATGCCTGGACACGGGCGAGCCAGGCGAAGCGTTGCCGCAGGGCCTCGGTTTGAATGCGCACGGCGAGAGGCACGCGTTTGCCGAAATGGGCGGCCACGATGCGGTCGAGCTCTGCGGACAGCCAATCGTGGATGGCCTCGGTTTTGGAAAACTCGCGAGCCTCGGTGTCGCGTCCCCAGCGTTCCAGCACTTCGTGGGCGATGTTGCCGAAGTCCCGCGAGTTCCACTCCAGCCGCCCGGGTTCCGGGCTTTGCATGCGCAGGGCGTGTTTCAGATAGAAACGGAACGGACATGCCAGATAGTCGGCGAGCGCTGTCACGGCGAATCGATCCGGAAGCTCCGCCCGACGCGGCTGCCACAACCAATCCGCATGCCAGCGCAGTCCCGCTTCCGGTGGTTCGACACCCCGGAAAAGGAACTTCACCCGTTCCGGCAGGTCCTCGCGGTCCGCGGCTAACAGAAGTCTCGATGGCAGCAGCGCCTCGCCGCCCGGTCCGGATTTGGCGCAGATCACATCCACACGCCCCGAATCCCGCCGCGCTTCGACCATGGCCTGATAGAGAAACGCGTCGCGCGCCGCACGATCCGCGTTGGTCAACAATCCGAGTTGGTTTGCCGCGGCCTCGCCCAGCCATGGGTTGCCGGTGTTGCGTGCCGGCACCTTGCCCTCGTTCATGCCGCAGAGCACCAGGTGCCTGCCGGGTTCGAAAAACAATTCCAGCCATCCCTGCACGTCGATCACCCGGCCTTCCGGCGGTTGCGGCGCGGGCGAGGGGATCTCCTCGAGCATGAGGTCGATCCAGAATCCGGGGCCGTGTTTCAGGCGATTCATCAGCGGCTCCGCACCGGCCAGCCACGCCATCATCGCGGTGGCCTGATCCGCGTTGTCATCGCCGGTCATGTCTAACAATTCCAGCAGGCTCTCAATGACCGCAGGCAGATATCCTGATAGAAATTCCGTCCGCCATTGTTCGAGAATTCCGATGGCTTTGCGCACGCTTTCCGCAGCCTGCCGCCGGTCTTGCGAACGGAAATCCGCGCCAGCCATCCGGTGCCGGAGATCGTCCGGGCGGGTGATCATCCAGTCGTTTCTCAGTCGCGAGAGTTGTTCGGCATGTTGCGCACGCCCATCACCTGTTAGGGCGGCGGTTTCCGGCAGTGCGAACAAATCCGCGGCGGTCGATAGCAGCGGGTCGGCCAGCCAGGCGGACCACAGCTTGAACCAGCGGGACAGACCTGTTGTTAGAGATGGTGCCGCCGGATGGAATGCCGGCCACCCGGCGCGGGTGAAGGTTTGGGCGATTTCCCGGCCGGCCTCGCTGTCCGCGGATCCCAGCGCGACTTCGTTGGATGGCGTGCCTCTTTGCGCGACTACCCGCAGGGCCTCGGTCGCTTCCTGCCGGAGATCCGCAACGAGGGTGACCGATCCCCGGTCGCCATCGGGCCATGGCAGGGTGCGTGCGCTCCATGCCTCCAGCGGACGACCGATGGGTGAGAACGAGGCGGTTTCGGTTTCCGGTGCGCCGATGAGCGATGTCACCGGACCGTTCCATGCCAGCAGCGCCCGTTCTAACAATGGTGGGATTTCCACCACGCCCGCCAGCACGATTCCCGCGATGCCATCAGGGATCGGGATTCCGCTGGCCAGCACGCGGCTGCGGCTTTTCAGTCCCCACGACCGCAGCGTTTTTTCCATCAGGGTTTCCAGGCGGCCAAGCGCCTCCCAGCGCCCGGCTTCCACGCTGTTAGAAAGAACCCGCGCCGCGGCCGACAGGGTGATGCCGTTTTCCTGGAGCACGCGCCGCAGTTCTAACAATTCATGCGCCAACCCGCCGGACCACTCGCCCTCGCCGTCCGGGGCCTCGGGAAACACGTCCTGATAGATCGACCAGTCATCGATGGTTTCCAACACGTGCATCCATGCGACGCGTTCCATCCAGTCCCCCGCCACCGCGGGATCGGGGGTTTTGAGCAAGGAGCCGGGCGTCATGATTTTGGGTGAGAGCAGGGCCCCCGCGCGATCCGCCATCGCCTCCCGCAACCTGCGCCCGCCCTGTGACGTGGGCACGATCACCCACAGGCCGGGCAGGGTGTCCCGCCGCTCCAACAACCAGTCTGCCGCCCGCGTCAAAAACGGCCGGTCCCATCCGAGAAACACACGTTCCACCATCGGCACGAGCATCGGTGATCACCCGCCCGCTGGGAATCAAAATTTTGACGGAGGTGATCCGAAGGGTGGAGTCATAAGGAGCACGGACGTCTCGTCCGTCATTTTGTCAGTGAGAGTGCAGAGCATGGACGGGACGTCCACACCCCTGATTTCTTTGGCGGTCTCGATGGCTTGGCGGTGGGCGATGATCCACCCGGATGCATCGCACCACCGCCGTTTCCCTCTCCTGTCTGGAGAATGTTAGATCGGATGGCGGCCGTTGACCGGCGTCACGCGTTGAGGCTGCTGGCGGCCTTTTGGGCGGCGGATTGAGCGCTGTCTTTTTTGAGTTTGCCGTTATCGGACTGGGTGAGGCGCATGCCGACGGGTTTGGAAATGCCGAATTCCTCCATGGTCACACCATACATCACATCGGCGCGGGCCATGGTGCGTTTCGAATGGGTGACGATGATGAACTGCGAACGGTCGATGAAACGGTCGAGCACCTTGACGAAGCGGCCGATGTTGGATTCGTCGAGCGGGGCGTCGAGTTCGTCGAGCACGCAGAAGGGGCTGGGCTTGATCATGTAGATGGAAAAGAGCAGTGCGACGGCGGTCATTGAGCGCTCGCCCCCGGAGAGCAGGGTGATGGATTGGAGTTTTTTGCCGGGGGGTTTGGCGATGACGTCGATGCCGGACTCGAGCGGATCGGAGTCATCGAGCAGGAGCAAGTCGGCCTGGCCTTTTTCGCCGAAGAGTTCCTTGAACATGTCTTGGAAGTTGAGGCGGACTTGGGCGAAGGTTTCGGAGAACAGGCGCTGGGTTTCGACGTTGATGCGATCGATGACCTCCAGCAGTTCGCCTTTTGATTTGACGAGGTCGTCATGTTGGTTGCGCAGGAACGTGTGACGTTCTTCGAGTTCGTCGAATTCCTCGATGGCATCGAGGTTGACCGGGCCCATGGCATCGAGTCGGCGCTTGATATCGGAGACGATGGATTCGACAAACGCCCAGTCCGGGGCGCCGCTAGGCTCGCCGGGGAGTTCGGCGAGGTCATCGCTGCGGGTGGCATCGACGACCATGGTGGGCATTTCGTCGTCGTCGGAGTCGTCGGATTCCTCGCCGGAGACGAGCGACTGGCGGCCATTGCGGGTTTGGAGGGCCTTTTGCGAGGCGATGCTGTTGAGCAGGGCGTGGGCGTCGGGTTCGAAGGTGGCGAGGTCGACCTGATGGCGCTGCTGGATTGTGTTGGTGAGGTTATCGAGGTGGAGGTCGAGTTTGGTGGCGGCGATTTCCTCGCGGCCTTTTTGTTCGG
>CAYWLC010000168.1:0-6136 GCA_964458895.1 uncultured Luteolibacter sp. | reverse complement strand
TGATGCGGAACAGGAACTGGGTCTTGGTGGTGTGGGAGATGACACCATCTAGAAAACTGATCCGCCCTTCCGCGTCTTCGCCGAACTCGCAGCCGAAGATCGAGCGCACGTATGGCTGCAGGCGCGAGCCTTCTAACAATGTCTTGAGTCCGGAGGAAATGATATAATGCTCCACCTTGATGCCGGCCAGTTCGTGTTCGGGCAGGAGCGCGGTCTTGGGCAGGGCATCGAAAAGTTCGGGGAGGCCGGGGAAAAAGCGCAGACCCTTGCCGAGCTGGGTCAGGCGGGTGTTGGTCACATTGTCCATGCCGAGGTAGTCGAGCAGGCATTTCATGTAGGCCAGTTCGCCATCCCACCGCTGGTCATGGACAAGTGCGTTGCATTTATTCCAGAACTGCACCGGGTCGATCCCGAACTCGGGGAACAGGACATCATCCTGCATGTAGCACGGGCTGAGGGTCTGATCGTAATCGTAAACCAGAGCGATGGTGTTTTGCGGGGCGGCCATGAGACTCCTGAGGATTGCAGGCACCCATCAGGAAACAAGGAGGAAATCAATTTTCCGGGGAATGCTAGATGACATTTTCGCGGGTCTGTCCTAGCATAGGCCCGACATGAGAACCGCACTCGCCCTCTGCCTCGCGCTTGCGGGATTCGCCTCGTGCGAGCAGAAAAAATCCTCCATGAAACCCACCGTTTCCTCGCGTGCCTCCGCTGCCGCCGCCCGTGTCCGCCCGGCACTGGAAACAGATCTGGCGGCGCAAGGCCTGCATTTCGGAGCCCCGGTTTTCATCCGCGCCTTCAAGGAGGAACTCCAACTCGAGCTCTTCGTCCTCAACCGCAAGACCAGAAAATTCCAGCTTTTCCGCACCTATCCCATCGCCCAATCGTCCGGCAACCTCGGCCCCAAACTGGCTGAAGGCGATGGCCAGGTGCCCGAGGGATTCTATCGAGTATCACCTTCCGCGATGAATCCCAACAGCCGGTATCATCTGGCTTTCAACATCGGCTATCCGAATGAATACGACCGGCTCCTCAACCGCACAGGCAGTGCCATCATGATCCACGGCAACCAGGTGTCCATCGGCTGTCTGGCCATGACCGACGAAAAAATCGAGGAGATCTACACGCTTTGCGCCGCTGCCCATGCCATGGGTCAGGCCTCATTCGAGGTCCACATTTTCCCGTTCCGCATGAGCGACGAACGCATGGCGCAGGAAGCTGGATCAAAATGGCTGGATTTTTGGAAAAACCTCAAGGAAGGATACGATGCCTTCGAAAAATCCCACATCCCTCCAAGCGTCACCGTGAAAAAAGGACACTACATCATCCACCCGTAGCCCGGTCCCATCATCATTCAACAATCCCTCCCTCTTCCACCCAAGCCGCGTGGAATCGGAACCAAAGGGCAAGCAATAGGGAACGAACGTCCAATGGCCGCATCACATGGGAACCACTGAATCACTGAGAACCTCTGAAAACACTGAACCCTTGGAGGAATTCTCATTGGTTATCCCGTTTCCCGGTATTTTCAGTGGCTTCAGTGCTTCTCAGTGCCTCAGTGGTTGATCGCTTTCTTTGCCAAAAAATCGACGCATACCTGTCCACTTTTGACGGGTATGGGAGAAAAACCTCATCTCCCTTTGCGCCCTTGCGGTGAATCACCTCTTCCTCTTCCCATTCAAAATTCACCATTCACCATTCAAAATTCTACAATTGCCATCGCCCAAACTTCTCCCCATAAACCGCCGCAAGTTCCATTCGCCCATGAAGACCCCCTACCGTTCCCTGCTGCCTTTCGTTTTCCTATCGCTGCAATTGACGGGAATTGCCCGTGCGGACGATTTTTCATACGACAAACTCCGCGCCAAAGTCCGTGAAATCGCGGCCAAACCCTATGTCTCCCCCAAACAGGACCTGGCGGATTATTGGAAAAACCTCACCTACGACCAACACCGCGACATCCGTTTCAAAAGGGAATCCGGCCTCTGGGCCACAGACAAACTGCCCTTCTCCATCGACTTTTTCCACCCCGGCTGGACCGCCAAAAAAACCGTCGAGATCCATGAGGTGTTCGAGGGAAAATCCCGCCCGCTGACCTTCGACCGCCGCCTCTTCGATTACGGCCAGCAAGTGATTCCTTCGGAGATTCCGCCGCCTCCTGGTTACGCCGGTTGGCGGGCGCGCTGCCTGCTCAACTCGCAGGACTACATGGATGAGTTCCTCGTGTTTCTCGGCGCGAGTTACATGCGCGCCATCCCGGCCAACTCGCCCTACGGCCTCTCCGCCCGCGGACTCTCCATCGACAGCGGCATGCCCGGCGTGATCGAGGAGTTCCCGGATTTCACCACCTTCTATCTGGAACGCCCGGCCAAGGATTCCAAGTCGCTCAAAACATGGGCCATTCTCAACAGCGAGAGCGCCGCCGGAACCTATCAGTTCACCATCACCCCCGGACGCGAAACCATCATGGAAATCGACGCGGAAATCACCATGCGCCGGAAAGTCAAACAACTCGGCCTGGCCCCGTTTTCCTCGATGTTCTGGTTCGGCAAAAGCACCTGGCCCAAACCCCTGGATTTCCGCCCGGAAGTCCACGATAGCGATGGCGTCCAGATGGAACTCAAGGACGGCACCTTCCAATACCGCCCGCTGGAACAAAACCACAAACAATTCCGCCATTGCGCCTTCACCTTGGATCACCCGCGTTCATGGGCACTCTTCCAACGCGACCGCTTGTTCGCGAACTATCAGGACCCGGAAGCCCGCTACAACGAGCGACCCAGCGTGCGCGTCGAACCTCTCGAAGGCTTCGACTCCGGCCTGCTCCACCTCATCGAAATGCCCGCCACCGATGAAACCAGCGACAACGCGATCCTCGTCTGGGAACCCCAACCGGAATTCAAACCCGGCAAAGCCTATCACATCCGCTACCGACTCATCTGGATGCGCGACAATCCCCCGACACCCGTCTTCGCCGTGAAAGCCACCCGCTTCGGCACCCCGGTCCAAAAACCTAACCAAATGCTCGTCGTCGTGGATTTCGCCAAACCCCTGCAAGCCATCCCACGCGTCGGCGACCCCAAATGGGACAGCATCCTCAGCATGAAACCCGTCATCACCATCGATCAGAAAACCGCTGTCATCGTCAGCTCCGGCCTCACCGATATCAGCATGGCCAATGCCGACGACCTCCCTAACAAAATCGGCCGCAGCAAATCCCTCCACATGCCCCAGGTCCTCCGCGCCTTCTTCGTCGTCGAAGCTCCCAAGTTCATCGACAAAATGGAAATGACCTGCGAAATCCAAGACACCGCCGGCAAACTGCTCTCCGAACGCTGGACCTACCTCTGGATGAAACCCAGCCCGTAAGCTAGGGATATAGATCCCATAAGTCCTATTCTTCCCCCAAGCCTCACCAAGCCAACACACCTAACCATTGATTTCCAGGTAGTTACAACTTTGCATTAATGAGAATAAGAATCATTCTTGATTTTTCGCGCGGCAGGGCTATTTTCCCTCCGCCATGCTCCACATCGTCTCACCACACCCCACGCACGCGGAGATTCCGGAGGAAATCTCCGGGCTGCGCATGACGCGGCAGCGGCAGGAGGTGTATCGCATTCTGGTCGAGCAGCGCAATCATCCGACGGCGAACGAGGTCTATGCCAAGACCAAGCACCGTTTGCCGAACATTTCGCTGGCGACGGTTTACAACTGTCTGGAGGCCTTGGTGCAACACGGCATCATCCGTCAGGTGAATTTCGAGCGGGAGTCCTCGCGATACTGCCCCAACCTAACAGAGCATGGGCATTTCCACGACGCCTTGACCGGCACCATCCACGATGTCGGGTTCAAACCCGGCTTCAATCTGGCCGATGTCATGGAACTGCCGCCCGGCGCGGTGATCGATGACATCGAGATCACCCTGCGCGGGCGCATCCCCGCGCCGTGATCTCAAATTTCAAATCTCAAATTCCCGATCTCAAATCTCAAATCTTCAATTTCAAATCTCAATATCCACACACCATGAGCCTGCACATCCAAGACCTCCACGCCACCCTCGAGGATGGCACTGAAATCCTCAAGGGCGTCACCCTCGACATCCCGAAAGGCGAAGTCCACGCCATCATGGGTCCTAACGGATCCGGCAAATCCACTCTCTCCAAAGTGATCGCCGGCCATGAGGACTACCTCGTCACCGGTGGCACGGTGACCTTGGACAACCAGGACGTTTTCGAGATGTCCGTTGACGAACGATCACGCGCGGGGATTTTCATGGCCTTCCAGTATCCGTCCGAGGTGCCCGGGGTTTCCAATGCCAACTTCATCCGTGCCGCGCTCCAGGAGCTCGACGCGGTGGCCTACTACCACCGCCTCTACGCCAAGATGGATTTGTTGGAAATGGACCGCAAATTCACTGCTCGCGCCGTCAACGAGGGCTTCTCGGGCGGCGAGAAGAAGCGCAATGAGATCCTGCAGATGATGATGCTTGAACCCATCTACTGCATCCTCGACGAAACCGACTCCGGCCTCGACATCGACGCGCTCAGGATCGTGGCCAAGGGTGTCAACGCCATGCGCTCACCCGCCCGCGGCATCCTCCTCATCACCCATTACCAGCGCCTGCTGGACTACATCAAACCCGACCACGTCCACGTCATGGCAGAGGGTCGCATCGTCCGCTCCGGCGGCCCCGAACTGGCCCTCGAACTTGAAAAGGACGGCTATGAGTTCCTCAAGGAGCCCGCGCTCGCCTGAGGCAATCACCTGTGAAATTTCCATGTCCTACGAACCCACAAACATCCCTATCAAGAAGACCGTAGGCACTCCGCGGGTCCTCGACTTTGGCCAGATGCTTGAGCGTTCCGCTTGGATGCTTCAGACCCTTCACAACGGCATCATTCCCAACCATGAATCCAAACGCGTTAAAAAACTTGTTGGACATCCTCTCGATGTCAAACGTCCAATACCTCATCGTGGGGGGGATCGCAGTTGAACTGTGCGGTTACGCCCGGGCCACCTTTGATTTGGACATCATCATCGATCATGAGCCCGGCAATGTGCAAGGCTTCCTCAAGGCTGTGCAGGCCTTTGGTGAGGGAGTGGCCCGTGAACTGACCGCAGACGATTTTGATCTAACTGAAGGCTGCATATCCATCAATGAAACCGACCTGCAGATCGATGTATTCACCATCATAAGTGGCCACACTTACCGCGACTTGTTGCCTTTCATCGCCTACCACAGACCGGAAGGCTCCGATCAGGCAATTCCCTACCTTGGCGCGGAGGGCTTGATTATGCTCAAAAGCCAATCCGTGCGTCCCAAGGATCAGCAGGACCTCCAAGCCTTGCGTGATCTTGAATCCAGAAACGGAGCCAAGCTCCAATAGCATCAACCCATCTACCACCATGACCTACGAACCCGCCACCGCCCTGCTCGACGAGGAAACCCACGAGGCGATCAACATCGACCGCACCAAAGGTGATTTCACCTTTCCCGAGCGGCACAAGTTCGATGCTGGTCACGGACTATCCGAGCACACCGTCGATTACATCTCGAACGTGAAGAACGACCCGCAGTGGGTCCGCGATTTCCGTCACAAGGCCCTCAAGGTGTTCATGGAAAAACCCATGCCCACCCATTGGGCGACCAAGGATCTGGAGAACATCGACTTCGACAAGATCCGTTATTATCTATCAGACGGCGAGAAGCCCAAGCGTTCCTGGGCCGATGTGCCCGCTGATGTGCTCAAAACTTTCGAACGGCTTGGCATCCCCGAGCAGGAGCGCGCGTTTCTAGCAGGCGTGGAGGCCCAGTATGACTCTGAGGCCGCATATTCCAACATGAAGGAGGAACTCACCAAACTCGGGGTCATCTTCGTCAACTCCACCGAGGGTCTCAAGAACCACGAGGAAATCTTCCGCCCGTGGTTCGGCAAGGTGATCCCGACCGGAGACAACAAGTTTTCCGCACTCAACAGCGCCGTCTTCTCCGGCGGATCGTTCATCTACATCCCGAAAGGCGTGAAACTGAAACAACCGCTGCAGGCGTATTTCCGCATCAACTCGGAAAACTTCGGGCAGTTCGAGCGCACGCTCATCATCGCCGACGAAGGCGCGGAACTGATGTACA
>CAYWLC010000167.1:0-6182 GCA_964458895.1 uncultured Luteolibacter sp. | reverse complement strand
AAAGTTTCAACCCAAACGGACAATTTACCGGTCATCGCAAAATAAAAATTGGGGGTGGGTATGAAGTTGTGGGTGGGACCCATCGTCGTCTCTCGTCGTCTCGTCGTCGACACTGCTGCTGCTCATTCCAATTTTCGGTCTAAACAAAGTAGAGTTTGGCGAGTTGAAACTTTGCAAACAAATGTGTCTCAAAGTTTCAACCCAAACGGACAATTTACCGGTCATCGACTGATGTTGTACAATGATGCGCGTATAAAGTTATGGAGCATAAACAGGGTTTGACGGTCGTCGAAGTCGGGATTACCGCGCAAACTTTCGCTTTTACTACCAAAACTAAAACTTTAGTTGCGCGCTTAAAACACTTTTTGACTTTAAATAAACTTTTAAAACAAAAGTTTTGAGTGTAATAAAAGTCGTATCCATATTGATTCATTTGTTTTCTAACTTGTCTCAAATAACATGTCATGTGGTATTTGCAACGTGTTCGTCGGTGTAACATCGGCTCTTCGCAAGACTCACGCGGCAACCGTTCACGGTCATCCCAATTGTCAAACGTGTAATCGCCAGATCAAAAATTTACGGATGTTTGAAAAACATGTCAATGAGCCCCACCCTGTTAAAAAGTGTGCTCTCGCAACATGCAACGCGCAAATTGTCGGTGGCAAAGAGCTCGAACATGCAATTGAGTGTCACAATTTCCCCGTTTGTTGCTGTGGCGAGACCGTCGATTCCAACTACGTCAACTTCTATCGTCATTTGGCCTCGCACGACGACGAACCACCCGCAAAATGTGTGGCGTGCGACGAAGTTGTTTCGCGTCGGGATCTCCTGGAAGCCCACAGCCGTGAAACGCACGGATTTCCAAAGTGCAAGATCTGCGGCGAGACCGTCGATTCCAACTACGTCAACTTCTATCGTCATTTGGCCTCGCACGACGACGAACCACCCGCAAAATGTGTGGCGTGCGACGAAGTTGTTTCGCGTCGGGATCTCCTGGAAGCCCACAGCCGTGAAACGCACGGATTTCCAAAGTGCAAGGTCTGTGGCGAGACCGTCGATTCCAATTGGGCAAACTTTCTTGCTCACGTGGCTACGCACGCCAAAGAACCATTCAACAAATGTTTGGCATGCGACGAAATTGTCTCGCGCACGGACCTGGAAGAGCACAGCCGTCAAAACCACAATTTCCCCGAGTGCGAGTATTGTTCTGAAAAGTTTAGTTGCAATTACGCGGTCTTCCTCCGTCACGTGGCTACGCACGCCAAAGAACCATTCAACAAATGTGTGGCATGCGACGAAATTGTCTCGCGCACGGACCTGGAAGAGCACAGCCGTCAAAACCACAATTTCCCCGAGTGCGAGTATTGTTCTGAAAAGTTTAGTTGCAATTACGCGGTCTTCCTCCGTCACGTGGCTACGCACGAGGTGGAGTCCAAATGTCCGCGCTGCCCTGCGTTGGTGTGCCAGAAAAGTTTGATTTCGCACGCCAAGAATGTGCACTCGTTCCCCGTATGTGGTAATTGTGACCGCGACCTCGAGTCGAGCACTGTGCCTCAGTTTTACAACCACCTTCGCCACTGCCGTGTTGACTTGGACGCCGACAGTGACGACGATCGTGACTGTCCCTTGTGTGACGACTCCATTTGCACCGACAAGCCGCTGCTGGTCCAGCATTTCATGGAGAAGCACGGTTTCCAGGGGTTTTGGTGTAAAAAATGCGACACGGGGAAAGATTCTGGAAATATGACGACAAAATCGTTTCTCCAGCACGTCTCCAACTGCATCAACGGTCGTCAGCACGACTGCGCTGCTTGCGGCAAGAGCTTCAGTTCTCGCCACCGCTTGAGCGAGCACGACTGCATCCCGTTCGGTGCGGCTGTTGTTCCGTTTTCCGAGTACGCTCGACGTCTGCACGGTCGCAACGCGGTGTTTCGCCTGTCACCGTGGCGCTTGCGAGTGGAGTGGGACATGAGCGGCTACGCAAAAGGTCTGCCGCGGTTGATGCCGGGGCCGGCGTACACGCCGTCGACCAACTTCGAGGAGACGCCGGAGGAAGCGGCGCGTCGCCTCAAGGGGCACGGCCGAAAGTACAAACTGAGCGACGACTCGCGCGTCTTTTGTGAACACGTAGGCAGTGGCGTTCCGTGGCTGTACCGGTTGATGGGCACCCCGTGGGAACTGGGCGGCAGTCTAATGCCCGATATGAAGCTGGCACTGCTGCGTCGTTTCCAGGAGCGCCCCGCGCGTGACTTGTGGCTGTTCTTGGTCAATCGCCTCGATAAGTTTAAGGCGTCGATACATGAGCTAAACGACATAAAGCGGCTCTTGCAAGTTGTCCGGTTGCCATCGGGCACGGATGAGCAATATCGCGACATGGAGCACATTCGAATGTT
The DNA here is from genome assembly GCA_964458895.1 of uncultured Luteolibacter sp. Taxonomy (GTDB): domain Bacteria; phylum Verrucomicrobiota; class Verrucomicrobiia; order Verrucomicrobiales; family Akkermansiaceae; genus Luteolibacter. Next base: position 3,789 of record CAYWLC010000167.1, on the reverse strand, counting down.
TTCGCAGGAGATTCAGAAAAGCGCATGCGGAATGCTTTACGAGGTGGAGTACGCCTGTGACGACGAGTACTTGTCACCACGTCGCGTCGTCAAGGAGTTGCACGCACTGCAGCGCGCCAAGCGCAAACACGACAGCCTGCTGCTAAACAACCTCCCCGCCGGTTTGGTCCTAAACCAGTTGCTGCACACGCTCCGAACCAACACCGCCAACGACACCGCCTCCAGCGACACCGCCACCAACACCGCCACCAACACCGCCACCGACACCGCCTCCAGCGACACCACCAACGACACCGCCTCGAGCGACTCGCGAACACCCATTGGTGATCAATTCGCCACCGGCAACATCACGATCACGGGCACTCCGGTCGTGGGGGTGAACGAAGTGGCGCACCAGTGTTCATTCAACGCCCAACTACTCGACTTCGAATCGCGGACTTTGCGTACCGAGGCGACATGCGTTCCCCATATCGCCTCGGAAAGACGGGACTTTGAAGTTTGTAGCACTGACCCATGTCTCACCTTTGACGTCGACGCCTTTTTCACGGCACGGGAGCACTCCTCCTCCTCCTCCTCCTCCTCCTCCTCCTCACTTCCCGCCGAGGACCCTCTTGCACTAATGTGGTTCTCTGCGACGATTCCGTCCCACCTGTACGCCGACGTCCACTATCCCGCCAGCGAGGTCGAACAAGGCGACCTCTGGGACACCCGCTGCTGGGAGATGATGTACTTGGTCTTTCGGGACTTTGTGCTTTTTTTCGTTTTGAGACAAACCATGCCGGCGCTGCGTCTTTTTTCCAATTTCATCAACGACGAGCCTACTTGGCGAGACCTCGAACAACTGCTAAAGGGCTTTGCGCGCTTTATTATAAGAGACCAGACGAGCTGTTTACGCCAGCCTTGCGCGCGAGCCACCTCACTCCATGACGCCCTGACTGCAGAAATCATGATGCTCAAGAATTTACACAAGAGAGGCTCTAACATCAGTTACATGTCGTGTAGTGAAATCCTAAAACTTGACCAACAACGACCACTCCTTAAAAAACAGCGATTGCATCGACATTCACAATAAACGTAGTTTACAGCTTTTAGTCGCTTGCCGATGGAGGCTTCGCCATACTTTGTTCGCAAAGCGATAATGGTGATAACGTGTAAATTTAATAAAAGCAATCTATTATTTTAAAAGTCAGAGGGGAAAAAGTTGTTGTTGTTACGCGGAGAACTTGTGGGCGAGTTGGTCGGGGACGCCAAGCGGTTGGCCAGCCGACCTCGCTGGAAATTAGAGAGTGGTTCGAACGCGCGCCGCAGGTTCTGCTCCATGTTGTTGAGCTGAGCGACAGGCAAGTCAGGCTCGTCCGGATACACCAGTTGGCGCGCGGCGCGATCCGGCACTCCGTTAGCAGCGAGTTGCACTCGGACCGGCATGAACGGTCCTCCGACGCGAAGCAGTGCCAGCGGCGTAAGAACCGGTGCGTCGGGCGAGTTGCCAAAGTCCGGAATCACATGCGTCAATCTTGCCGGTGCGCCGACCGTGCGTTCCGGGGTGGCCACCGCAATTCTCGGCGGCGTCACTTGCGGCGACAAATCGTACGGCGACACCACCGACGACCGCGATGGCCCCCCCGACGCCCGTGCGTTGTTGTCCTCGCCGCCGGCCTGTTCCTCCTCGTCGTAGGTGACGGTGTCGACGGAGTCACTGTCGGCGCGCACAAGATGCCTCGGCCCGTCGAACACCCCCGCCCCCCCACTCGGAGTCCTTATCGTCAGCGCCGTCATCGCCATCACTGCTCTCGTCATCGCCGTCGTCACCGCCGTTGTCGCGGGCAGCCGGACGACGCGAACAATTCTGCTCCCCCACAAGCCGAACTGGATCTGGTTGGCAACCCTCCGGCGCACGTTCATTCGAGACGCAATCTTCACGGAAAACTTGGTCATGTTGGTCGGTGTTTTTGTTTTGTGAGAAAGAGGTGACAACACACCTTAATGTCCTGGATTGGCCCGTTTAACTTCAAGTTGAAGAAAAACGAAACCAATGGGCTTTTTAAAGGGCGCGGGCTGCGGCAGGATCATTAAACAAAAGTCCGGGACGCGACCATGAACCGATTCGACGCCGAGCTGTTGGAAGACGAATGTTGCGGCAGCTTAAACACCGGTCTGGCGATTTACTCGCACCTACCGGCAAAACCGATCCTCTTTGTCGCCGTGCTGCCATCTTTTTTCACACAAGGCGAAGACGTCCGCAACCAGATCGAGCTGCGCTGCTACCCGGACCCGCAAACCTGTTTGGCGTGCCACACCGAATCTGGATCCTTTGTGCACTACGACAACTTGTTTTCGAACCTGCGAGCCAAGTGCGAGCGGCTCTCGGCAATCCGCTCGGGTCATCAGTATTCACGCTACTCGACCAAACAAAAGATCGACGAGACAGAGGGAAAGCTGCGAACTACTGGCAAACACGCCAAGCTTTACAACGCCGCTGTTCAGCCGCTCACGAGAGCGGAGCGCGCGCTAAACCGCACCAACGTCAAAAAGTTCCAGCACATCTACCGGGACGAGCTGGCGGCGCTGCAAGACAGTGCGAAGCAAGACGAATACGCGTTGACGGCAATTACCAAAAAACTCAACCACACGGTTGACGCGGCCGCCAACGCCCTGGGCACGTTTTACGTCCTGGACATTCTACACCACGGTCTGCACGGCTACCAACGAACCGCCACTGAAACGGTCGAGATGAACACCCATCGCGACGAGAGAACCAACTTGGCCTTTGCCCGCAACGAGCTCACGCGCAAACAACGCCAGCGCACGTCCGCCACCTGCGAAGACTTCGACATTACCATGACATCTTACCTTGATTGAAATAACACAACATTCGTCGAATTACACGACAAACTACAACTCTAAAAACTAAGCTATTTTATTTTAAAGTTACTTAACCATCACTACTTGAACGCGACCGGAAGCGCAACACAAGTCATGCAAAACCCATTGTTGAAAAAACGACGCGTGCATTAACGTATGACCCCAAACCCCCGGTTTCACGACTTCCTTAGAATCTCGATTACCGCTGCTGCTACTGCAACAACACCCAACCCCCTACTTTTGTTTTAGTTAATTTAAAACCACCGTTTAAGGAAGTTTGTAACGCAGCAGCGAAACCTGCTACTTGGCGGCGTCTGATTGAGTTCCGCGATAGTCCGGGTATGTCGACAAACGCGGCGAGATGTGCGACAGACTGGTTAAAGCGTCGAGAGATGTGTGACAACTGGTTAAAGCGCGGCGAGATGTGCGTCAACTATTTAAAGCGCGGCGAGGTGTGCGTCGACTGGTTAAAGCGTGGAGAGATATGCGACAACTGGCTAAAGCGCGGCGAGATGTGCGTCGACTCGTTGAAGAGAGTCTACATGTTTCCGTTTGCCGCATGCAAATAATGTTTATCAAATCACTAATAGCAAACTCTCGTCGTCCAACTGGTAAGAGTATCTTACGTGGGGCGACCTCGAAGAACTGCTACTACGTCGCTTGCCGACGGATGGCGAAGCCATACTTGACAAATAAATAAAACAATAACATTTTTTATTCACCAAACACCCACGCGCAAGCCATATGTCGCTTGTCTACACTTGCCAAACCCATACATTCAATCACTGCTATCGGTATCAGTGCTATCACTCAACTCGTCCCCACTCGTGTCTGACGAACTGCTCTCCTCGCCCGCGCCCTCGCCCTCGCCCTCGCCTTCCTCCTCGCCCTCCCCTTCCCCCTCGCCCTCGTCCTCCCCCTCCCCCT
>CAYWLC010000166.1:0-6206 GCA_964458895.1 uncultured Luteolibacter sp. | reverse complement strand
CGAGTCGTTCCTGCCGGAGATCGGGCGTGGTGGGAAGCAGGTCGTTGAGGGATTGGGCGGGCATGTTGGTGGGAGGAAGAGATTGATTGAAGATTGATGAATATGGATTTAGGATTTTTGATTGGCTTGAGGTGAGCGGAAGCGCCGATCAAGCGCACATCCGAAATCAAAAATCATCAATCGTCGTTCATCAATCGCACTGCATTTGGGAGTGATTCGTCATTCGTCATTCGTCATTGGTCATTCGCTGGCGAGGGCTTGGGATAGGGTTTCGCCGAGGTTCATCTTGGGAGCATAGAAGCCCATTTTCGCGGGGCCTCCACCGTAGGGCGGCGTGTCCTCATGGACGACGCCGGAGAGGCGGTCCACCGGAGCTTTGAAAAGGAGAGGTTCGTTGATGCCCACACCGAGCGCTTCGAAGTGGCGGATGGCGCATTTGATTTTCACCTGCTCGTCGGGATCGAGTTCTTCAAGAACACTGGTGGATTTGGTTTCGACGACGAGGTGGACGTCGATTTCCGAATCACCGCGAAGTCCCTTGTGGCGGACGATTAGGCCGAAGTCGGGAGTGTAGTTTCCGTTAGGAGTGGGGATCTTGTACCAATCCGGCAGCTTGAGGATGCAGACGACACGGGGATCGAGTTCCGCCTGTTTGGCGAAGTTGGTCTCATAAAGGGAACCCGAATCGACGATGACGTGGTCATAGACACCACAATCCGGCGTGGGCACGATTTGGCGGTAGGTGGGGATCACGTCCTTGAACAGATCCAAGCCAAATTCCGCACCAGTGGGGCGATAGTCGATGGTGCGGACCATTTCCTCGATCTTGATGCGGGTGATGTTGCGAGTGGCCTCGTGAAGGTAGCGCGGCGGATTGCGCACGAGTTGATCGTGGTTGGTCACGGCCACGAGGATCCGGATGAGCGTGGGATAGGCGAGTTGGGTGTTTTCTGATAGTTCCTCAACGAGGTCCAGCGGGGTGAAGCTGGCTTCCAGCTTCTGGGTTTCCGTGCCGAGCCATGTCGCGCGCTCGCCGGTCCTGGTGAATTCATCGATGCGGGTGGAGACGATTTCCGCCACATATTGGGGCACTTCGATTTTGTTGAGGGCTTCGACACAGGCGGTGACAAGCGCTTCTTCATCGAAGTGGACGGTGTAATCCGTGCGTTGGCCGAGGCGCTTCCAGAATTTGCGGAAGCGCTCGCTGTCGAACTGCTCCTTGCACAAGCGGACGATTTTCTCGCCCACTTTCTCGCCCTTGTGATTCTGCCGCGGCTTGATGGCCGCTCCGATCTCGGACTGATATTGGGCGACGAAAGTTTCGTATGTCTCGTTAGGAATGACAGTGAGCTGGTTGATCTCCTCGCCCTCCGCCACGCCTTCCGGATCGTAAACCCGTTTCCCATCCTGATTGCGGCAGATGCGCAGGCCGCGGCCGATTTCCTGGCGCTTCTTGATATCCGAAAATGTCTGATTGAGGGTGGCGATATTGAAGACATTGGGATTGTCCCAGCCAACGCCGAGCGCGGAGTGTGAGAAGATGAACTGGCGGGGATTGACGAATGATAACAGCGCTTCCTTGTCGCGCAGGATCTCGTCGTAGATCTCCTTCTGTTTCGCCATGGAGTTCTCGTTGTCCGTGAACTCACCACTGCCGGACTTGGCAAAATAGTAGCTCTGGACTTCATCCACCAGACCGTGCGGCGGGGCCGCATGATAGTGGTCGTGGTAGGCTTTGGGAAATTCCTCCTGGAAAAGTTTGCGAATCAGCCCGTCCGTTTGCGTGTAACTGGCGACTCGGTCGATGAAGATGAGCGAGAGCGGCTTGATGCCGAGCGGGCGGAGGCGTTCGGTTTTCTCGAAGTGGCGGAAGCAAAGCCAATAGAGTTGCTGACGAAAGATGCCTGCAAAGTCGCCGGTGCTGGCGCGTTTGGTGAGCTCCACGCCGTTAGTGAATTTCACATGCTCCACGCCGGGAGTGCGCAAACCGCGCGCGTGGATGCGCTCGATATTGAATTGGCGGTACGAGGGATTTCCCGTAGCATCTTCGAGGCTGCGGGTCTTGGCGGCATCGAGCCACTTGGTTTCCTTGTATTTGAAACCGGATGCGGTCTTGCACCATGCCATGAGCTTGGCCTTCGGATCACCCTTTCCGACCTGGATTTCTATCAGCTCGAGCTTCATGGTGGCTTCATCGTTTTTCTCGGCAACGGAGAGAACTTCGATCTTTTTGACGAGATGATCGTTGTAAGCCTCAAAGGGTGAGAGCCGATAGAGAAGATTCCGCGTGAGCTTGTGGGTGGCGGAGTAGCGCAGACGGGCAACGGAATTCAGGGCCTCGATGCGTGGCGTGATGTTCGGCGTGTCCATGCCTTCCTGCGGCTCGTCCATGATGAGGATGGGGCGGACCTGGGCGAGCGCCTGCCAGTAGGAAAGTCCGTCCGGGGAATCATCGCGCCCGGTTTGGTTGATGATGTTGTCATCGGAATTGAATGACTGGGTGGTCATCACCATCACCTGAAGGTCGGTGCCGCTGATGAAGCGCTTCACCTCGGTGAGTTTCTTGCTGTCATATTCGAAGGCATGGAGGCGCGGGCCGTAAATCCGGTGAAGCTGGGGCGCGAAGCTCTCGATGGTATCCAGCACCCCCTCGCGGATCGGCACCGAGGGGACGAGGATGATGAATTTGGTGAAACCGTAGGCTTCACAGAGTTCGTAGATGGTGCGAAGATAAACAAGGGTCTTCCCGGTGCCGGTTTCCATCTCGATGCAGATGTCCGGCTCATTGCAGAGATGGGCCTCACCTTCTGTTAGGCCGTGGGCGGCGGCGATGCCGCGCTTGTTGGCGGTGATTGCCGCAATATCAAGGGTGAGAATGTTCGGTTGGACGTCCCCTTGGAATGGATTGTGGAAGAAATTCCGCTGTTGGCCGTCGAAAACGCCGACGACTGCATCGATGGCCTTTTTCTGGTAGGGAAGTTCTTCGAGGAGGAATGACATGGATGACGGCCTTGTTTTCAGGGATTTGGCAGCATAGAGCAAGCGAATGAATCGGAAACTTCTATGGGAAGAGGAAGAATTCTCCCTCACTTGAAAAAATCAAAAATCAACATTTATCAATCGTCAATCTCTTCCCCCCATCTTCCCCCACTCCCCATCCAGGCCCGCGCCCGCCGCCATGAAATTTTCGGCTGGATCTGCGCTCAGGCACTGTCCATGCTCTAAACATGATCAACATCGCCCTGTTTGGTCCGCCGGGAGCCGGCAAGGGAACCCAGTCGGAGTTTCTAATCGAAAAATACAATCTATTCTACATCTCGACCGGCGATCTGTTGCGCAAGGAGATGGCGGACAAAACCAAGCTGGGCCTCGAAGCCCGGAGCATCATCGCCGCGGGCGGCCTGGTGTCCGATGAGATCATCGTGCAGATCATCGAAAAAACCATCACCGACAACCCCGGATCTAACGGATTTTTGTTCGACGGTTTTCCGCGCACCTACATCCAGGCCTACATCCTTGAAGGGCTGATGCTCAAGTTGCACACCTCCTTGAACTGCCTGATCAGCCTCAACGTGCCGGAAGAGGAATCCGTGCGGCGACTGATGAACCGCGGCATCACCTCCGGCCGCAGTGATGACAACGAAGCCGTGATCCGCAACCGGCTCAGGGAATACAACGAGAAAACCCTGCCGGTGCTGCAGTTCTATCGGGACAAGGGGATTTATGTGGAGGTGGACGGCACGGCCGGCATCGAGGTGGTGCACCAGCAGATCACGGACATCATCCGCCACGAACTCAGCAAGAGCCTCTTCAACGTGGTGTTGTTCGGCTATCCGGGATCGGGCCGCGGCTCGCAGGGCAAGGCGCTCGCGAAACAATTCGGCCTCGAATACGTCGCGACCGGATCGATGTTAGAAATGGAGATCAAACAGGGCACCGAAACCGGCAGGCGCATCACCGCCCTCTACGAAAACGGCCAACTGGTGCCCGATGAAATCGTGGTGCAACTCATCGAGAAAAAACTGGCGGAGTCGAATGGGGTCAAAGGATATATCTTCAAAGGTTTTCCACGCACGCTGGTGCAGTCATACATCCTCGACGGACTGTTGCAAAAACACGGCTCGGCCATCTCGCAAATCATCGAAATCGAAGTCCCGACCCTCGAACTCATCCGCCGCCTCGACGAACGCAGCCAGACGGATCGTTGCATGCCCTACGACACCAGCACCGCCAAAATCGTCAAACGCCTGCACGAACATGAAACCAAAACCGTGCCCGTGATTGAAAAATACAACCAGTTGCACGGCGTCATCAAAATCAACGGCGAGGGCCCCTTCGACGAGGTCTTGGCCCGCATCTCCGCCACCATCGAAAACGGCATCAAAAACATGCGCTAGGAAAAGGAATTCCGGTTGAACGTCAGCCCGCCACGGGGTACGCGTAGCACTGCAAATGACGGCGCAACCCGAGTTTTTCAATTTCACCTCCGATGTTTTCGACCACTGGGCCGCCGAGCAGCCGGAAGCCACCGCTCTCTGGTGGTTGAACGAGGAGCTGGATGAGGAACGCCGCATCTCCTTCGCCGCGATGCGCGAGCTCAGCCTGCGGGCGGCCCGGGCCTTCCATGATTCCGGCATCCGGCCAGGCGATCCGGTGATGGTCCTGCTCCCGCGGGTGCCCGAGTGGTGGATCACCATGCTCGCCCTCACCCGCTTCGGCGCGGTGCCCATCCCCTGCACCCCCCAACTCACTCCACACGATCTCACCTACCGCATTGAAACCGGCAACATCCGCGCCGTCGTCACCGATGCCGAGGGCGCAGCCAAACTCCCGGATTTCACCGGCACCCGCTGGCAGATCGACTCCCCGCTGCAGCCCGCGTGGCAATGTTTTGCCAAGGCCTTGCGCGACTCCCCGCCGGTCTGCGACACCCCGCCCACCCGCGCGTCGGACCCGGGCATCATCTATTTCACCAGCGCCACCACCGGCGGACCTAAAATGGTGCTCCACACCCAGGCGAGTTATGGCAGCGGCCATGAGGTCACCGGCCGCCTCTGGCTCGACCTCCAACCCAACGACGTCCACTGGAATACCGCCGACCTCGGCTGGGCCAAGGCCGCATGGTCGAGTTTCTACGGACCGTGGCATTGCGGTGCCTGCTTGTTCGTGGTCGATTCCAGAAAAAAATTCTCCGCCGCACACGCGCTTGATGTGTTAGAATCCTATCCGATCACCAGCCTCTGCGCCCCGCCCACCGCCCTGCGCATGATGGTCCGCGAGGATTTCAGCAAACGTTCCTTCCCCCACCTCCGCCATTGCGTCACCGCTGGCGAACCGCTCAACCCCAGCATCTTCCACGAGTGGGAACAACTCACCGGCATCCCCATCCACGAAGGCTACGGCCAAACCGAAACCGTCATCCTCATCGGCCATTTCAAAAAACTCGGATTCCCCCTCGTCCCCGGCTCCATGGGCCGCGCCACCCCGGATTACGACATCCGTTTGTTAGATGATAACCTGCTCCCCGTACCCGATGGCGTGGAGGGCGAGATCGCCGTCCGCATCGGCGAACAACGCCCGCTCGGCCTGTTCCGGGAATACTGGCAGAGCCCGGAGCAAACCGCCCTGCACTTCCGCGACGGCTGGTATCTAACAGGCGATCGCGCCACTCGCGACGAAAACGGTTATTTCTGGTTCATCGGTCGCAAGGACGACGTGATCAAAAGCTCGGGCTACCGCATCGGACCCTTCGAGGTCGAAAGCGCGCTGACCGCCCACGCCGCAGTGCTGGACGTGGCGGTGGTCGGCAAACCCGACGAGGTCCGGGGCCAGATCGTCAAGGCCTTCGTCGTGCTGAGTCCCGGCTTCGAAGCCACCGACAAAACCCGCCACGCCCTCCAGGACCACTGCAAACACCTCGTCGCCCCCTACAAATACCCGCGCGAAATCGAGTTCGTCAGCGAACTGCCCAAAACCGTCAGCGGAAAAACCCGCCGCTTCGAACTGCGCCAACGACAGGCTGTGGAGCCGTGACGCGGCCAGCGAACGGGCGTGAAGAACCGATATTTTTACCGCAAGGTGGCGCGCTCCCGCCGGGAGCGCGGACAGTGCCATGCGCAAGGGTGACGCAGGGCAGGACTCAAAGACTGCCATCTGGATTTCACCACCACACCTCCCAGGCATGCGCTCCCGGCGGGAGCGCGCCA
>CAYWLC010000165.1:0-6229 GCA_964458895.1 uncultured Luteolibacter sp. | reverse complement strand
AATCAGCCTCCAAATCCATCCTAAAAACTTTTACAGAAAAAAAGTTGCGCGGCCGTCAAAGGTTTCTTTGACTGCCGTCGCGGTCGAATCACGACAACGAATTGTGTGTCTATGTTTCTTCTCAGCCTAGTGATGTTTTTCCACCCTCACATCTCGGAACAGAACCATGTTTATTAAATTGAATGCGACTGAGACGCGGCTTTTCGAGTTCATGTCAGGGCTCGACCTGATCGATGCTCACGAGCACCTGCCGCCGGAGCGGATCCGGACCGACCGGAAGCAGGATGTGTTTACCCTGTTTTCCCAATACCTCCGGCACGATCTCTTCAGCGCAGGCATGGATCGTGAAACCTATCTTTCCCATCGCATGGACATCTCGAGCGGGGCGAAGCGGCCGCTCTATGACCGGCTGATGGAAGCCGAGGCACCGCTTGAAGAACGTTGGCGCGCCTTCCGTCCCTATTGGGACAGTATCCGCCACGGCTCCTATGCCCGTGCCGCCCGACTGACGGCGAAACTGGTTTATGGGGTGAACGATATCTCCGACGATACCTATCAGGTCCTATCGGAACGGATTGCCGCCGAGAACACGCCGGGGATCTATCGTCGGATGCTCTGCGACCGCTGTCGCATCCGGGCTTCCCTCAGCATCATGGGCGAAACAAATGCCGAGTTGCCCTTGATCCCGGTCCTGTGGGCTACGCCCTTATTTGCGATTGCCAGCCGCCAGCAGGTGGAGCAATCAGCCGGTGATGTCGGTGAAGCGGTCCCGCCAACGCTTGATGACTATCTGGGCTTCATGCGGCGGCGCATGGAGACATGGGTGGCCGAGGGCGTGGTTGGCATCAAGATGATGTTAAGGCATTACCCGGCGATCACCCGCGCCGATGCCGATTGTGCGTATCGTCGGCTCATGGATGCGGGAACGATCGAGGGCGAAGTGGCTACAAACCTGGCTGTCTACCTCCTGCACGCGATCATCGATCAGGCTGCCGCCCTGCGCCTGACGATCGCCGTTCATGCTGGGATTTGGGGCGATTTCCGGGAGATCGACAGCAAGCATATGCTGACATTGGCTCCCGCCCATCCCGCAGCAGAGTTCGACCTGTTCCACCTCGGCATGCCGTCAGTCCGCGACACGCTGGTGGTGGCCAAGAACATCCCTAATGTGAACCTGAACCTCTGCTGGACGCATATCCTGTCCCCATCCCAGGCATGCTCGGGGATCGATGAAATGATCGACCAGGTGCCGGTGAACAAGGTGCTGGCTTTCGGCGGCGATTACGGCCGCCCAGTCGAGAAGGTCGTGGGGCATCTGCACATGGCCAAGGAGAACCTGGCGCGCGTCTTCGCCGCGCGCATCGACCGCGGACTCATGGGTTTCGAGGATGCAACCGCGATCCTGCAGGCATGGTTTTGGGACAACGCGTTTCGCATTTATCCTCGCCTCGACGGCAGGATCAACAAAACGGCAGGACCCTATTGAGCGCAGTTTTTCCCGACACAACTCGTGTGCACTCCTCAAGTCGGAATGCGTCATCTGAAAACCGAAAACGCTCTCAAAACGTAACTGCTCAGGACGCCTCTTGAGCAGCGACATTCATGTCACTGCGGGGAATGCCCGGTCATTTTCCAAAGACATTTATCCCTGCAAGCTTATCGCGCTGGCGCTTTGAGTTTGAGGACGATCTTCTGGGTTTTTCCAGGCGTGCGTTCTTTGATGTGAAAGATCAGGAGTCCGTCACCGAGGCTGAAAAGGTAGCCGTTGAGATTTTCACTGCTCTCGAGCGCGGCGGGCATCGGGCCGTCGGGGATGCTCCACGGGGTGGCGATCCAGAGCGCGCCGTAGTCACGTCCGGCATGGCCGTCGAGGGTGATGGTGAGGCGACCGCTCTTCGCGTCCCAGTCGAACGCTTTGATCTCTGCCGTTCCGCAGCCGATATGGAGGTCGGAGCCGACGAGCACGGGGCGGGTTTTCGACACAGGAGTCAGCCGCACGATTTGCGAGCCGCGGGGCGGGAGGTCGCGGGCGGTGTGCGTCCCCCCGGTGGCACCGTGGTAGCGGGAATCCCAGAACGACCAGACATGGACCTCTCCGGCGAGACCGGCGTCCCGGGTTTCCAGCGAAACGTCCGCCGCAATCTTTCCGGGGTTGTGGATTTGGACCACGGCAAAATCGCCAAACGGGCGCCGGGCGGTGAATCCGAAGAAGCGGCCCTCCGGGTCAGCCGCGCCGTGGAGGGCGTGTCCGCGTTCGGGCACGGGCGGATTGAGGATTTGGAGCATCGGGGCGGCCTCGGCAAAGTCCGCGCGTCCCATTGGTTCGCTTACGGCCACGAGTCCGCCGAGCAATCCGACGAAGCCGTGCCACGAGCGCACCTGCTCGACGAGGAACGTATCCCGGGCGCGCAGATAGGTCACATCCGGATCATTCACGTAGAGGATGCCGTGCGTCGGGGCGGTGTTCACCACGGCTTTCACGCAGTTGCCGATGCAGCACGGGTAATCCCCGTATTCCCACACCGAACCGGAATCCGGCCCGATCCGGAAAGCGTCCACAAAGCCGGCCGGTGCCCGCAGGGTGTAGGCCCCGCAGGCCAGCAGGTAGCAGTGCTCGCCGAGTTCCTCGCGGTAGAGCCGGTAAAGATCACGGTAAACCTGCAGCCGGGTCTTCTTGGGGTCGTGCCAGCGCGTGGCTTCCTCCAGATTGTTGAAATCGATCTTAAAATACGTGAACCCCATCGCACGGAACTCCCGCAGGAGCTGCCGGATCCACTCTTGCGCGCCCGGGTGGGTGGGATCCATCCAGCGAGCCACCGGGCCCCAGGTGTTCACCTCGCTCGAGAACTTGCCCTCCGCATTCTTCTGCATCCACTCGGGATGTTCTTTGAAGAGCGCCGAGGATTCATGCACTGCGAGCGGAGCGATCCAGATGCCCGGATGGGCTCCGAGCGAGTTCGCGTCGGCAACGAAGGGGGTCAGCCCGCCGGGGAATTTCTCCGGGCGGGGATCGGGGCGCCAGTCGCCAACCGTCCGCTCATACCCGGCATCAAGCTGATAAAAGGAAAGCGGCAGCCGTTCCTTGAGTTTGCGGAAGGCCGTGGCCGGTTCGCTGGCCGCGCGGGCATTGACATTCTGCAAGAGGTCATACCACGAACACCATCCGATCGGGGAGAGTCCGGTCCGCGCCCCGTGCGTCGAGGCCACCCAACGGAAGGCCTTTTCGCAAGAGCCATGCCAGTCGCCCGCCAGCACGAGCACCTCGTCGGTGAACCGCGTCTCGCCGGGCTCCAGCAGGACGGCACCGAACTCTGCGGAAATCTCCATTCGCAGCCTGTCCGGCGTCACATGGTAATCAAAAGCGATCTCGACTTCACCCGGCCCCACGGCCTGCAGGACGAGCGCATCCTTCCCGCCGGCGCGTGTGATGCTGAATCCGTCAGTCGCCTGCCGCCAGCGCCCGTCGTTCGACCTCACGTCCTTCGGCAGTTCAAACGGAATTGGCATGTTGTAGGATTTCCAGATCCGCCGGGTTTTTTCGTTCCGGCTCAACCGATCTTCGTCCCACCGGGCCGGCGTGTCGTCCCCGGCTCTGCCGATCCGCGCCAATGTCCACTCCGCCGCCTTCCCGCCTTTCGCGGTCCGCCGGATCTCGCCGCCGTCCATCAGCGAGATTGATTTCAGGCGCACGGGTTTGCCTGATTGGTTTGTGATGGCAGCCTGCAAGGTCGTGCCGTTCCCGGAGCGCAGATGATCCGTGCGGACCAGCTCGATTTGAAATCCTTCTGCAAATTCCCAGCGCCATGTGCGGGTCGTCGCGAGACCGAGAAAGGTCTTCCTTTTTTTGCTGCGCGGCTCCGGCCATTTGGAGGGGGCCAAAGAGAGTTCACGCTCCTTGTCGCCCACGAGGAGCTTCGCAGAGGGCAGGGTTCCAGAAAAGACAAGCGTGGGGGTTTCAATAATTTTCATAGATCGAAGGGGCGTGCTCGGAGGGGACTTTTCAAACTCTGATTCCCTTGTAAAGAGCATAATGTCATTCCATGTTCGACTTTGCATGAACAAAGAAAATGCTGAGCGTATGCGGCGGAGTGTCGGCTGCCGGGGCTGTCCTCAAGTTTTCCCAACATCAACACTCTACCATGGAATTCCTCCGATCATGAAATGGCTCCGCTTGTTGGTGGTTCTTGTCGTGCTGTGTGTCGGCCTTCATTTTTTGGTCGGCAGTTACTACCATCAATCGCCCGAACAGCTTTGGAGGAGACTGCAGGATCGCTGGCAGGAACTGGTGCAGCCCAAGCCGTCGCCGTCGCCGTCGCCACTTGCGCCGCGCGAACCGGCAGCGACGCCCGAGCCCACCGTTGCTGCGACGCCGGCGCCAACCCCGGAGAAGGACCCGCTGGCATGGGTGCTCGAGCGGAAGGAGCGGTGCCCGAAAGAGGTCAGGCTCGTGAAGGCGGTCGATTTTCCCGTTGTGGTTGGCGGCCGGGTTGCGGGGACTGCGGCGGTTGCCGCAGGGCTCATGGATTGATGTTGCGTATGGAGGGCAAACCAAGCGCCTGCCGCATGCGGCCACGAACCTGCTTGAGATCGCCAAGGCTGGGATGGAAAAGAAGGCTTTGTTGCCTGCGCCGGAGGTGACAGCAGGAAAAAACCAGGCGGCCCCGGCCGAGGTGCCAACGGATCGGGAAGCCCCCCGGGTTCCCGACACCTCGGAGCAGAAGAAGCCCGTTGCTTCCGAACCGCCGCTGACTTTGGAATCGGGCAAGCACTACACGGTGCGCTTGGATTTGGTTGGGCAGGTGAGGATGCTGAATCTTTCGGAGATCGAGGTATTTCGCGACGACAAAAATCTCGCGTTGCACAGTGAGGCCTCGATGTCCCCGGGACCTCCCGAGCGCGGGGCTGAAATTCTGACCGATGGCCGCACCACGGGATCAGCCGAGGGCGGTGACATTGCGCACTCCTTTTGGCAGGTGGGCCCGTGGGCTGAGGTCCGTCTGCCGAAGACCGACCGCATCGACAAAATCGTGCTGTGGAACCGTTCGCCGGATGGGGAACCAGTCGCCTCCTGGCTGGTTCCCTTCAAGGTCAGCATCGTTGAAAAAGGTGGCAGGATCGTCTGGGAACAACTGGTCCGCGAGGCGAGGGTTCAGACCCACGACCAGGCTGCCGCCCTGCGCCTGACGATCGCCGTTCATGCTGGGATTTGGGGGGATTTCCGGGAGATCGACAAAACCTATCATAATCTCAATCCGCAAAACCGCATCCCTAACACCCAAAACCAACAACAAACAGCCGCTTGAAATCAGCCTCCAAATCCATCCTGAAAACTTTTACAGATAAAAAGTTGCGCGGCCCGACAAAGGTGCCCGAGCAACTCCGTATATCATGAGCCACATCCGCCCGCCCCGTTCCTGGAGGGTCAAACTCCGGCTTGACCCACTTGTTTTCCGAGCACTCACAAACGTCAAAATCGCAAATTTATGAATCCCACCCTCCGATCCACCCTGCTCCTGCCCCTCCTTGCCGCCGTCGGCGGCTTTGTGGAATTGATCCACGCTGACCCCGCCACCACCCCGGACGCGGCGCTCACATTCCACGCCTCCTTTGATGGCAAGACCGATGCGGACAAGTCCCTTGGCCTTCCCTCCGCAACTCTCAAGGGCAAAGAGGAATACCAGGAGGGAGTCTTCGGAAAAGCCCTCGTTGTCGGCGAAACCGGCGCGATGCTTTCCTACGACTCGCTGAAAAATCTTCCGCTGGAAAAGGGAACGGTCGAAATGTGGTTGCTGCCGGTCAAGTGGACGCTGGGCGAGCGGAACTCCTACATCTACCACCATGTGTTTTTTCGGGCGCAGGATGCCAATGCCTGGTTCCAGATTTATAAATTTGAACAAAACTCGTTCTGGTGCGTTCGAGGCAAGGAGAGGGATTTTGCCGCCTTGCAAACCCTTGTGAATACCGGAGCCACCGTCGGTCGCTGGGTGCATCTGGTCACGACCTGGGACGGTAATGCCGCGACCATGTATACGAATGGTTTGCCATTCGGAAAAATCCTGCGCCCGATGCCCTCCCTGCCACCAAAATTTGAGGTTGGCGATCTGGCATGGGAAGGCTCCCGCAAGCCCCAGACGACACTCATTGACAATCTCTGCATTTATAATCGGCCGCTCACTCCCGCAGAAATCCAAACCCGCTTTGCCGCCGGAATCGCGGAAATCGCCTCCAG
>CAYWLC010000164.1:0-6236 GCA_964458895.1 uncultured Luteolibacter sp. | reverse complement strand
TCGCCATCATCGTCACGCTGGTGCCATTCACCGTGTCCGGCCTGGTTTTCTCGCTGACTTCGCTCGACTATCTGGGCTTCGGCCTGCCGCCCGAATACGCCACCTGGGGACGCCTGCTCAACGACGGACTCGCCAATCTATCAGCGCCCTGGCTGGTCACCTCCACCTTCGTGGTGCTGGTGGGATTGCTGGTGCTCATCACCTTCGTGGGCGAGGCGGTGCGCGAGGCGTTCGATCCGAAAAAATTCACTTATTACCGTTGATGAGACGATTGCCGCGATGTCTGGCTCTGGTTTCCGCCGCCGTCGTGGCGCTGGCGGGCACCGGCTGCCGCCGTGATGCGCCGGAAAGCGCGCGCAAGCTCGACTTCGATTCGTTCATCCCGATTTATAACAGTTATATCCACAACTGGCTGGTCAGGCAACAGACGGTAACCGACAAGGAACTGGCGCGGATTGAATCCGAACTGCCCGCCGCGCAAGGCAAGGCCAAAGAACTCCTGTTGAATCGCGCCAAGGCCCTGCGGCTCGACCAGGAAAAGTGGCGCTTCCGCCTCGCGTTGGGTGATTATCTGAAGATCGGCAAACCCACCGATGTGCCTGGCGACTTGGTTTGGGAAACCGGCATGGACCAACCCGAGATCGGCGATCCCGCGGCAAAAAAGGGCGGGGTTTTCCGCAAATACATCTCCACGTTTCCCCCCACCATCCGTCCCTTCGGTGACAACTCTAATAACTCGTTCCGCGGCGAGTTGTATGATTATATCGACATCCCGCTGGTCAATCTCCATCCGCACACCATGAAAGTCATTCCCGGACTGGCCAGGGAATGGGCGGTTTCAAAGGACGGACGCACGATCTATTTCAGGCTGGACCCCGAGGCGCGCTATTCCGACGGTGAACCGGTCCGGGCGCGCGATTTCCTGTTAGGTGTGTATCTCCGTGCGTCCGATCACATCGTCAATCCGTATTCCAAGCAGTTTTACCGGGAGGAGCGCGCCCAGATCGCGACCTATGACGACCTCACGCTTTCGGTTTCCCTGCCGGAGGTGAAAATTTATGCTGAGGCGATGGCTGGCGGCATGTCACCGTCATCGCCGAAGTTCTACGCCGATTACGGCTCCGACTACAACGAGCGCTACCAGTGGCGGTTTCCGCCGACCACCGGAGCCTATCAGGTATTGGCCGGTGACATCATCAAGGGGGCGTCGATCACCCAGACGCGCGTCAGGGACTGGTGGGCGCGCGATCACAAATACTACAAATATCGTTTCAATCCCGACAGGATCGTGCAGACGGTGGTGCGCGACGAATCCAAGGCCTTCGAGTTGTTCCGCGCCGGGGAGTTGGAGACATTCTATGTCACGCGTCCGCAACTCTGGTATGACAAATGTGAGATGGAGCCAGCCTACAAGGGTTACATCGAACGCGCGACCTTTTACAACCGCTATCCCAAAACCCCGCTCGGACTTTATCTCAATGTCACCAAGCCCCCGCTCGACGACCGCAACGTGCGCATCGGCATCCAGCATGCGATGAACTGGCACAAGGTGATCGATGTCATGTTCCGCGGGGACTATCAGCGGCTCAACGCCTTCAACGAAGGTTATGCCATCTTCAGCGATCCCTCGATCCGGGCACGGCCGTATTCGGTCGATCTGGCGCGGCAGGCGTTCCGCGCCGCGGGATACACCGAGGAAGGCAAGGACGGGTTTCTAATAAAAATGGACGGCAGCCGCCTGTCGGTGGCCGTCACCTACATCAACACTCCAACACGCGACCGGATGGTCGCCATCCTGCGGGAGGATGCCAAGGCCTGCGGATTCGAACTGCGTCTGGACGGGTTGGAGGAAACCGTGGAATACAAGAAGGAGATGGAGAAACAACACGAGATGGCGTTTGGCAGTTGGTCGATCACCCCGCCGACGCCGGATTTTTTCCAATTCCTGCATTCGTCCAACGCCTTTGACGAAAAGTGCAATCCCAAAACGCAGACCAACAACACCTTCAGTTGGGGCCGCGCGGACACCGACCAACTCTGTGAGATCACACGCACCGGGCGCACCGTGGAGGAGTTGAAAGACGCGGCGTGGAAGCTCCAGCACATCATCCACGACGAGGCGATCTTCGTGCCCGGATACACGGTGGACTTCATCCGCATCGCATCATGGCGCTGGGTGCGCTGGCCGGATTGTGAAACGACCCGTTTCAGCCCGCCTGTGGTCTATGACCCGCACGAGGTGCATGTCTTCTGGATCGACGATGAGATGCGCAGGGAAACTCTAACAGCAAAGCGGGCGGGCATGGCGTTTCCGGAATCCACCCGCAGCGTGGATGATTACCGGGCCGGTCCTGAAGCCGCAGCCGGGGACGGGGAGGACCCCAAAGACCCATGAATGCCATATCTAACAACATTCTCGTGGTGGACAAGCTCATCACTTCGTTCGAGACCGACCGCGGCATGTTGCGTGCCGTTGATCAGGTTTCCTTTGTGGTGCCCGAGGGGAAAACGGTGGGCATCGTCGGCGAGTCGGGTTGCGGGAAGAGCGTGACCGCGATGTCGATCGTGCGCTTGTTGCCACAGCCGTCCGGCAAGATCCTCGGCGGGAAGGTTGTCTTCAAAGGGCGGGATCTCGTGCATGCCGGCGACGAAGAAATCCGGAGAGTCAGGGGTGGCGATATCGGCGTGATTTTCCAGGAGCCGATGGCCGCGTTGAATCCGGTCCACCGCGTCGGGCGTCAGGTGGCGGAGGTGTTCCGCCTGCACCGGAAAATCTCGAAACGGGACGCATGGGACGCCGCCACCGAGATGTTGAGGCTCGTGCGCATCCCGGCGCCGGAGCGGCGCATGATGGACTATCCGCACCATCTATCAGGTGGCATGCGGCAGCGCATCGTCATCGCCCTGGCCCTCGCGTGCAAACCGTCGCTCGTGATCGCCGACGAACCGACCACGGCGCTCGACGTCACGGTGCAGGCGCAAATTCTCGACCTGATGGCGCGGCTCCAATTCGAGATGAAGATGTCCATCATACTCATCACGCACGATTTGGGAGTCATCGCCGAAACGTGTGACGAGGTGGTGGTGATGTATGCCGGGCGGGTGGTGGAAAAAGCCTGCGCGGAGGAATTGTTCGCCAATCCGCTGCATGCTTACACACGCGGACTGCTGCAATCGATCCCCACCTTGGAAACTCCGTCCAAATCGATTCTCAGGACCATACCCGGCATGGTGGCGTCTCTAGCAGATTATGCCCATGGATGCCGGTTCTGCCAACGCATGGGACGCATGCCGTCCGGCGTCAGCGAACGCCCCGGATTCTCCGAAGTCTCGCCCGGCCACTGGGTGGAAACCTGCCCGGAATGTTACCAGCCATGATCCCGCGACCGCTTCTAACAATATCCCGGCTGTGCGTGCACTTTCCGGTGCGCGGCGGCATCCTGCTGCGCGAGACCGGCAAGGTTCGTGCGGTGGACGGGGTCTCGCTGGAGATCGCACCCGGGGAAACGCTGGGCCTCGTCGGCGAATCCGGTTGCGGCAAATCCACGCTCGGCAAGGCCGTGGTCCGCCTGCTCAAACCGACCTCCGGATCCATCCGTTTCGACGGGGTAGACATCTCGAATGCCAGCCAGCGCGCGTTGCGTCCGCTACGCCGGGATTTCCAGATGATCTTCCAGGATCCGGCGGAATCCCTTGATCCGCGCATGAGCGTGCGCTCGATCCTTGAGGAGCCGTTCATCATCCACGGACTCGGCTCCCGTGTGGAGCGCCACAAGCAGGCCCTCGAATTGTTAGATCGTGTCGGCCTGCCCGCGTCCGCCGCGGAGCGCTATCCCTTCGAGTTTTCCGGCG
Organism: uncultured Luteolibacter sp.; assembly: GCA_964458895.1. Lineage (GTDB taxonomy): Bacteria > Verrucomicrobiota > Verrucomicrobiia > Verrucomicrobiales > Akkermansiaceae > Luteolibacter. The sequence continues at coordinate 2,384 of CAYWLC010000164.1, read as the reverse complement.
GCCAGCGCCAGCGCATCGGCATCGCGCGCGCGCTCGCGCTCAAACCGAAGCTCATTGTCTGCGACGAGCCGGTCTCGGCGCTCGATGTTTCCATCCAGTCGCAGATCCTCAACCTGCTCGTTGAGTTGCAGAAGGATTTCGGGTTGTCCTATCTGTTCATCGCGCACGATCTATCCGTAGTGAAGCACGTCTCCGACCGCGTGGCCGTGATGTATCTCGGAAAAATCGTCGAACTCGCCACGGCGGAAACCATCTATCAGGATCCGCGCCACGCATACACCAAGGCCCTGCTTTCCGCCATTCCCACTCCCGACCCGCTGGCCAGACGCAAAAAAATCCTGCTAGAGGGCGATGTCCCGTCGCCCATTGATCCGCCTGCGGGCAGCGCCTTCGGCCACCGCATGAGCCATCCGCTCTATGCGGAAACCATCGGCATGGACCTCGCGCTGCGCGAAATTGCGCCCGGTCATGAGGTCGCTGCCGATCCCTGTTGCCTAACAGATGAGGATTGGGGAAAGCTGCGGAATGAAGAATAGGAGTCATGGGACAAACTCCACATCGACGCCCGCGTTGATATTCCCCCGAAATGGAAGCCAGCCTATCCACCTGCGGATTCCACCCAGGACCCGTGGGGCATCCGTTACCATCAGGCGCTGGATCTGCGCCCCCTGCCACCGCATCCAGCCCGTGACTCCCACCTCCAACATCGTGGCGCTTTACGAGACGATGCACGCGATGGGGTGAGGGCTGTCGGCGGTCGGCGAGGCCGCAGATTGGATTAGCAGGGGCAAAAACACCTTTATGGGGCGGGTCGCCCGGTTTAGGATCCGCACATGCCGCACCTGCCGCACCTGCCCGACATCGTCACGGTCACGTTCAATCCGGCGCTGGATGAAACGGTTTTTCTGGAGTGTCTGGTGCCCGGTGAGGTGAACCGCGCGACAGGCCACCACCGTCAGGCGGGCGGCAAGGGTGTGAACGTTTCATCGTTGTTAGGGGATTATGGCATCACTTCCACCGCGTGCGGCTTCCTCGGCGAGGCTAACGCGCGCCTGTTTGAGGAATTGTTCCAGCGCAAGGGCATCCGCGACGAGTTCATCCGGCTGCCGGGCGAAACGCGCAGCGGCATCAAGATCGTGGGCAGTTCGAGCGGTGAGACCACCGATATCAACCTGCCGGGCATGCAACCGGATGCGGTGGCATTGCGGAGTTTGATGGAGAAACTGCGCGGGTTCGCGGCACCCGGGCGCTGGTTCGTGTTCGGCGGCACCCTGCCTGCAGGGGTTTCCACCGGGTATTTCGCGGATGTTCTAACAAACCTCAAGGAGGCGGGCGCGCGGGTGGCGGTGGACACGAGCGGCGCGGCCCTGCGGACCGCCATCGATTGCCGCGTGGACCTGATCAAACCCAACGTGCGCGAGTTGGAGGAAATCCTCGGGCACGAATTGCCGGACGCGGGCGCACGAGTGGCGGCGGCACGGCGATTGCAAGCGCAACAGGTGCCCCATGTGATTCTATCACTCGGCGCGGAGGGCGCGCTCTTCGCCACCCCGGAGGGCACCATCATGGCTGCGGCACCACAGGCCGAGGTCGCCAGCACCGTGGGAGCGGGGGATGCCCTGCTGGCCGGCTATCTGGCAGGACTGGTGACCGGCATGGCCGCGGCGGAGCGGGCGAAACTCGCCGGCGTTTTCGCGTGGTGCGTGTTAGAAGATGTCGCGCGGCGGCTGCCCGTGAAGACCGAGGTGATGGTGCGAATGAGTGCGATAGAGACTCTGCTGATTTTTCCGGCGCGTGAATGACGGATGACGGATGACGGATGACGAACCCCTGTGAGGCGCGCAAACTAACCACTGAAACACTGAGCACCACTGAGAGAACTGATTTTTCCGGATGTCAGTGGAATCAGTGGTGCTCAGTGCCTTTGCCTCGTTATTCAGGATAGTGTGCTCGGCTATTTGCCGTTGGCCATCTCCGCTGCGCTACGGTTCCGCTTCGCTCCGGTTGTGGTAAAACGGCCCGATTTCACGGAAGGACGCCCATTGACTGTCAAAGTCTTACAAATGACTGACTCGGGATAATTCTTGCCGTCCTGGGCCGACGGGCAATCCAAACGCTTGCACATGGGTGCGCGGGAGGGTATCGCGGGTGGGCCGATTTCATGTCTGTCTCGCCCTATGCCATCCCATCACCCGTGCTGCAGCGCGAGGTGACGCGCCGCCGTTCGTTCGCGATCATCTCCCACCCGGATGCGGGCAAGACGACACTCACCGAGAAATTCCTGTTGTATGGCGGGGCGCTCAACCTGGCCGGCAGCGTGACCGCGCGCAAAAACCAGCGGGCCACCACCCCGGACTGGATGGAGTTGGAAAAACAACGCGGCA
>CAYWLC010000163.1:0-6311 GCA_964458895.1 uncultured Luteolibacter sp. | reverse complement strand
AGATGTCCATGAATAGAGCGCGGAGCATGGTGGCGCGCTACCGCCGGGAGCGCAGGACAATGCCAGGCGGAAGGATGACCCAGGGCAGGACGCAACGACTGCCACCTGGATTTCACCACCACACCTCCCAGGCATGCGCTCCCGGCGGGAGCGCGCCACCTTGGGTTCTAACATTTCCGCCAGAGATGTCCATGAATAGAGCGCGGAGCATGGTGGCGCGCTACCGCCGGGAGCGCAGAGGGTGCAAGGTGCAAGGGTGACGCGGGCAGGACGCAACGACCGCCACCTGGATTTCACCACCACAGCTCCCAGGCATGCGCTCCCGGCGGGAGCGCGCCACCTTCGTTCCCGGCCTCTTCATTGCTTGAAGCAAATGGCCACCGGAATTCACGATGAGCCGAAAATAATCAGGTCAATCGCCACGGGAGCCGGGAACATCCTCCGGAGCGGGCTCTTCAAGCGGGGCGGGCATGCGGCCGTTGTTTTCTAACAACTCTATGACCTGGTCCTGCATGGCCTCGACCTCGGAGAGCGCGATGTCAGGATCGCGGATGAGGAAGACCTCGCCGGTTTTGCGATGTTCATAGACGCGCAGAATTGCGTTAGAGGTGCGCTGGCAATCGGTTTCGCGCAGGAGTTTGCGCCGTTCCAACATCACGGCGAGGATGTAGCGGGTGTTTTCGGTGTGGTCCTCGTCCTCCTCGATGAGACGGTGGAGGATTTCCTCCGGACTGAGTTTTTCCTCCTCCTGCGGAGCATGGTCCGCGGGCGCGGAATACGTGGTTTTCCAGAATGAAAACGCCCGTTGTGCATCGCTGGGAAGTTCATTCCAAGCATCCAAGGAATAATCGCGACGCAGGAAGCCACCGGATTCCGGGTCGGGGTAGAGGGCGGTGACGAGGATTTCACCATCCGCGAAGGCGCGTTGCGTGGCGGCGCATTCACGGGAGCGGGAACGGACGTGCCAGGATTCTGCGTAGGCCATGGGGGTTGGAGATTTGAGATTGGAGATTTGAAATTTGAGATTGTGGATTCACGCGGTGCGGAGGAAGCGTTTTTGCAGGGTATGATAGATCGGGCGGCCGGTGATGCGGAGGCGGAAAAGATAACCGCCGATCAGTCCGAACAGGATGTTAGGCAACCATGCGGCCAGCGCGGGGTGGAGGGTGCCGGCCTCGCCGAGGGCAAGAATCACGTTGCTGACCAGCAGCATGACGGCCGAGAGCACCACCGCGAGGAAGATGCCGGCACCCGGGCCGCGGCGCGAGAAATGGATGCCCAGCGGGGTGGCTAACAGAACCGTGATCAGGCAGGTGAAAGGCAGCGCCCAACGGTAGTGCCACTGGCTGAGGTAGGGCGCGGAGTCCGCGAACGGGTGATGCTTGTCATGTTCCTTGATCCAGGTGTTGAGATCGGGGATGCCCATATAGGTCGGGCTCAGGCCCGGCTTGATGAGTTGCCAGGGAGTCTCCGACCATAAATCGACGACCAGGGGTTTGGCAAATTTTTGAAACTCCGGAGGATGGTCCTTGGAATATCTGGCGATGACGGCGTCATCAAACGTCCATTGGCGGGTATTGCGGTCCCACATCGCGCGGGGTGCTGAAAGACGCGAGACCAGCATTTGACGCTCATCACTGGTGGTGATTCCCACGTTGAGCAGGGCTTGGCCTTTTTCGTAGTTCGCCGGGAATTGTCCGATCATCCACAGGCGGCGGTCGGCGGGATTCAGATAGAGAACCTGGGAGGCCTCGCTGGCTTGCTTGCCGCTGGCTTCCTCCAGAACGTCGTCCACGGTGCCTTCCGCAGTCGGGGCCCATTGGTAGTTGAGTCCGAGACCCAAGAGGGTGCAGAAAACCCCGGCGATGACCAGTGGCAGGGTGACCCGCAGAACCCCGCGCCCGGACTGGATCATGGAAATGATTTCCCGGTGCGAGGAAAGTTTTCCCAGTGCATGAAGCAGTGCTAACAGAAGACTGGAGGGCAGCAGCAGCAACAGTGTGGAGGGCAATCGGGTGGTGTAGAACACCACCATCGTCCTCAAAGCGTTTTTCGCATTGCGGAACTCGGTGATCTTGTCGCTCATGTCGATGAGCAGCCAGATCACGAAAAATGCAGAAAGGCAGATGCCGAAGATGCCGAGAAACTGCCGGGTCATGTAACGATCAAGCGTGCCGCCGAACGAATAAACGAGCGCCCCCAACGCGGGCAGGAAACACAATGCCGTCAGCACCAAGGGGCGTGCCAGTTGCGAGGGAACGTCCGAATCCGGAAAACCGAGAAGTTGCCGGGTCACCGCATTTTTTTCGCCGGGCACCAACAACGCGCACAGAACCGCTCCCAAGGCTGCAAGCGCCAGGATCAGGATGATTCGCCGGGAGTGGTTGCGGAGGAAACCCATGCGGGAGAGGTGCGCTCGGAGATTGCTTGCAACAAGGCGCAGGTGTCGAGCGTGTTGTGAGTGAGGAGCCACAGAATCCCCTTACGGGGCGTTTCCTGATTGTCACAGAGAGAACTCATCGGCAATACCGACATGCACTTCGGCAATCTCTCATTCTGGCTGGTGGATACGCTGCCATTTCTCGTGGCTCCCGCCTACGACATGCTGCCGATGCTGTGGGCACCAGGTTTGCAGGGGGAAATCGTCAACCGGTCTTTCACACCCGCACCACCCTTGCCCGCCGCACAAGCACCGTGGCGGGATGCCATGGGATGGGCATCGGTGTTTTGGGGAAAAGTCGCGGCGGATGCTCGGCTCTCGGCGGACTTCCTGAAGCTCGCGAATGAGGCACAGGCGACGCTGCGCAGACTGGGATAGGACGAATAAGCCGTCATGCAGGAACGAATCTCAGTTCCACCTTCCGCCCGAGGGCGGCGGCGGCCTTGCCAATGCTGGCCACGGTGAGCGATGGATTCAGTGGATCGAGGATACGGTCCAGTGATGCCCTGCTAGTTTTCATCCGGGAGGCAAGCTGCGTCTTGGTCACGCACTCTTGCTCCAAGATCTGTTGCAGTTGAAGTGCAATCACACGCTTGAGGGCGAGAATCTCGACCTCGGGGAGAATTCCCTCGGTTGCGAGAAAATCGCTGAAGTCACTTCCGCGGTGGACGTTTTGATGTGCTTTTGGTTTCATGTTTTTTGTGGTGTTGTTCTTTCAAGTAGCAGGACTGGCGCTTTCGGGCGGTCTCCAGTTCCTGTTTGGGGGCGGTCCGGGTTTTCTTGATGATCCCATGCAGCAGGACGATCTCCTCATCGACCACGATGAAGAAAACCCGGGCAATCCGTTCTCCCAGCGCGGAACGCACTTCCCATAGGCCGCTGCCCATTGAGTCCACCAACGGTTTGCCTATCGACCATTTCCACTGCACGACGAGAATGTCCGCTCCGATGATTTTCTTCTCCGCCAATGGCAGATCGCGCAACCACTCTCGCACCGGTTCGTTTCCGGCTTCCGTGCGGAAGAACAGAGTTCGGAGTGGTCGTGGTGCCGGTAAGGCCATGAAAGAAACGTACCTAATTTGATACGTTTGCCAAGTGATTTTTAGAGAATCGATCAATAAAGTGTCCGGGAGGCTACACTTTCCCGTGCGCGATGCGCCCAGACCGCCACGGCCTCGAACAGGCAGAGCGAAATGCCGAATGGCTATCCACCAAACTTTCTCAACTCAACGGCGTTCGCATCCCCGTCACGCCAGCACTCGTATTCCCCGGCTGGTTCATTGATCGCAAGAAGACTGGAAATGTGTCCGTACTCAACGAAAAGGAAATCGAACGCTTCCTAGACCGCCGTGGCGAAGTTCTCCCGCCAGAACGCCTTCGCGCCATCTGCGGTCAGTTGCGTGAGCTGTCGAAGGTGGAGTTTGGGTAGGCTGCTGCCCTTGCAGCGATTGAAAAGGCAAGGTCGGTGGCTGGGGCGGACGTGTGGGTGAGTGGGCCGTCACTTTGGCAAGCAGTCTAAAAGTGGGAAGATTGTCTCGCGCAAAAGGCGCAGAGCCGCCAAGGGAGATAGGATTGAGCGGGGATTGAAGAGGATTAAGAATGTCTGTTATTTGGGACTGACCCCGGAGACAGCAGGTTGTGGAGTCGGCGGGATGCTTTTGGCCGGAGGTGGAGTCGTGCCGGAACCCGCACGGCTCATGCCAGGCGGGAGGCCTGCGGTGGCGGGATTGGCCGCAGCTTGCGGATTGGCCGGAAGTCGCTGATTGCCTATCGGGTTGAGATACTGGAGATAGGAAGAGGAGGCCGTCCATGCGCCATTTGTGCCATGTTCGACGTTAATTCCCGGTGGGAACAAGATTGGAATCCCGTTGACCCACGGCGACCATACAGTTTCTCCAGATTTACGCGTACGGTACATTTCGCAATCCACTGACACCAGCAACTTTTCCTGGATACCGTTAGCCCTGTCGGCCTGAGTGACGGCTTGTGCGCTGACACGCTGCAGTTTCAAGTCCTGCAATTCTAACCATGCACCGGCTGGGGATGTTTTCCTCTGACAAAGTTGATTCTCTCCCTGTTTCGTCAGATAGGGCACCAGCAGGGCAACGGCGGCGGTCCGGGCAGCACCAGCCGTTTCCTCGGGGACCGGGGCGAGCGCGTTGAATGCGCTTTTCAGCCCCAGTTGAAGCAGATCTTCAGCAGCCACGGGACCGGCCAAGGTGCCCATCAGGAACAAAAATTTGGTGAATCGATGCATTTGCAAAACCATCTAGCAGCCAGGATTGAACAAGACAATAACCAAACCGAGAAGTGATGAATATCGTCAAGGATTGCCGTAATAAATTTTCGTCCGATGCCACTTCAAATGTCCTGGATCTGGTGGAATCCCATCTTCTGGCAGATTTAATGTGGTCCGTTCGTAGGCCGCAAAGTTTTCCTGGATAGAACGATGCGGCAAGTGGTCGCTGAGTTTGGTCGAGACCAGCATGCGGCACTCGTCATCGAAGGCAATGAGCCCCTGATCAAATGCCGCGTCGTGAAGGCGGTTGAGACAGATACCGTTGCGGACGTTGAGGCGTTCCGCTTCGTGGCTCCGCCATGGGAGGATGTGAGAAGCGATCAGGAGTCTGCGGATCGGCAGGCCGGTAATGGCGCAGCGATTATCGTAATTGTTGAGCACGATATCGCGGAAGTAGTATTGGCCGCGGCGTTGTTTGGACGACCGCGTGATTTCGGTCTCTCCGGACGGCGGGCGCGGCACCGTGCGGATGCCGGTACCGGGAATGACCTCGGTGGTTTCCGTTTCGGTTTCCACGAATAGGGAGTCAAATCGTTCCTGGCTGAGCGGGACAAGTTCGGCGGGGTTTTCGTGGAACTCTTCCCACATGGTGCGGTCGAGAGCGCTGGCACCCTTGAGTCCGTCGATGCCACGCAGTTTTAGCACGGGATCGAGCGAGGCGAGGTTGCTGAGTTTCATCGCCACCGCGCTCGGAGTGCGGGCAATGCGCTTCGCCAGATCGATGATCACAGGTTGCCTTTGATCAAACTGACCGAAGCGAAGTTTGTGATAGAGATTGAGGACAATGAGCAACTCTTCGCGATTCCATCGATTTCCGTTGGCCATGGAGTAAGTCTGTCTGTCCGGGATTTTTCTGACAAGATGGAAGTGAGGAGGAACGGTTCAATCGTCAGTTCGTGAATTTCCGCTTGTCATTGGTCTCGAACCTGGCCAGGTCATATTGGGCATGAACAACCGTGGCTTCTGCATTTACATCAACACCCTTTCTCAGGGGCCTGTTCCTTCTGTGAAAGAAAGTTCACCAAATGATGCCGCAAACGCCCACGAGCGGATTTGTGTCTTTTCCACTGAGCGGGAGGCACAACTTGAGATCGTTGATTTAATGATGACACGTCTTCAGGAGTTCATCAACGGAGAGCGTGAATTTGACGATGCTGTGACTTTGGAGGATTACGTGGTGGATGTCGAAGTTTACCCGGATGGAGTGATTGTCGATGCGGATGGGAACGTCTTCGAGTTAGAGTCTGTTCAAGCCCGTGCCAGAAGCAACCGTGCACGAAAATGACGGTCTTGTATTTAAGCAGGACGAGATCGGGTTTGCCTGGGAGGGATTTGTTTTTCGGGCCGTTTACGGTAAACCGGTAGCCGAGCCGGTGGAGCATCGAGCGCAGGGCCAATTCCGGTTTCGTGTCGCGTCCCCGGATGCGGGACATGACCTCGGAACACTTTTCCGGAGTGAAGACGTCGGCCATGGCTGGGTGCAATCAACGCCGGGAACGGTGCCGATGCCACTCTAAAACCCGTAAGATCGGGATGACGAATGCGCCAATGACGGATGACGGATGACGGATG
>CAYWLC010000162.1:0-6337 GCA_964458895.1 uncultured Luteolibacter sp. | reverse complement strand
TCGCATCATCGAGGAAAAACGGACCACCCACATCCTCAAAGTCATTGGTTCTCGGGATCCCGCCGGTCAGCCAGACACCCGGCACGATTTCGGTGGGTTCGGACACCCGATGCACCATGCGAGAGCTGCCGAAATCGCCGCGTTCCATGAAATCGTTGGAAATCCGCCGTGAGCGGCCTTCTGCAGATCGGATGAATTTCAATTCGGTGGCTGCGGGGTGGAACCAGAGGTCGGCTGAAGGAGCCGCCGCCAAAGCCAGCGGCAGGCCGGAAACATGGTCATAGTGGCCGTGGCTGAGCACGATGGCGTCTGCCGCTCCGAGGTCGATGCCGAGTTTGGCGGCGTTGTGTTGCAACGCCATACCCTGTCCCGTGTCGAACAGCACGCGGTGGGTGCCGGTGTCGAGCCAATAGGCGAGTCCGTGTTCGCCGAGCAGGCCAGCGCCGCGCACGGTGTTTTCCGAGAGAATCGTCAGTGAGGTCATTTGCTTGCCGGAAGTTATGAGCGCACGCCAATAACAAGCAAGTTTTTTCACGCTGCCATCGGCCGGATATTCCACTGTGGCCGCGCTCAGGCCGACCCCAGCATCGCGTTCCGCCGCCAAGACAGCCATCGTCCCGGTGGCGCCACGTATCTCAAGGTCCCTTGCGAACAGGCTATCGCCACGACTCCAGCCTGTTGCGGCAGCAGATCAAAAAAAATCCTGATTGTTAGGAACCAGCTATTGGCGGAGGTGCCTGAATCAGTTCATCAGACTTGGGCCTGGCCCCCTTGGTTGTATGGAGGTTTTCTGCGGCGATAAAAAAACGCAAGACCGCCGCCAATGGCGAATAGTATCGCGGTGGACGATTCAGGAATGGACGTGACGGACAAATTGCGGATTTCCTGATTACTGCTCAAAGCACCCGTGCCGGCAGTAAAACCAAATTTGATGTTTTCCGGGCATGTAAGATCACACTCATATTCATCAATCAATGAAACCCAATCAGACGATCCCTCAACTTTCCAATCAACCGAGATCAAATGGTCGGTCGGCACCGTAATACGAACTGTGTGGGCTGTTGCTTGCGCGCGGTCACTCGTTCGTGTGGAAAATGCAGACAGAGTGTTCGCGCCTGTCACATATTCGTAACCTTTCGTGCGGTCCGCCCCCATGGATCCGCGAATTACGATGGAATTGGCTCGCTGACCAGGACCTCCTATCCTTCCTTCGTTCGGGTTGGAATAATTACCGAAAGAATCAAACCCAAATCCGGCGATTCCGCCAGCCAATCCATTTAATCCTGAACGTTGTGCATAGCCCAGTGATCCCCCGTATGCCCCTGCCGCAGGAGTGACTGTTGAATCAAAGATCACCAAAGCCAACCCGTCCGCCCGGGTACCCTCTGCACCCCAGATCACAAAATCAAACATGAATTGCAATCCCGCTGCGGTCGGAATGGGTTGGTTATAGTATATAAACGATGACTGCCAATCTTTGTCTGCGGTCAGGCGCAGCCAGCCCTCGCCTACAGCATCAATACCCGACCCGGCCGTCAGAGAGGGCCCGTCACCGGCACCTGTCACCAGTGTCCAATCCCCCGCATCCGTTCCTGTAAAATCGGAAGAAACATAGGTGGTTAGCGCCGCATGCGCCAGAGTGCCAAGCGCAAGCCATCCCATCACCATTAGACATTTCGTAATGACTCGCATTTTTTCTTGCGGTTATGAGCATTGACTAATAACTGTCAAGAACTTTCGCAGGACAGCATTTTTTGGGGGTTTCGTCGTCTCGCACGGCTTCCGACAGATGGAAAGATTCCCTTGCTGCTTTGGATTATGAGCTTATGCTCAAAACATAGCAAGCCAACCGGTCTTTTTAACCACCAAGTTATACGGGAACCAAATATGAACCACCACCTGGTTACCCCGCCCGCGCAGCTCGCGATCTATTGCCTGCTGGTGGCACTGGCCTCCTTGGCTGGCGGCTGGATTTTGCTGGCCGTGCGCCTGACCCACTTGCGGCTGCAAATCGCGGCGAGCTTCGTGGCCGGGCTGATGTTGAGCATGGCCTTGCTCCACTTCATTCCGCACGCGGTTCATCAGAACCTCTCGATCATGCAAACCATGAGGGATGTCTTGGCCGGTTTTCTGGCGATGTTTTTCCTGCAACGGTTCTTCCCCCATCACCACCACGACGTTTCGGAAGAGGCCCCGGAACGCAGCAGCGCGAAATTCGGAGGCGCGCCCACCTTGGCGGAACAAAGTGCCAGCCATGGCAATGTCTCCTGAAGCGCTCAAGAAATACGCAAAGTTCTTCGACCCGCCTGCCGAAGTCATCGCCGAATACCCCTCGCGTCTGAGTCACAAGTCGAACAAGATCCAGCCCGGTGCGGTCCTCGAAATGTTGCGCCGCCGCCCCTGCACGGTGGAACATGTGGCACTCGGCCTCGGCTTGAACCGGTTGGAAGTTCTCAAGAAACTCGAAGCCTTGATGGCAAAAAACCAAATCGAAACCTCCCGCCATGAAGGCGAGGTTTTCTACCGCGCCACCGCCCACCCGGAACCGTCATGAAGACCACCCCGCCGTCCGGTTGCCGCAGCACTCTCGACATTGAGACCGACAAGCGCGTTCTGGTGCATTACCGCGACATGACCCGCGTGGATCCATGCCCGTATGGCGAGGCTTGCCGAATCGTTACGGGTGGCGAGGGTGGAGTCGCGAATGTTCACGTCATCACGGTGTCCCAGGGAGGCTTGCATTTTCACCGGCAGTATGACGAGGTCTATTACGTCCTGGCCGGGACCGGAACAATGATGATCGCCGGATCCGAGTATCCCTTGCGGCCTGGGGCGGTGGTGGTGATTCCGGCGGGGGTGCCCCACGAATTGTGCGCTGCTGCGGCCGGCCCGCTGGAATTCATCATCTTCGGGACGCCGCCCATGGCCATCGACGATCCGCGTGCCAGCCCCGAACGGCCGGAGCATGTGTTGGCACCGGATGCCCCGGGCTGCCTCGAGCAGCCGATACCAGCGGGGTGAGGCACTTCCCACAGCATCAATGAAGGCTGAAAATCCCCCACCCGGAAAAATTCCAGGAATTTTTTATTGCAATTAGTTTGCGTTATTGCCTTGATGCGCCGCGTCTCCGAACCGCTGCAGCGGCACTCCATTATCCGGCTCGCCGTTGCGCTTTAACGTCGCTTGCACGGGCCTCCCATGAAGAAGCAAAACTTCCAGACACCCAGCAACATGATGAAATGGATCACACCCTCAGTGGCGGCGTTATCGTGCTGCCTCCCGTTTGCCCGCGCTCAAAATGCGGAACTGCTTACGCCTTTGGTAGTTACGGCCACGGGAAGCGAAAAGTCCGTGTTTGACACTTCGCTGCCCGTCAATCTGTTGGAAGCGCGCGAGCTTGATGAGAAAGTCACCATCTCGCTCAGCGAGATTTTCCAATATGAGCCGGGCGTGGATGCGATTACCGCCGGCCCGGGGAGCATCCAACCCGTCATTCGGGGCTTGTCCGGCGAGCGCGTGCTGGTGTTGGTCAACGGGATTCGTCTATCCGAACAACGGCCGGGGGGTAATCATGTCTTCTCGCTCGATCCGGCTCAGATCGAACGCGTCGAGGTGGTTCGCGGGCCGGCGTCCGTGCTCTATGGCTCCGATGCCATCGGCGGTGTGATGAACTTCATCACCAAGCGCGCCGATGAAGAAAGCGGCGGCGGTCCTCGGTTTCGTGGAGAATCGGATGTCGCTTATCAGAGCAATGGCGAAGGCATGAGATCCTCGGGCCACTTGCGTTTCGGCCAGAATCGATTCAATGCCTATCTGGGCGGTGTTTACCGCGACACGGCCAATATTAAAAACCCGACCGGCGAAGTTCCCAACAGTTTCTACGAGGGCTACACTCTATGGGCCGGCGGAAACTACAGCGGGAAGGGCTGGAAGACTTGGGCCGACTATTCGTTCATGGAGGCGGATATCGGGATACCCAGCATAGCGGCCTTTGCCGAAGATTACTTCAAGGGCGAGAAGCATCAGCGCTTGGCACTGGGCTTCGAAGCCACCGAATTGCCAGAGAGCATGGAGCGCTTCAGCCTGGATTTTGGATGGCAGCGGCACAATCGGCATCGCTATCGCCGTATGGTCATCGGCACCCCACCGCCGGTCTTGGGTGATCTGGCTGTCAACATCCGGGTTGATATCGACACCTACACGCTGAAGCCGCAGATCGTCTTTGCCCCTAACGAGATGCACCGGATCACCGCAGGAATTGACACATTCTACGAGGACGCAAGCTCCGACCGGACGATTCGGGATACGGGTTCCGCTTGGGTCAACCCGGCATACGACAATGTTCCGGTCATCCCCGACTCATCGCGAACCGGGGCGGGCGTTTTCGTGCAGGACGAAATCACTGTCGGCGACCGCTGGGTCGTCACCCCCGGGCTGCGCTGGGACTGGATCGAAGCGCAAACCGATGGACATCCGCGCCATCAACTTACCAATGAGGAAACCTCGGTGAGCAGCGCGCTCAGCGGCAATCTCGGGTTGCTCTACAAGGCCACCGAGACCGTCAATCTCTACGCGAATATCGGCCGTGCGTTCCGCTCGCCGACTTTGCTCGAACTCTATTTCGACGGCCCGCACGATGCGCTGGGAAACGACATCGGCGACCCCGATCTCGATCCTGAAACCAGTTGGAATTTCGATATCGGCGTGAAAACCCGATCCGACCGACTGCAAACGACGGTCAGCGGGTTTTACAACATCGTTGATAATTACATCGTTCAGGAAAGGCAGCTTAGTGGGGATCGCCAATACAAGAACTACACCAAAGCCGTCCTCTATGGTGCCGAGGCAGCGCTGGACTACGACCTCGGCGCGGGTTTCACGACATTTGCGTCTTTGTCATACGTGCGCGGCAAGAACGACGATACCGGCTCGGATCTGCCCGGCATTCCGCCCCTCAAAGCCCGCTATGGGCTGCGCTACGAAACGAGCCTGGGATCGGATTCCAAGTTTTGGGCGGAAATCAGCGGTTTGACCGCTTCGAGCCAGAATCACATCGGGACAAACGAACGTCAAACCGGCGGTTATACCCGCGGTGATGTGCGTCTGGGCGTCGATGTCGGGAACACATGGAGCTTGGTGGCGGCCGTTGAGAATTTCACGGATAAGCTATATCAAGATCACCTATCGTCTCCATGGCAGGAGTCGGGGCTGAATGACCAGCCCGGCCGCTGCGTGAAGCTCATGGTCAAAGCACGCTTTTAAGACGCTGTGCGGATGAATCGGCCGTTCCGGTTGCTAGAAATTTGTTATTGAAAACATAGCTTGGCCTCAGCCGACGGAGCCCGACATTTCCAGCTCGATGAGTTGGTTGATCTCCCGGGAGTATTGCAGGGGAAACCGTTGCACCAAATCATTGATAAAACCGTTCACGCTCAGGCTGCGTGAGGCACCTGCGGTAAGCCCGCGCTGGCGCATGTAGAAGATCTGCTCCTCGTCAAGCCGCGAGACACTCGCCTCGTGCTGGGCGATGTTGTTGCGCCCCCGCACCTGAATGGCGGGATAGGTATAGGTACGGCTGGAGGCATCGAGTAGCAAGGCGTCGCACTCGGTGTGGTTGCGACAGCCGCGCACGGTCGCGGGCATGTCCACCCAGCCGCGATAGCCCGCCTGGCCATCCCCTAACGACACGCTTTTGGAGGTGATCGAGCTCGAAGTCCGTGGTGCGCGATGCAACATTTTCGCACCGGAATCGTGATGTTGCCCGGTCTTGGCAACGGTGATGGATAGTGCCTCCGCAGAAGCGCCCTCACCCTCCAGCAGAGCGCAGGGATATTTCATCGTCAGCCGTCCACCGAGATTGCAGTCGATCCATTGGACGGAGGCCCCGGCGGCGAGCCTCGCCCGTAGGATTGCAAGGTTGAAGACGTTAGGCCCCCAATTCTGCAACGCCACGTAGTTGAGACGCGCATGTGCGCCGAGCACGAACTCGCCCACCGCGCAGTGCAACGCCGCGCCAGGCCGGGCCGCCGACGAGCAACTCTCAAAAAAAGTCACCTCAGCACCCTCGCCTGCCACGATGAGAGTTCGCCCGAACTGGCTGTTGCCGCCCCCCTGCAGATGCATGAAGCACTTGAGCGGCGCGGTGACTTTCACTCCTGGCGGGATGTAGATGAACGAACCACCGGAAAACACCGCAGAGTTGAGCTGGGTGAAGAGGTTCTCGTCGCGGCCGATCACGGAACCGAAGTGCGGGCGGAAGATCTCCCCGTATTCCGTAAGACCACGGGTCGAATCGACGAAAACCACCCCGGCGCGAGCCCATTTCTCCTGCAGGCTG
>CAYWLC010000161.1:0-6381 GCA_964458895.1 uncultured Luteolibacter sp. | reverse complement strand
ATGATCGACTTTTTGTTCCTCCTCGCCACCGGCCTGGTGTTCGAGGCGCTGGCGCTGGACGTCCGGGTCGTTCAACTCCGAATAGCCCGGGGAAATTTCCTGGCCATTGATGATGAGTTCATAAACTTCCACGGTTTTGCCGCCGGGCGAGACTTTGGCGAGCGGCACGAGTTCACTGGCCACCCGGGTCACAAAGCAGGGATCGAAGGTGTGTTCCTCGATCTTTTTTTCGAAGACCTGTTGGATGACCTCGTGGTCCTCCATCTGGTCGGAGATCTGCACGCCGAGTTCGTCGCATTTCGCGCGACGCTGGGCGGGCGTGAGCTCGAAGAAATCCGGACCGGCCGCCTCCTTGATGAGGTCATGATAGTTGGCGCGACGCCACGGGCGTGTTAGATCAATGGTGCGCGTGATGTTGCCCTCCTCGTCGGTGTGTTGGATCTTGAGTCCGCCGCAGAATTTCTCCGCGAGGTGGCAGGTGAGGTCCTCGACGAGTTCGGCCATTTCCTCGAAATCCGAGAATGCCCAATAGGCCTCCAACATCGTGAACTCCGGGTTGTGGCGGCGCGAGATACCCTCGTTGCGGAAGTTGCGGTTGAGTTCGAAGATTTTGGTGAAGCCGCCGACTAACAGCCGCTTGAGGAACAACTCGGGTGCGATGCGCAGTGTGAGCGGCATGCCGAGCGCGTTGTGGAAGGTTTCGAACGGGCGGGCCGCCGCGCCGCCGGGAATGTCCTGGAGCATCGGGGTTTCCACCTCGAGGAAGCCGCGCTCCTGGAGGAAACTCCGGATTTCCGCCAGCATCAGCGAGCGGGTCACAAACAAGCTGGCGCTCTCGGGGTTGCCTATCAGATCCAGGTGGCGCTTGCGGTATTTCGTCTCCCGGTCGGCCAGCCCGTGGAACTTGTCGGGCATCGGGCGTAGCGCCTTGGACAACACGGTGAAATTCTCCACCTTCACGGTGGGCTCGCCGGTTTTTGTTAGAAAGGTCTCACCCTCGATGCCGAGCGAGTTGCCGCGGTCGAGGCATTACCAGATGGCGGCCTGGTCATCTGATAGATTTCGGATGCCGAGGTATCCCTGGATCGAGCCGAGCACGTCGCCGAGTTGGAAGAACACGGATTTGCCCATGTCGCGCAGGGCGATGATGCGGCCGGCGATTTTGACCGGGATGTTTTCCACGAAGGCGGCCCGGAGTTTGGCGGGGGTGGTGGTGACCTCGAAGCGCGCGCCATAGGGATCGACCCCCAGGTCACGGAGCTTGGCGAGTTTTTCGCGGCGGATGGCGATCAGTTCGGCTTCGGTGGACTGGGGTTGCTGCGGGGTGGCGGCTTCGCTCATGGTGGGAATGGCTTAGGTGGCGGCGGGTCCTCCCGCAAGAGTTGAAACCACCGCAGGATGAGAAATCGCGTTTTTGGGAAATTATTTTTTTGCGGAAATCCAAGCAATCATCCGCAAATCAACCTACGGATGTGCGGATCTTCAGCTCTTTCCAACTGAGCGAGAGCCGCAAGTCCGTGGTGCTGCAAGGGGAAACCGGAGAGTTTTAAGGAAAGCCTGAATTTCAACAATAGGCGGCCTATCAAAGAATCTGAGTTTTTTGGCATACTTCATATCCAATTCATCTGATATAATTAATTGTTGCTCAATGACTTACGTCATGGCAGATTGTCTGTGAATGAACGCATACAGCGTACGGACATTGGGATCCATTGAAGCGACACATCCGGTGTTTCTCATCGTGATGGGGACCTTTATTTTGTTAGTGGCATGGCGTTTGGCAAAGACCTCGGGGGGTTGGACGGCCCGGATGATGGTGGCCGGGGCGCTGTTGCTGGCATTTGGCTACGCGGTATTGTTGCCGCTGTCCGAGGCGGGAAGGATCCAGGGATATTCCCCGCTGCGTAGAGACTATCCTGGCAGCGTTGCGGCCACTGCCCTTGCATGGCAGGCGGTGAAACTGGTCGTCATGAACACCGGCTGGCTGATCTTCGGTTTGGGTATGGCCATGCATGCGGATATCTTTAAAACACGCGTCACCCCCCGCAATCCTCGGCGCGCCGATCCACTCCCCCCCCATGAAACTATTGCTAGAACTCATCTTAAACCACGGACTGCTGTTTGATTCCGTGGGTGCCGTCGGCTTGGGTCTGATCGGCCTTGCCGCTGCCAAACTCGCCCGCCATCATGCCTCCCTGGGAGGATTCATGATTGCCGTGGGAGCCATCGCTTTGCTGCTGGCACGTTTTTACTTGGTGATCTCGCCGCATTTTGTGGACGACGGCGTGCTTCACATGATCGGACCGGTGGGCATCAGCCTTACCCTCGGGCTCCCGCCGCTGTTGCTCAGTCTGGGCTTGGCCAGCATCGTCTGGGGCTTGTGGGTGCATGAGCGCGGCTTGGACGGCACCCGGCGCTAGGGTGTGACCTTGTACGAACTGCAGTTTTCACCCGCACAATGCTTTTTTATCATGTGCAATCTGCATGGCGGACCACACCCGCATGGGCTTCCGCCGCGCTTATTCCGTCACTGTTCTTTCTAACAATTCCGGTGTGGGCAGCATGCAGGATTCCTCCCTGCCGAACCAGCGGTAGCGGCGGCGGGCGATGAAGTGATAGATGGCGTCGCGCAACACGCGGGGCACGGCCTTGAGGACCCATGCGGTTTTCCACCAACCACCGAGGGCGCGGGCGACCTCAAGCACGGCATCACCGGCCATGAACGCACCGGTGGGTGTTAGAAAAAGCACGGCCGCAGGTGCCTCCGGGTCGAAGCCGTGGCGGGCGCAGAGGGCGTGGCCCAGCGGACTCTGGATGGACGCGAAGCGGATCCGCCCCGCGGGATCATGCCGCAGGATGAAGCGCACGCTCGCATTGCAGAGATGGCAGACTCCGTCAAAGAGCAGCAGGTGATCGCGGGCGGGTTCGTAACTGGACACCTCTGTTAGATCCGGCTACGGCCTCATCAGCGCGCGTGGGACGCCGCAGTGACTCCCACCGTGACGGCGATTGCGATGACGGCGATCAGATAGACGACCAGCATCACGATGATCATGATTCCCACGAACTTCCAGAAGGACCGTTGTTGATTGAGCGCGGCGATGAGATCCTCCTCGCGCCCGGTGAGGAGCAGGTTGCCGATGGCGTTGGCATATTTCCAAAGTTTCAGGGCGGGAAAGATATAGACGAAGGCGAGGACCGCGTAGATCGCGGCAAGGCCGACGAAGCCGCCGATAGCGCCGAACGCGGGATTGCCCTGGCTGGCTTTTGACATCACGCTGCTGCCCACGGCGAAACTTGCAATGAACATGCCAGCGGCAGCCAACAACAGGAACCCCGCCCCGATGAACGCCATGACCGAGATGAATCTAACCCAAGGCTTGGTCGTGGCCAGTTGTTGCACGGCGGCAGCCGAAACCATGTATTGCGGGTTAGGGCCTCCGCCTCCGGCAGAAATGGCATCGGGCGTGACGTATGGATCGGCGTTCATGGAAGTTAGATGACGATGCCATGCATGACGGGTGGATGGCAAGGGAAATCCCCACAAGCTGCGGGTCACTCGCGCACCCGGCTGTCGATCACGATCGTGACGGGTCCGTCGTTCACGAGTGTGATCTTCATGTCCGCGCCGAACACGCCGCACATGGCGGGTTGGGCGGTTTCCCGCCCGATGGCGGCGCAAAACGCCTCATACAGCGGTTCGGAATGCGTCGGTGCCGCCGCGCGAATGAACGACGGGCGGTTGCCTTTCTTAGTCGACGCGTGCAGCGTGAACTGACTCACCACCAGCACCTTGCCTCCGGTTTCGGTCACCGATAGGTTCATTTTCCCCTCGCCGTCCTGGAAGATCCGCATCTTCGCCACCTTCGCGGCCAGCCACTCAACATCCGATTGATCATCCACCTCCTCCACTCCTAACAGAACTAACAATCCAGGCCCGATGTGCGAGACGGTGCATCCGTCGATGCGCACCGCCGCCTCCTGCACACGTTGGATCACGGCTCTCATGGGCGGGTCAGGGGAGTGGTCAGCGGGAGGTTCATGCAAATCGAAGTGAGCGGAATGCAGTCAAGAGACAGAGCAATGTCCTAGCAAGGACGAAAGCCTGAGAATCCCGTTTCCGGCCTTGGCAAACCCGTTGGGAATGGATAAAATCTCTACCACTCGGGTGGATAAAGGTGCTGGAGAAAAACAAAGCGCTGTGATGAACGAGAACTCAAGAGATGGGAATAATAGGAACCATGGGAATCATGATTCTCATTCTTCCCAGCATTCCCATTCTTCTTCAGAGCCCCTGCTCCCACCCCGCGGTGATTACCATACCTTGCTCTCCTTCCAGAAAGCCGAGGTTGTTTATGACATCACGTTCCGCTTCGCGCACAAGTATCTCTCCAAAGGTGACCGCACCATCGACCAAATGATCCAATCCGCGCGCTCCGGGAAGCAGAACATCCTGGAAGGCAGCAAGGCCGCGCAGACCTCCAAGGAAATGGAGATCAAGCTCACCAACGTCGGTCGGGCCAGCCTGGAGGAACTGCTCGCGGATTACCGGGATTTCCTGCGGGTGAGGGATCTGGTGACGTGGGACAAGGATTCCAAGGAAGCGCGTTTCGTACGGCGCTTGGGTTGCAGGACACCGCAGACGTTTGAGGTCTATCGTGAGTTCATGGACACGCGTCCGCCGGAAGTGATGGCAAATATCGCGGTATGCCTGATCCACCAGACCAACTACCTCATCGACCAGCAGCTCAAGACCTTGGAGAAAGAGTTTGTGGAACAGGGTGGCCTGCGCGAGCGCATGACCCGCGTGAGACTCGCGAACCGCTATCAGGGAAACAAATGAACGATTTTTCAAATCACCGCGATGAAATGGCGACGGAGAGAAATGAGAATGATGAGAAGAATGGGAATCATGACCTCCCGGCAATACAACAGCACCGCACAATCATCAATTGGGAGCGGTGGGATATTTCCCCCTCATGATGATTGACAACATCCAATCTATCAAAAACACTTCCACCATGGCCGCCGCCTTTGACAACGACGAGTGTTTCTCAGATCCCGCACGGCCTATCATATTTCCATTCTTTATCGCATTTCTCTTCGGAATTCCCGGAGCGGCAATCTGGTTTTTTGTGGCCACGAAATTGGGTCTATTGCTGGGCCTCATCACACTTCTTGTCGGCTGGCTTTGTGGGCTTGGGGTCAGGAAAGTCAGAGGTGACGGCATGGCGGCGGTAATGGCCACATTCCTTCATATCGCCATCATGCTGACCATCCTGACGGTGATGGATGTCTCCGCCGCATCCGGCACCTCTTGTTTGGAAACCCTGGTCAATATCGTCTTCCATGATGCTTGGACGGATTTCACCAACACCTGCGTGGAGATCGCAGGCAGGACATTCATCGGTTACCCGCTGGCCATGTTTGTCTCATATCGAATCGCTACCAGAGATTGACGCCACACGATCCAACCGCCTTCAGCAAGTGAAAGCGGCTCGCGCGGAAATCAAAATGAAGAAAATACCGAGAACAGGACTCGAACCTGCACGAGCGAGCTCACTTGATCCTAAATCAAGCGCGTCTACCAATTCCGCCATCCCGGCATGGGAAGCAATTCCGCGCTCAATTACCTAATCCTCAATGGGGTAAGCAAGCGCAATTTGAACAAGTTGACGCCGGGTCCTGCCCACACCTCAATCATCGTCTAAATCTCAAGAGCCAGGATGGCGTCGTGTTCCTTTGCTGCCCTGCCCAAAGTTCCGACCCATTCCATGCGCATGCCGCATCGCCGGAAAATGCTGCACCGGAGATGGAGGGGCGAAGCACCCGTCTGTTGTCCCACCACCATCAGGCCTCCGTCACGAACCGAACGCGCAATGCTTTTCAGTGCCTGCTGCCGGAGCTCGTCCGGCCAGTTGAAGAGGACCGACATAACACGCGCCACATCGCAGCTGTCTGCCGAAAGTGAGAGGATGTCGGTCTCCGCCAACTTGAAGCGCGGCGTGGATTCCGCCAAGGCACACGCCAACGGATGGAAAAGCGGGATGACCCGTTGCTCGGTTGAACCCTGTGATGCCGCAACAATCCGGGGGGCCAGCAGTTTGGTAAGCAGGACATTCGCAACCGGCAGGGTTCCAGGTTTTTGCCTGCAATTCATTAAGATTCTGCCACGCGAGACCTGGATCCACATGCCGTCCTGGGCAAATGCGACACGCCATGATCCAACCCGTTTGATGAGGATCCGGGTGTAAAGGTCTGACGCGATCAGCCGAAGCCCTTGGCGCGACGTGAGCACTTCAAACAATGCCACTGAGGAAATCGCACGCGCGTGCAACATTTCTTCTGTAAAAGTCCGAAACACCAGCAACCCGGCCATTT
>CAYWLC010000160.1:0-6478 GCA_964458895.1 uncultured Luteolibacter sp. | reverse complement strand
CGATATCGCCGGAGTCAGCATGCCATCGGCATAAATCAGTGCCGACCCCACCAGGCCTAACAACAAAATCTTGCGCGGGTCCTTGCCGCCTAGGGAGCGGATCGCGCCGCGGATCAACGCGGAAAGCGAGAGGATGCCGCCCTCGCCGCGGTTGTCCAACTTCAGGATGATGAACAGATATTTCACCGAGACCACCAGCAACAGCGCCCATACGATCAACGAGGCCGCCCCCGTGAGATTCTGCGCTTTCCCAAGCAGACTTTCCTGCTCCCCGGCAAAACATTCGCGGAAGGCGTAAAGCGGACTGGTCCCGAGGTCGCCATAGACCACGCCCAAGGCCGCGATCGTCGTCGCCAACATTTTCGGGGAGTGGCCGGTGGGGCCGGGGGAAGAGTCATTCATTGTGGCGTGCGGCGTCGTCAACACGCCCCTCAAACCATTTCAAAGCCCGTCTGGCGAGCGAAAATGCAGGAGGCCTGGGTTCCAGAAGCCATAGGCCAGAGGGCAGAGACCGGGAACGAAGGTGGTGCGCTCCCGCCGGGAGCGCATGCGGGAGCGCATGCATGGGAGTTGTGGTGGTCAAATCCAGGTGGCAGTCGTTCCGGACCGCCCTGCTTCATCCTTGTGCCTGGCACCGTCTGCGCTCCCGGCGGTAGCGCGCCACCTTGCGTCATCTCAGGATCGACGGCCTTTAGTTTCCACCGAAATCCACGAAGGTTAAAAAAATCCGTTATGACGCAAATTTTGCTTTCCACGGCCGGGTGATGAATGCGAGACATTTTATCTATCGGAATTTAACAGGTTCTATCAATCTGTTAAAACCGGCCGTTTCAAACCCGAAAAAACGCACCATGAATACGTCCAATTCGTTCAACCAACGTCGTAGGCCCCAAACACTGTCAGGGCTTTTCACGTCACTCGCAGCCGGTTTCAGGTCATTGACAGCGGGCGTCTTCCTGTTAGCGGTCTTCAGCATCCCTGCTTCCGCCCAAATCGCGGCCTGGGATTTCTTCGGAGAGACTACCGGTGTCGCCACATCAAGCGCCGACTTGTTCAACGTCAATCTGGATAGTTCCGGTGACATCACCCGGGGAAGCGCCGCACCCGCAAGCACCGCAAACCATTCGTTCCGGACCGCAGGTTTTCAAAACGATGGGATAGCGGTTTCCAACACCGATTATTTTCAAATCACTCTATCGGCGGCAACGGGACACACCCTTTCGTTGAGCACCATCGACGCGAAGTTTGCAGGGACCCCCACATTCTATGCTTCGCCCGGAGTCACCTCGCAGTTTGCTTACAGTCTGGATGGCAGCACTTTCACACTGATCGGCTCACCCACGCAATCGAGCTCACTGAGCTTGTCACAGATCTCGCTTTCCGGGATTTCGGCCCTCCAAAATGTTCCCGCGAGCACGACGGTGACGCTTCGCTATTACGCCAGCGGCCAGACCACCACTGGCGGCTGGGGCTTCAACTCACCTGCGATTGGTCAGTATGGATTGGCGATTGGCGGCACGCTGACTTCCGCTGACGCTCCCGGCATCACCTCCTTCTCCCCTGCCACGGGCTGGGGCGGCACCGCGGTCGTTCTAACAGGAGCTCATTTCACGGGTGCCACCGCCGTGAAGTTCAACGGGACCGATGCGGGTTCCTTCACGGTGGATAGTGCCACCCAAATCACCTGCGCCGCACCCACGGGCGTCACCACTGGCAGGATCACCGTGACCAACGCTTCCGGCACCGGCACCAGTGCCACGGACTTCACTGCGGTCAACATGGATTACACCCCGCCAAACGTCGTGGTGAACAAATATTTCAACACGAGCGGTGCTCCTGCCGTGGATCTCATCGAACTGCTCGTCATCGGCGATCAGGTGCCCGGCCACACCGTGGACATGCGCGGCATGATCGTGAAGGACTTCACCAGCAGCATGGCTGGCGACGGCGGCGGCAAGTTCCAGTTCTCCACCGACACGCTTTGGTCGGCTGTTCCAGTCGGCACTCTCATCGTCCTGAGCAATGACAACAACGCGGGCGACATCGACGCCTCGGATGATCTTCTCAAGGTGGGTCTCACCCACACCACGTATTTCACCAAACTGGACGGGGCCTTTGATATCGCCACCACGGAGATGGTTATGATCAAAGCTGCGGGTTCCGGCGCGGCAGGCATCAGCGGTGCCATCCACGCCCTCGCAGGAGGTGCGGCGGGCGACCTATTCAACGCCTTTGGCGGACCCAAGCTCATCGCCAGCGGAACCACCGGTGCCGGCAAGGGCGTCATTGCTAACAACTCGACCTCCACGCTCGATGATTTCAACGGCAGCGATGCCACCGGCAATCTGTCTCTAACCGCAACGGATTTCGGCGTCGCCAATGGTCCCG
Source organism: uncultured Luteolibacter sp. (assembly GCA_964458895.1). Lineage (GTDB taxonomy): Bacteria > Verrucomicrobiota > Verrucomicrobiia > Verrucomicrobiales > Akkermansiaceae > Luteolibacter. The sequence goes on along the minus strand of CAYWLC010000160.1, from coordinate 4,090 downwards.
GCAACCTCGCCTTCATCCAAGCCCTGCGCGGCACAAGCGCCACCACCGGTTATGACGGCTGGGCCTCGGGCGTCGGCAATCAATCCGCGGATCAGGACTATGATGGCAACGGCATCGCCAACGGCGTCGAATACTTCATGGGCACATCCGGTAACTCCAACGTGCCCAATCCGCAAATCGGCAGCGGCGGCCCCGGCACCGTGGCCTGGCCCCGCGCTGCGGGCACCTCGATCTCGTCGTTCAAAGTGGAGGTCTCCTCCGATCTAACAACCTGGGAGGACGCAAGCGTGCATTACCATTCCAACCTGTCGATCACTTCGTCACAGGTGTCCTTCACCCTGCCTAACAGCGTCGGCAAACTCTTCGTGCGCCTCAGCGTGACGCCGTGATCCTGCGGCGGACCGCCTCCAACGCGGCCTGGCTCACGGCAAGCTTGAAGTCATGCCGGTTGCGCGGGTGAAACACCCGGAATGCCGTGGCCGCGCCGTCCTTGGTGGCCAGGCCGATCCATGCCGTGCCCACCGGTTTTTCCGCGGTCCCGCCTGCGGGGCCGGCGATGCCGGTGACGGCCACCGCGATGTCCGCGCCGCTCGCGCGCAGGGCACCCGCCGCCATCTGGCAGGCGACAATTTCACTGACCGCGCCATGGCTTGCCAGATCCTGCGCGGAAACTCCTAACAATTCCGTCTTGGCCGCGTTCGCATAAGTCACGAAGCCGTGGGTGAACACCTCACTCGCGCCGGGCACGTCGGTGATGCGGTTGGCGATCATGCCGCCGGTGCAACTTTCCGCCGTGGCTAGGGTCAGTCGTTTTTCTGTTAGCAGGCGTGCCACCGTGGCCTCCAGGGATGCCCCGTCATCGCTGACCAGAAACTCCGCATAACGACCCAGCGCGAGCGCCCGCGCGCGAGCCAGCGAGTCCGGCGGGCCGATGAGGCGCAGGTCCACCTCGCCGATGTGGGCGCAGTAGCCGTACTCCAGGCCGGGGATTTCCGCGAGTCCGGCATCGATGCCCTGATGGAATGCGCTCTCGCCAATGCCGGTGAACTTGAGTTCTAACACCTCATGCGCTGTTCCGGTGCCGACCATGGCGAGCAGGCGCGGAAACACCTCCGCGAGTGCCATCGGTTGGAGTTCGCGCGGCGGCCCCGGCAGTAGAAAAACCGCGCAGTTCATCCGGCCGTTCAAACCCGGCGGGACATAGACACCCGGTGCGGTGCCGTTCGGATTGGGCAGCATCACCGCACCTTGCGGAACACGCGCCTGCTTGAGGTTGGCCCCGCTCATCGCCCACCCACGCACCGCGAAATACCCCTCCATCGAACGCAGCGCCGCCTCGTCATCTATCAACTCCAATCCGAGAACCCCCGCCGTGATCTCACGCGTGAGATCGTCGCTCGTGGGTCCCAGTCCGCCGGTCACGATCAACACGTCGGCACGCGCCAACGACTCGACCATGGCGTCGCGGATCGTTTCACCGTCGGGCACGGTCGTCTGGCGCGTGACGCGCAGGCCCGTTTTGAACAACTCCCGCCCGAGCCAAGCGGCGTGGGTGTTGACGGTGTTGCCTAACATCAATTCGGTACCGGTGTTGAGGATCTCGATGCGCATGGCCCAATGTTGCGCCCATGTGCCTGCGACTCAATCCGAATTACGACACAATCCGTCATGGTGAATAGCCCAGCCAAGGCCCGAGCCATTTCTCAACCTCCGCCACCCCCATGCCCTTGCGGCGGGCGTAGTCTTCGATCTGGTCCTTTTGCAGATCGGAAATCGCGAAGTAATGGCTGTCAGGATGGGAAAAATACCAGCCGCAGACCGCCGCACCCGGATGCATGGCAAAACTTTCTGTTAGAGCCACGCCGGCGGCCTCCGTAGTTCCTAACATCTCAAACAGGATGGGTTTCTCGGTATGGTCAGGCTGGGCCGGATAACCCGGCGCGGGGCGGATGCCGCGGTAATCCTCCTTGATCAACTGTGCGGCGGTGAACTCACCCTCGTTTTCATATCCCCACTCGATGCGCGCGCGGTGATGCAGCATCTCGGCGGCAGCCTCTGCAAAGCGGTCGGCCAGGGCCTTGACCATGATGGCACCGTAGGGGTCATGCGCTTTTTCGAGTTCCGCGGCGAATTCATCCGCCCCGTGAACGCCCACGGTGAAGGCGCCGAGGTAATCGCCGCCACTGGGTGCAATCCAATCCGCCAGTGCGACGTTGGGTTTGCCGGAGTCTTTTTTGAGTTGCTGGCGCAGGGTGTGGAAACGGGTGCGTTCGGTGGCGCGGGATTCATCCGTCCATACGATGATGTCGTCGCCCGCCGCATTGGCGGGGAAAAAGCCGTAAACCCCGCGCGCCTGCAAACGCTCCCCGGCGATGATGCGCCCGATCCAGGCGAGCGCGTCCTGATAGAGTTGCGCGGCTTCCGCGGCTCCCCCGGCGTTTTTTGTCAGAAGCGCCTGGTTCACGCGGTCCCACACGCCACGCAGTTCCCATACATGGAAAAACGGCGTCCAATCGATGTAATCCACAAGCTCGCGGAGATCCATGACGGACGGAGTTTTGTTAGTATTGGCTCCGGGCAGAATGCCCGGGCCACCTGTGGCGCGGGCATTCTGCCCGCCGCCTCCTTTGAAATCATCTTTCCAAGCCGTGCTGTGCCTCAGGATGTAAGCCCGCTGGTTGTAAAAATCATCCATTCCGCGGATCAAATGATCGTAACTCTCCTGCTGCCAAAACCCTCCCTGTCTGCCTAACATTTTGTTAGCCAACCTTGCCGTATGGGCTTTCCATGACTGGAGAATGTCTGTAAGCAAATGGCCCTCCAACGGCCTGACAATCGCATGCACATGATTGGGCATCACGCACCATGTCAGCAGGTCGTAACGATCCCCGTCAAAATGCCCGAGTGCTTCCGCAACCATCCCGGCGATCTCGGGTTGTCCGAGCCAGCAAGGACCACAACCTTGCTCCAGAGCTTCCTCCATGATTTCCTCGTAACACTCGGCCTGGCGTCTCCGGGCATTAAACGCGAGGGCTTCGTCACCTTTTGACCGGGCCAGTTCCTCCAAATCCTTCCATTGCTTTTTCTGACCAAGATAATTTTTGACCACCGCCTGGGGAACCGAATCCGCAAGTCGGAAGGTGACCGCATAAGTCGCCTGCTCCTGAGTCCAATGTGGCAGCGTCCGTTTGGTTTTCAGGACCGGGCGATTGTCTGAGATGAATGACGGGGTTTTGTTGATATTGGCTCCGGGCAGAATGCCCGGGCCACCTGTGGCGCCGCCATGCTGCCCGCCGCCCCGCGTGCCGAGAAACGCCGGCACCGGCGGAACATAACCCTGCCAGTCCATCACCGGCCGCGCGGCCCGGGCTTCTTCCAAGGTCAGGGTGGCTTTTTGGGGCCCTGAGATGAAGTTCTCGCGCAGGCTTGATTGTTTGGCGCGGTTGTCGGCGATGAACGCGTCCTTTTGCCCGGCGGAAAGCAGCGAGGTGGTCACGGGCACCGAGCGCGAGGCGTCCAACACGTGCACGACCGGCCCCGTGTAATGTTCCGCGATCTTGATGGCCGTATGCGCGGCGGAGGTCGTGGCCCCACCGACTAACAGCGGAACCTTGAATCCCCGCCGCTCCATTTCCTTCGCCACATGCACCATCTCATCGAGCGATGGCGTGATCAATCCTGATAGACCCACGACATCCGCCCCGAGTTCAAGCGCCTTGTCCAGAATCTTGTCACAGGAAACCATGACGCCCATGTCGGTGATCTCGAATCCGTTGCACGCCAGCACCACACCCACGATGTTCTTGCCGATGTCATGCACATCGCCCTTGACCGTGGCAATGAGGAAACGCCCCGCCGAACGCCCGCGCTCGGCGAGTTTCAACGCCTGATTCTCCGTTAGAGTCGGATCCTTCTCCTTGATCGCCGCGATGTCGCCCGCAAGGAACTCGGTTTTTTCCGCCTCCATGAACGGTGTGAGCCATGCCACGGCCTTTTTCATCACGCGCGCGGATTTGACCACCTGTGGCAGGAACATCTTGCCCGCGCCGAAGAGGTCCCCCACCACGCCCATGCCATCCATGAGCGGGCC
>CAYWLC010000159.1:0-6504 GCA_964458895.1 uncultured Luteolibacter sp. | reverse complement strand
CTTGACTGTTACAGGCGGCGGGCAGAATGCCCGCGCCACGTGGCCCGGGCATTCTTCCCGAAGCCCCCATACAAAAGTGGCTCTTCGTGGATTTCGGTGGATCTTTCTGTAGGAAAGTGCCATGGATCCTGAAATGACGGGTTCTAACATTTTCACCCGAGGTGTCCATGAACGGAGCGCGGAGAGCAAGGTGGCGCGCTACCGCCGGGAGCGCAGACAGTGCGAGGCGCAAGGATGACGGAGGGCTGGTCGGAACGACGACCACTTGGATTTCACCATCACACCTCCCAGGCATGCGCTCCCGGCGGGAGCGCGCCACCTTTGCTTCCGGCATTTTCATTGGCTGAAGCAAAAACCACCAAAATTCACGAAGAACCACAAAAGTTACTCCAGATTCCACACCCAGCGCAGCGCGGGTTCTGGTGCCAAATACTAATAACAAATAACCATTAACTCCAAAAATCCGCAAATTTATCTGCGGATTTTTGGATGATGCCATCTACCATGAGATGGCCACTCTGGCGAAACGCTTAGGAGCTTCGGCGGTGGCCAAGGAGTCTTCGACCACGCAGCGTTCCCATGCGTCGTTGACACGGGTGACGGTGACCGGGCGGGTGGCGGGTAACCAATCCGTCGGGTTCAAACCGCTGGCAAACTCCGGAGTATATACCAGTTGGCTGCCTTGCCGCCGCAGGTATTCCATGCGGAGCCGTCGGGATGGCGCATTTACTGTTAGAACCACGACGGGCAGGCCGGCGGTGGAGTCGGCACCGGCGATGAGTTGCACCTGCCGACCGGGAGTCTTCGGGTCGAGATTGAAGGCATATTCGATGATGCTCGGGGTCCCGTCATGATCCGCGTCGGCGGTGCGGAAATCGTCACGGGACGAATCGCTGGCACCTAACAATTCCTCCATGGCCTGGCTGAAGCCGTCGCCATCGGCGTCCCGGGTCTGGTCGCTGGTCAAATATTTCACGAGCACCCTGGCGAAGCGGCGCGGTGCCTCGGTGGACGACACCGCATCCTCGACGACACATCGTTCCCAATCCGCGTTGACACGGGTGACGACAAGGGGGCAGGTGGCGGGAACCCAGTCCGCAGGATTGAGGCCGCTGGCAAACTGCGGGGTATAAACCAGGCCGCTGCCCATGCGCCGGAGGAATTCGATGCGGAGGCGTTGGCCGCCATTGGGGTTGGAGAGAGTGATGGCGGGCAGGCCGACGGAGGAATTCCCAGCGGCACCGAGGTGCAAGGGCGGTCCAACGAGCTTCGGATCGAGATTGAAGGCATATTCCAGCAAATTCGGAATCCCGTCACCATCGGTGTCAGCGCTCCTGAAATCGTCACGGGACGAATCGCTGGTGCCTAACATATCCTCCTCAACCGCCTGGCTGACGCCATCGCCATCGCCATCCTCCGTCCGGTCATTGGTGACTTGCAGCACCAAGCCGCGTTCGAGGGTGTTGCCGCCCGAATCCCGCGCCATCAGGCGGATTTTCAGTTGGGTCACCCCGGTGTCGTAGTCCGCAGTGAGCGGATATCTAACGATCAGGCGGTCGCCGGAGATGTAAAACCGATAGTTGTCAGGAGCGTCGGATGTGTTAGTTAGGGACAAGCTCCAGGAATCCCCTGCGTTCGGGTCTGTCACCGCAAGGGTTCCGACGGTGGTTTGAGCCGGTGAGTTTTCCGCAAGAATGGCGGGCGTCAGTTGGATCGAGGTGGGTGGCACACCATCTGCGGTATTGCACCAGATCACGCGGTTCAGGAAGCCCATGTCGGTGTCCACGATGATTCTAACAGAACAACGCGCGCCGATGGTCACGATGCCTGTGATCCATCCGCTGAGGGGGTCGATGGCAAGTCCGTTGGGCAGGCCCATGGCTGAGAATCGGACCGGGGTGGCCATATCGACGCGGATCAAGCGGGCGAGGGTTTCACCGGGCCAACTGCGGATGGGCGGATCGTTCACGACCGACGGCCAGCTGGCGTCCATGCGTAACGCGAGATTATGGAAAGCCCCTGCGCTGAGCTTGCGGATGTGGGCAGCCTCCGGCGGGATGTCGGTTTGACCCAGCGTGTTGTCCCCCCATGCGACCAGCGTGCCATCATCTAACAACGCCATGCTGTGTCGCCAGCCACCGGCGATGGCGGCCACATGCCGCAAGTTGGCGGGAACGGCCGCCTGGCCATGGTCATTGGCACCCCATGCCACCACGGTACCGTCGTATTTCAAGGCCAGTCCGTGGGATGGGCCTGCCGCAATCGCGATGATTCCGTTCAGGTCCTCAGGCATGACAAGGTCTCCGTCCCACTCCGCGCCCCATGTCACCACCGTGCCGTCGTTTTTCAAGGCCAGGCTGTGGTCGCCGCCGGCCGCAATGGCGACCACGCTGGACAGGCCTGCGGGGACGGTGGACTGGCCATGGTTGTTAGATCCCCAGACCACGACTTCGCCGTTGCGTTTGAGGGCCAGATTGTGGGAATCGCCCGCGGCGATGGTCACGACCTCGCTCAAATCCACGGGCACGGCGGTTTGTCCAAGATCGTTGTTGCCCCAGGCAGTCACCCTGCCGTCATGCGTGAGAGCAAGACTGTGTTGGTTGCCTGCAGCCACTGCGGTCACCTGTTGCAAGCCAGCGGGCACATCGCACTGACCATGGTCATTGTTGCCCCAGGCGGTCACCGCACCGTCGCTTCGCACGGCGAGATTGTGTGTGGCACCGGCGGCAAGGTCGATGACCTCATGCAAGGCCGATGGCAGACTCGACTGAACGGATTGATTATCGCCCCATGCCAGCAGGATCGCTCCGGTGGGGGCATCCGCGCGATCATCTGGCGCACTGCCGTGATTGATTTCAAACAGGTCGCCAAAGCCATCGCCATCCGTGTCATAGTGCCGGTCCGAGGTATGATAGACATCCACTTCTTGCGCCTCGGTCAGGCCGTCCCCGTCATGATCCTCGGTCCGGTCGTCAAGAATCGGTATTGATAGAACCTCCTCATGTGTGTTGAGCGAGGAGTCACGCGTCCTGACCCTGATGGAAAAGGGCTCCGGATTCCCTTCGAAGTCGCGGGTGATCGTGCGATTGACTAACAACAGGTTCCCCTCGATGCGGAAGAAGCGGTTGTCATCGCCCCCCGGGGCATCGACAAGTTCGAAGGAATGGGTGTCACCCGTATCCGGATCCACCGCGCCGAGGGTTCCGACCCACAGTCCGGGGGCGCTGTTTTCCATGACACCCTGGGTATTTAGCAGCACGGCGGTTGGCGCCTGGCCATCCACAATGGCCAGCCATACCGCCTGGGTGAGTGTTCCCTGGTTGGTTTGCACGCGGATCTGGAACACCCGCCGCATGGGAGAAGCCAGCGTTCCGCTGAGGATTCCGGTCGTGGGATCGAGCATCAAGCCAGAGGGCAAACCGAAGGCGGAGAATCGCGGATTCGCATTACCTGCGTTGGCCAAAACAACTTGGTGCGAGATGGGCCCACCGGGGGAGGAGAGAATTCGCGGGCTGGAAATGATTTCCGGGCAGGCTGGGTTGCTGCGCAATGCCAGGCTGTGAAGAAGTCCCGCACTGAGGGTTTTCACGCCACTCTGAGCGGCAACCGGGATGGTCGTCTGGCCATTGGAATTGAGGCCCCATGCAACGACCGAGCCATCGATTTTGAGCGCGAGGCTGTGAAAACCACCGGCAGCCACCGCCACCCCATCGGACAGTCCTGCGGGCACATCGGTCTGGCCATTCAAATTGTATCCCCACGCCACCACCGTGCCATCGTTTTTCAGTGCCAGACTGTGGAATCGTCCTGCGGAAATGGCCACGACATCGGACAGTCCGGCAGGCACGGTGGCATCCTCCCATTGGTTTCCATTGAAAGTGCTGCCCCATGAGACCACGGTGCCATCCCCCTTGAGTGCCAAACTGTAGAATCCGCCAGCGGAGATCGCCACCACATCGCTCAACCCAAGAGGAGGGGACAGGTTGCCGAAGGGATTGGCCCCCCATGCCACCACCGTCCCGTCGCCCTGCAAGGCAAGCGAGTGAGCGCGACCTGCGGCGACGGCAAACACGGGTGACAAATCCGCAGGAACATCGGCTTGTCCCTGACCATCGTAGCCCCACGCCACCACCGTGCCATCGCTTTTCAGACTGAGGCTGTGGGCTGAATTCGGCAGCCAGAAATCCCCGCCGGCCGCCACCTCGATCACCTGAAGATTTTCGTTCACGGTGTTTTGGCCATAGGTGTTCTGTCCGCCCCAGGCCGCCACCGTTCCAGCGGTATTCAAGGCGAGACTGAGGTTCTGACCGGTTGCCAATTGGGTGTAGTTCCCCACGAAAGGCGTGGTCTGGACGCCTTCGCTGGCATCGCCCCACCCGATGATCGCGGTGGCGGGCCAATCATCGGGATCTGTCGGAGAAGTTCCCATCGCCAGTTCCGCACCGTCTCCCACACCATCGCCATCGGTGTCGAAAAGCACATCACTGGTGCCGTGGATGTCCTCCTCGTCCGTCTGGCTCAGGCCGTCTCCGTCGGCATCTTCCAGCCGATTGTCAGTTAGACCTATAGTGAACGTCTGACTGAATGTTAGATCCTTGGTGTCCGTGGCGGTCACCCGCACCGACAGGATCGGCTGGGTTTCAAAATCGAGCCGGGCACCTTCCCTCACACCGAGCTGGTTGCCGGATATGAAAAACCGAGTATTGTCCGTGCCGCCCGCTCCGGAGGTCAGGGTGAAAACATAGCTTTCTCCCGGCGTGGGATTGGTAACCGACAGCAGGCCAACCGTGGTGGAGTCAGGGCATCCTTCCATCACGCTGGATGGGTTCAGCACGATCACGGCAGGATCTGCTAGAAGAAGGGTTAGGCCCGCAATCCACCACAGCGCCGCAATCACGATCCGGATCACGGGCAGGGGACAAACCAGCACAAACCGAGGGGGGGTCCGCTTCCTGAGAAGGCAGGGGAACATCCGACCGGATCACTCGCACGCTCATAACCCTTTTCAAGTGGGAAGTTCTTTAGGTTATGCTAGGCATCTGCCCACCGCAGGCTGCGCACGGCTCCCAATGCCTGCAATGACAAGGTTTGGCGTCGCGCCGGGCGGATCATGTACGCCTGCTTGCGATGGACGACTACGCGGAATCCCCGATGGGATGCCTGCTTGGGTTGCGCGGTCTCTCGCGTGAAATCCACGCATGGGATCCTACGCTTGAGGAGAGGGGACGTCCCGTCCCATTATTTCCACTCTAACATTTCAACTGCAGCCCTGGCTGGTGCCGCATTGGGTGCAGCGGCCGCAGGCTCCGGCGCGGATGACCTTGTCCGAGCCGCAATTGGAGCAGAGGATGCCCATGTAGGCGGTGCCGAGGGCGGTTTTCACGCGGTCGGGTTTTGGGGCGGAGGCGGTGTTTTCGTGGGCGATGCTGAGTTCCGGCACGGGGCGGTTGACGGCCATTTTTTCCATCTGTTGGATTTCAGGCATGGGGAGTTCCGTCTGATGGTTGTCCGGCGAGGTGGCCTCGCGGTAGCCGTTGATGAACTGGCAGCCGAGCCAGCGGAAGACATAGTCGGTGATGCTGAAGGCTGAGCGGATGTCGGGGTTGCTGGTAAAGCCGCTGGGTTCGAAACGCTGATAGGCGAATTTTTTGACCATTTGTTCGAGCGGCACGCCGTATTGCAGCGAGATGGATGTTAGAGTGGCCACCGTGTCCATAAGGCCGCCGATGGTACTGCCTTCCTTGGACATCTGGACAAACAACTCGCCGGGTTGGCCATCGGTGTAGAGGCCTACGGTGATGTAGCCTTCGTGGCCGGCGATCTCGAACTTGTGGGTGAGTGACATGCGGGTATCCGGCATGTGGCGGCGGGCGCGGACCTGGGATTTGTTGCGAAGTTCCTCGTTTTCGCGGATGAGCGAGGAGATGCGCTCGGCAAGTTCTTCCGCAGCGGGCACGACCTCATTCTCGCCGCCCATGCCCACGGTTTTACGCGTGTTGAGCGGGGCGGAGCGTTTCGAGCCATCCCGGTAGATGGCGACCGCCTTGAGGCCGAGCTGCCATGCTTCGATGTAGGTCTGCATGATGTCCTCGACGGTGGCGTTTTCCGGCAGGTTGACGGTTTTGGAAATGGCACCTGATAGAAATGGCTGGGCGGCGGCCATCATGCGCAGGTGGCCGCGGTAATGCAGGCTGCGGGTGCCGAGGTGCGGTTTGAAGGCGCAGTCGAAAACCGGCAGGTGTTCGGGTTTCAGTCCGCTGGGGATGAGTTCGCCAAGTTCCTCGTCGATGACATCCTCAATGGTGTCGTATTTTTCGATATGCAGCAGGATGGCGGCGACTTCATCGGTGGAGTAGCCGAGGCGTTTGAGCGCAGGGGGCACGGTGCGGTTGATGATTTTCAACATGCCGCCACCGGCTAACAGTTTGTATTTCACCAGCGCGATGTCGGGTTCGATGCCGGTGGTGTCGCAATCCATCAGGAAGCCGATGGTGCCGGTGGGTG
>CAYWLC010000158.1:0-6545 GCA_964458895.1 uncultured Luteolibacter sp. | reverse complement strand
CGCGGGCGAGGTCCGCCTCCAACTGCGAGATGCGCGACACGCGCAGGCCGGTGGACGGATAGATCTCGTAGCGCGTGATGGTGGGGCCGCGGGTGATGTCACCCGGCGTGACCTCAATGCCGAAGGCCCTGAGCGTGTCGATGATGACGCGCTGGGTGGACAGCAGTTCGTCGCGGTTGGCTTCGGGAGCATCGCCGGTCTCGTCGGCATCCAGCAGATCGAAACCGGGAGTTTCATAATTTTCGAAACCGGAGGTTGTTAGAAGTTGGTGGCCCGCTTGTTTTTTCCGTTCGAAGGGTTTGACCATGGAAACCACCGGATCACTGACGCGCCGCTGGGAGGCATCGATGATTTGTGGGGGCGGGGTTTCTCGCAGCGGCAACTGCGCCTGCAAATCGTCATCCTCCTCGGCATTTTGCGCCAGGGATTTTGTGGTTTCCCGCTCCTTGCGCCGTTGTTCGCGCTGGCGTTCGCGTTCCGCGAGCATATCGGCTTCGCGGGCGGCGGCTTTCCCGGCCTCACCGCAGTGTTCCATCCACGCGGTGTATTTCCTGCGGAGCAAGCGGAAACACGCCTTGGCGAAACGCAGCGGCCGATTGTCTGTTAGAAGGACGAGCGCGACCAGGTAGGCGGCGGTGGTCACCAGCAGGGTGCCCGCGCGGCTGATCAACTGCATTAGGAGAAAACCGCCCAATGCCTCGCCGATCACCCCGCCCGGCTTCCCCTTGATGTTGCAGTTGGCCGCCCAGCCCATGAAAAAATAATTCGCGGCATGCAGCCACGCGGCGGCAGCTAACAATAGAATACCGAAACCCAGCAACGCACGCAGACTCACCCGGCGGTCCAATACCAGCTTCACAATGCCGAACCAAATCAAGCCCACCGGGATCAAATACCCCGCCGCCCCGAATAACAGAATTTGCAGAAATGCCAGCACGCCACCCACCGGACCTATCAGATTGGCCCCCGCCGCGCCCGTTTTCCCCGCAAATGCCTCCAACAGCCCCCAGCGCGGAAGATCCGCCGGACTGTATTTGACCAGAGACAGCAATAACATCAGCCCCACCGTGATCCAGATGATCCCCGTGATTTCGTTGGTCCATCGTGAGGGTTGCTCGACTTCCCCGCGTTTTTTGTTGTCCCTGGCTGCCATGCGCTTCTCCGCGCCCCCAGCATCCCTCAATTTACTTTTGAGAGCAAGATTGTTTTCCATGGCATAAAATCAGGATGTCGAAAGCATTTTTCCCTGCCCCAGCTGGGGAGGCTGATTTTTCCGCTTGCGTCCCGCCGGGGTTTTGCAAATACTGTTCATATGACCATAAAAACTTGCGAACAGAGCGATGGTTCCGGCCCAGGGTCTTACTCAGGTTTGTTGACGGACGGAGACCCACGCTGGCCCGCACTGGATTGCGGCAGCCCGCGCATCCATGATCTCCCCCGCTCGGAGCGCCCGCGCGAAAAGCTGGCCCTGCTGGGACCCGCAGCCTTGGACAACTCCGAGTTGATGGCCCTCTTCCTATCGACTGGCATGAAGGGCCGCAGCGCGATTCAGATCGGCCGGGATCTCATCCGGAAATACGGATCCATGGGGGCGTTGGGCGGTCTGCCGGTTTCCGAACTGGCCAAGGAACCCGGTTTGGGTTTGGCCAAAGCCTCAAAACTGGCTGCCGCGTTTGAGTTAGGCACCCGTGTGGCCCGCGAGCAAATCCAGCACACACCGCTCGATTGCCCGGAACTCATCCATGAGTATTTCGCACCCCAACTCCGCCACCTGACTCAAGAACAAGTGGTCGTCGCAGTGGTGGACGCCCGCCTGCGACACATCGGCACCACCGTGGTTGCGCTGGGCACCGTGAACGAGTCCACCGCCCATCCGCGCGAAATCCTACGCCCGGTCATCACCCGCGGAGCGCATGGATTCGTGCTGATTCACAACCACCCCTCGGGCGATCCGAGCCCGAGCCGAGCCGATGAAGTCGTGACCCGTCGACTGGTCGAGGCCTCATCCCTGATGCAGGTCTGCTTTCTGGATCATGTGATCATCGGCAAACCGTCGCCGGGAAAATCCGCTTATTTTTCCTTCCGCGAGGCGGGCTTGGTTCCTTGAGTGCTTCCTTAAGTTGCTTTTTGCAGGTCTTCGCCCTAACCTACGGCAAGTCTGCTGCATGTATCGCTTTCATCTCGCCCGGAACCTCCGTTCTTTTGCCTTTCTGATCGTTGTGACTGCGGTCACGGCGGGTGTCGGCGTCCTCTGGTGGGCCAACCGCACCGGCCTCCCCGCATCATGGCGCGCCGCCATCGAGCGGGAAATCCAGAAAAAGGGCGCCTTTGTCACAATCGGCGCACTCAGCTACCATCCGCTCAAAGGTGTGGTGGCCTCCAATGTGCGCGTGTTCTCGGATGCCACACACCTCCAGCTCGTCTCACAACTCGAGCGGGTGGTGCTGGCATTCGATAAAACCAAACTCGCCCGCGGCATCGTAGATCTAACAAAACTCGAACTCAAGGACGCGGCCCTCACCCTGCCCGTGGATCCCCGGGACGCGGATTCCGAAACCATTGTGATCACCGGCGTCCACGGCACACTTTTCATGCCCGGCGGGCGGCGTTTTGAAATCCGCAACGCCTATGGCAGGATCGCGGGCTTTGACGTCAATCTCGACGCGCGCATCATCGGGTTTCAACAGGAAACGCCCCCTCCCAACGATGAATCCGCTGATCGAACACGCCGTCAGTTGATCACCCGCATCATCCGGCAACTCAAGGAATGGCATTTCGATCCGCTCTCGCCCCCCCATCTGCGGATTTCTCTGGAAGGGGATGTCAACGACAGCAAATCGCTCATCGCCAAATTCTCACTGCGGGCCAAGGGGGTCGAAAAAAACGACCACCTGCTCAAGGAAGTGTCTGCCGAAGCGGAGGCGGTCGGCGATCTTCTAACCGTCACCTCCCTGACAGCCGAAGACGCCCGGGGCAGCTTGCGAGGCCGGGCGGATTATGACATTGGCGACCGCAACGGGCGCTTCGATCTGCGCTCGTCGCTTGAAATCCCCCCCTTGCTCAAGGAGTGGCTCGGATTGCCACCGGTGCGCAATGTCGCCATCGAGGGCAAACAATTTCTAGAGGCTGAAGGCGAATACCATCTGGACGAGAACAACGCGCTGCGGATGCAAATGACCGGTCGTGCGCACTGCGCTTCCGTGCTTCTGCGCGGCGTGCGCTTCGACACCGTGGAAAGCGCGTTTTCATGGAAAGATGGGGACTTGTTTCTGAGGGATCTGCGCTTGTCCCGCCCGGACGGGGAAGCCAGAGGCAAGGCCATGATCCAGTGGCCGTTGGTCCGCCTGGCATTGCATTGCACGCTGCCCGCCATGGTCTATCAACCGTTCTTCACCGGGCAACCGCTGGAACTCGTGATCAACGATTTCACCATGCGCAAGGACGCGTCATACAACGTGGATATCGAAGGCGGCTTCGATGCCTCGGATCCCACCTCATGGGCCTATACCGGTGGCGGCACGGTCAAAAATGTCAACTACAAGGGCGTGCCGGTGAACTCCGCGGAATGCCGGTTTTCCCTGAGCCACCAGGAACTGGATTTCTTCGACGGCACCGTGGTCTTCAACTATCAGAACTACCCGCTCCGCGAGGCTTTCGGCGGACCCAAACAAGGCACCGCCAAAATCCACCGCATCCGCTACGACGCGCCTAGCAAAACCGTGGATGTGGAGGATGTCACCGGTGTCATCTGGGCGGCTCCGCTGGTGCGGCTGTTCGCACCGATAGTCGCGGATTCGCTCGAAATCTATCGCTTCCACCAACCACCGGAGCTCAAGGGGGCCGGCGTCGTGGATGTCACCCCCCAGGGCCGCACGTCACTCGACGTGTCCTTCGTTTCTAACGGACCGGCGGACTACCGCTTCCTCGGAAAGAACATCACCCTGTCCCAACCCGTCGGCAAGGTCGCCATCCGCGGAGACCGCGTGACGGTCGAGCCCCTGCGACTCGAGGCCTTCGGCGGTCCGCTCGCCGGGCGTATCGACTATCTGGGAAAAGGCCGGCTGGAGGGTGAGCTGAGCTGGACAAAACTCTCCATTCCCGCGCTGGGTTCCACTTATGATTTACAGATGAAAGGCGGCGGCCAGGTCACCGGGCGACTGGCGTTCTCACTGCTTGAGGGACAGGTGGAAACCATGACGGGGGAGGGTCTGTTAGCCCTGGAAAACACCGAACTCTTCGAGGTTCCCATCTTCGGTCCTTTGAGCACCTTGGTCAGCGGCGTTCTGGGCGACCGCAGGATCGGCTTCGAACCGGCGAAAAGCGCATTCTGCAATTTCAAAATCAAGGATGGCATTCTCAACACCCGGGACTTCAGCACGGGCACCAACTCCTTGGTTTTTGTCGGTGACGGAATGGTCAATCTGAAGGAAAGGACCATGGACATGACCATACGCATGAACGCACGCGGTTTGCTCGGATTGATCACGCTGCCGTTGCGGCCATTTTACGGCATGTTCCAATTCCGCGGCACCGGTCCCTTGAAGGCAACCCGTTGGGAAAATGTCATGTTCACCACCCCGCCGGATGGCCAGGGCGAGTTGTTGGCAACTCCACCGAAGGCAAAAACCGTCAAGCGGCGTCAATGAATCGTCGATTTTATAAAGTCATCCCTTGCGTGTCGGGCTGGAAAATGCCACTAATTCCCCGCAAGGACCTGCCATGAGGGCAGGTCTGAAAGCCACCGAATGCCATGACCCATCCTTTGACCATTCCCGCCGGACTCGAACCGGATGCAGACTTCACCAAAACCCCATCCGGGATCAGTTCTCCCACCATCGCCCAAGCCGCCAACGACCTCCGCACCGCCGCCGGTGAAAAGGCCCGTGAACTCGTGCATACAGCTGAAACCAAGGCCTCCGCCTTCAAAGACCGCGCCGTGGAGTCCGCCCAGCATTTCCGCGAAACCGCCACCGAAAAAGCCACCGCCTTGAAAGCCGCCGCCTCGGAAAAAGCCCATCACCTCAAGGAATCCGCCAACGAACAATGGCAGGATACCCGCGTGAAAGCCAGGGAAATCCAAATCACCGCAGAGGATTACATCCGCCAGAATCCGGCCAAATGCGTCATCAGTGCCCTCGGTCTCGGATTTCTAATCGGTCTCATCGTGCGCCGCTGATAGATTCCCCCAAGCGCACGCTTGTCAGCAACAGCCTGGCCACCGTCAGGAAGGCCTGATTGCCGTCTCATGAATCCCCACCCGGATACCGATGCCCCGCCGCTGTCTCACATCGGCCAGGAGAGCAACGCACAGAACACACCTCCATGGAACTGGCTGGACGCGCTCGTGATCCTGCTTTCCTCACGCATCTCGCTGATCCGCCTGGAATCCCGGGATGTCGCCCGCTCCGCCGTGCGGCGCGCGCTGATCGCGCTTGCCGCGGTGGTGTGCGCCTTCTTCACCTGGGCCTTGCTGTTAGCAGCGGGCATCGCCGCTGTTGCCCGCGCCACATGCTGGCATTGGTATTGGATCGCGCTCATCGCGGCCGCCCTTCACCTGTTAGGAGCACTGCTTCTCGCCCACCGCGCGCGCAAACCGGGCCCACCCGCCTTCCCCGTCACCCAAGCCGAATTTTTGAAAGACCGCGAATGGATCCACAAACTCCAACGAACCCGGAAATCCGGCAACTGATCCGTTTGAGTGCCGCCGCCCGCTCCCATCTGGAGCGCGAGGCATTGGTAATCAGACACCGGCTCGACGTGCCCGCGCGCATCCGCGAGTCCGTGAAAAACCAACCGCTCGGCTGGTTGCTCGGCTCGCTGGGCGCCGGCCTCGCCGCCAGTCTCCTCGTCCGCCGCAACCAACCCGCCCCAACGAAAAAAATTCGCGGATTCAAGGGTCGCCTGCTAGCTCTCGCCTTGACCACCGGCCGTCCACTCGTGAAAGTCTGGCTCGCACGTCGGTTGAAACATTGGGCGGCTGCCGCCGTCGCCAACCGTCTAGCAGGCGCCAGCAACCGCCCTTCCTCATCTAACACAAAATCCGCCACATTCTCCCATGTCCACTCACAAGGTTCTCGATCACGTTGATCAATACCTCCAACTCGGTCGCGATTATGAATGCTCCGACGTTCACCTTGCCACCGCCTACCCACCGGCATGGAGACGCTTTGGCCAACTCCTGCCGATCTGGAATGACCATCCGCCGCTTGCTCCCGATGATACCGAACGGCTCGCCCGCTCGTTCCTCGGTTCCTTCGAATGGGCTCGCCTTCAGGAAAAGGGCGACATCGACTTCGCCTACTCCGCTTCCAACGGGCGTTACCGCGCCTCCTGCGTCAAACAACGCCTCGGCTACGACATGGCGTTCCGCATCATCAGTTCCAACATCCGCACCATCGAGCAAATCGGCCTGCCGCTCGAACACATCCTGCCGCTCACGCGCTATCAGAACGGTCTGGTCCTGGTGACCGGCTCGGTGGGATCGGGAAAATCCACCACCCTCGCCGCACTCGTGGATTTCATCAACCGCGACCGCGAGGACCATA
>CAYWLC010000157.1:5027-6556 GCA_964458895.1 uncultured Luteolibacter sp. | reverse complement strand
GCGCAGTAAAAGACTTGTTGTAAGATTAAAATAGAGTGGGTGTAAAAACCCACTCATCCTTTAAGGAAAATATTATGTCTGATGCATTACAGATTGGCGCAGTTGGTAGCACAATTACAACCAGCGCAACATCCACAAGAATTGCAATTCCGGTTAATTCAGCAGGTGTAAAGCCTGGTTATTTAAGAATTGCTTCAAATGCTTATGCGTTTGTTAAGATAGGTGATTCAACAGTTACAGCAACTGGTAATGATATACTTCTACAACCAAATAATGAGTTATGTATTGTTGTTAGTGGTAATACTCATGTTGCAGCTATACAAGATTCGGCAGCAGGCAAGGTAAACGTGATTGCATTGGATAATAGCTAATGGAGATGCAGACTCGTGTTGTCAGTCAAGGTGACAAGGTAATTGTCCAATCTTTTCAAGACACAACAGAGATACTTGATAGTGTAAAAGAAAGGGTTGACCAGGGAAATACTGGTAGTCATGACATGAAACATGCGGCAACTATCCCAATGGTTATTATTGAATCTTATATTAATAGGACTGGGATAACATTCACCGAGTTTATGCGTGATAAAGAACACATAAAAACACTTTTAAACGATAAAAGTTTAGAAGGATTTAGAATCTGGAAGGGTAAAGTGTAATGGCGTTATCTAATTTTACAGAACTTAAAAGCTCAATTGCCAGTTGGATTCATCGTAATGATCTAACTGCTGTTATACCAGACTTTATAAAACTGGCTGAAAGCAGAATGTCTTTAGAATTAGATGTTGACCAACTGCAAAAAACCGCTACCATCACAACTGTTTCCGGAACCGATACAGCACCATTGCCTTCTGATTTTAGGAGCCTAATAGATGCTACTATCACTATGGGAAGCATCTTGTATGTACTTGATAAGATGCCAGCGCAATTGTTAAGGACTAGGTGGGGAAGCTACACAAGTAACATCCCACAAAGTTATGCAATAATAAATAACAAGCTAAAGCTAGGCCCAATTCCTAATGGTAACTATGATGTTGTGCTTGAGTATAACTCTACAATTCCTTCATTAAGCGATAGCAATCCAACCAACGACCTATTAACTGCATATCCTGATATGTACTTACACTGCTGTTTGATCTACGCAGCAACCTATATCAGAGATGTAGAATTAGTTAGCGGAATGGAATCATTGTATAATGCAGACAAAAATAGGGCCAATACAGCAAATTGGAATCAAGATGCGGCTATGGCAACCAAACAGGGGTAAATAATGGCACTAGAAAGCGGAAATTATATTAATGATTTGGTTATTACAAACCCAACATCATCAGACCCTAAGAGTCAGGGTGACGATCATTTAAGATTAGTTAAGACAATACTAAAAGAAACCTTAAATGGCTTCACTGGTGCAATATTAGTAACTGCAACCGATACAGGTACAGCAACAGGCCATGTTTTAGCGCCTAGCACGGCTCTAGTTGGCTACACGCCTATGTTATGTTTGCTATATAGGGCAAATATTACTAATACTGG
>CAYWLC010000157.1:0-4927 GCA_964458895.1 uncultured Luteolibacter sp. | reverse complement strand
ACTGTTACTGGCAATGGGTTAATTGGTGGAACCTTAGGCGTTACAGGAAATACAACTCTTACCGGAACCTTAGGTGTTACAGGGCTAACAACACTTAATGCAGCGGTAGGATTAACACGCACGGCTGGTGATAATACGGTTAATCTTGCAACAACAGCGTTTGCAATGAACATGTTATCTCCAACATTTTCTGGTGTGCCAATTTCTACAACAGCAACAGCCGGAACAAATACAACGCAAGTTGCAACAACTGCTTTTGTTACAACATCAACAGCAAATGAAGCGGCTATACGTTTAGCCGCTGATAATTTACTTGCACCATTAGCATCTCCTGCATTAACAGGTGTACCAACATCAACAACTGCATCTTCTGGCACAAGCACAACACAAATAGCAACTTGTGCATTTGTTGCGGCTCAGGCGTTTAACGTAGCACTACCAGCGCAAGCAGGAAATGCAGGAAAGTATGTTACAACAGATGGTACTAATGCAAGTTGGGGTTCAATCGCTTCTCCAATTGCAGAATCATTTTATAACTTAGGTTTAACTTTTTAAGGATTAACAATGGCATCTACAATAAATTATGCAAGTACAGCGACAGTGGGGGCGGCACTTCTTACAACTGGCGATACTTCAAGAACCGCACCGACAACAACTGGCACTATTTTTACTGCGTCAGTTGGTGGACAGGTTGAAAGAATTGTAATTATTCCGGTTGGAAATACAGTAACTTCAGTTGTTCGTATTTTTAGATATGACGGGACAGTTTATAATTTATATGCTGAGATTCCTATATCGGCACAAACATTATCTGGTACAAGTGCTGTAACCACAATCACGCTTGAAGCAGTAACTACACCAAATTTATTCCCAATTTTAGTACCAACTGGTTGGTCATTAAGAGCAACAGTTAATGACACGCAAGTAGGAATTAAAGTGCAAGCCGAAGGGGGCGCATACTAATGCAAAGAGGATATGTAGGATTTCCCTTTCCAACTGGCTCAAATCCAGCTTCTACAACAATTATAACAGGTCAGTTGTCATCAAGTTGTACTACTAATGATCTTTTAGTTACTAATGGAGATGGGCTTTTATCTCCCGTTGTAAATGCTGATTTAGCTGTTGCGTACCCATCGCTTTTACCTTACCCAACATCTTCAACATCATATAATGGTGCTGTAAATACTAACGCATTAACTATGCAAAATGATGGGTTGATAAACCCAGGTATTTTAATTGACGCTAATAAAGAATATTTTTATACTTTAGAAGTTCTAAGTACCAGTGGAGCTATTAGAGTTAATGCAAGAAAAATGCCAAATCCATTAGCTCCACCAGCCACAGCGGGAATAGCATCAGGAAATGTTATTGTATTTACTGCCAGCAATACAAGAACTGCAAAAATGATAATGTTATCAAATGGCAATATTGCTATTTGTGCATGGGGATCAGCAGCACCTTGGTGTAGTTATGCGGTCGTTTCATACAACACTACAACTGCCGTATGGACTACAATTACAGCTCAGACTTCCCCAGTATCAATTAACCCTGCTAATAATGGAAACATTAGTATGTGTGCTTTAGCTAATGGGGGATTTGCACTAGCTTATGTTGGATCAGGATCAGCTAATAGGATTACAACATTTAACAGTGTTGGAGTTCAAGTTGCAACAACAACAACAGGTACTGTTCAGAATACAGTTGATACATTTAGCATTTGCGAACTGTCAAATGGTAACTTGGCTGTTAATGTTGCATCATCAACAGGTACTAAATTTACTGTTTTAAGTAGCGCATTAGCTATTGTTTCAGCACTGGCTTCATCAACTGCTTTTACAAATTATAGTTCAAATGCAACCGTTCAATTAGTTCCATCACCACAAGGCGGTTTTGCTGGTTTTAATACAATTGGCTCTACTATTAGCATGGCGACTTTTAATAACTCAGGCGTATTACAAGGTGCTGGGTATCCTTACAATGTGGCTGGTGAAAACTATAATGATAATGTAAGGCTTTTATTTAATGATGGGGTCAATTATTGGGCGGTTGCTAAAGCATCTGACTATATTGGAAAATATGTCTATATAAAATTAACACCAGCTGGAGTTTTCTCTATTACCACTACAAGCGGAGCAGGGTTGAACATATGGTTTGGGGTTATGGACAGTAATAAGAATATTATTACTGTTGATTCGGCTAAAAATATAACTAGCTTTAGTACAAAATCATTAACTGAGCTAAACGTAAGTACAGCAACATCAAATATAGCACCAAGTTCTATAAATAACGTGTATAAAAGTGGTGGCATGATAGCTTTAACTGATGGTGCTGTTGGATTATATGTTGTTGTTAGTGCAACCGATATGCCTAATATTTATTTTTACAAAGCAGTTAAATCAACTATTTCTGGCATTGCAGAATCATCAGGTAGTGAAAATAGTTTTATTAATGTCGATATTGGTTCTGGGGCTAAAGTCATAAACAAATTAAAAGGCTCTACTTCCGTTACATTTGGCTTATCAAACATAGGCATTTGCAAAATAACGGGTAAAACTGCATTAGTGTTACCACCTCCTAACTCTACTCCAATAAATTAAGGATTTATAATGGCTTCAGGAATTATAGCAAGCATTGCAGGGGTTGGCACAGTTGTTTATACGCCCACTGTTCTTACAAAATTCACTATTATTTTATCAGCAAGCATCAATTCATACGCCAGTGTCAATGGTATGAATATATATGTTCCGGCAGCTAGCACAGTAAGTTTCTCAATGTGGGGAAATAGTGGCATAGCAATTACTTTTATAGGAACTGCAAACACTTTTGTTACAGTAACTGCATTAGAAACAGGATATTAAGATGAAATATATTAATGTAGAAAATAATATAGTTACTGGTATCGCCATATTAGGAGATTCTGGAGCATCAACGGTATCTGATTATGTTGTTGATGATTCAGTTACTGTTGAACTTGGATGGATATGCACAGTTAAAGATGGCGTACCCTCTTTTAAAGCTCCTGCGCCTGTCCCTCCTGCGATACCAGTTATGCAATTTATGATGTGCTTTTACCCACAGGAACAAGCGTACATTCAAAACTCAACTGATCCTATAGTTAAAGTGTTTTGGACTCGCTTTCAAGATATAAGAGTAACAGAAGTTAATCTTGCACTTGATTCTATGAGTCAAACGCTTGATTATTTATCAGCAACAAATGTAATGCCAGCTTTGACACCTCCTGCTCCTTATTTGGCGGCAGGACGTAAAGAGGCAATACTGACAGGTCAGGCTATATAAATGCCTTTAGTTAAGGTAAAAGGAACAGGACAGATAGGTCTTAATCGTGACCTATCACAGTCTGAAATGCCAATTAATGCATGGAGTGATGCAAAGAATATTAGGTTTTTAGATGGCTATGCCTTGCAATATTTAGGACATGGCGAGGTCTATAACTCTCCTTCTTATGCACCACTCCATGTACTGCCTTGTAATGTTCAAGGCAGCCGTTATTGGGTCTATTTATCTAACTACAAACAATTTTCTGTTACCAATACACCAACAGGATCACAGCACACAGATATTACCCATGCATCGTGGAATGGGTTTTATCTTGACCTTATTACAGAATCTGGATTTACACTTACTGCCGAGAGTGGTGAAACATTAATTAATGGCGGTGTTGGTAATCCAATGAGCTGGACTTCTACATTGCTTTCCGGTGTTCCGGTTATTAATGCAGCAGACAGTAACTTTCCACCGATGGCATGGAATCTTAGTAACGCATCAAAGTTTGTAAATCTTCCTAACTGGCCTGTCAATATGTATTGCAAGTCAATCAGGGCGTACAAGAACTTTTTAATTGCCTTGAATGTCACCAAAGCAAATGCTACTTATCCATACATGGTGAAGTGGTCACAACCAGCAGACCCTGGTGGATTACCGTCAACATGGGATGAAACAGACCCAACTAACCTATCTGGTGAGTTTGACCTTGCCGAGGGTTATGATATTGTTATTGATGGCATGCAGTTGCGTGACTCCTTTATTGTGTATAAAGAAAACAGCACATGGCGACTAGATTATATTGGTGGTAACTTTATATTCAAATCATCAAAGGTATTTAATAAATCAGGAATCATGAACCGCAATTGTGTTACTGATATTGATGGGTTTCATGTTGTATTAACTAATAATGACGTAATTATTCACGATGGAAGCACTGCGCAATCTATACTTGATAAGGCAACAAGGCGTTGGTTATTTCAAAATATTGATGTTGATAATGTCATCAAGTGTTTTGTGTTTACTAACCCATTTTTTAATGAAGTGTATATATGCTTTCCGTCAATCGGTGCAACTTCATGCGATACATCACTTGTATATAACTACAAAGATAAGACTGTATCAACACGCCAGATGCCTAATCTTAATCATGCTGGGTATGGGCCTGTTGATAATGGACTAGCTGGCAACTGGGCGCAAGATTCACAACCCTGGGCTTCTGATCTAACCTTATGGAATGGGCCAGACTTTGTTCCAAGTAATGCAAGGGTTATTGCAGGTAGTGCTGATGTTAAACTTTATATGCTTGATGCTTCTGCATCGTTTGATGGTGTGCTTCCACAGGCATACTTAGAGCGCAGAGGATTGTCGTTTGAGATGCCAGAAAGCATTAAGTTGATAAAAGGTATTAGGCCAAGAATAACGGGCAACATAGGCGATACAGTGCTTATACAGGTAGGTTCTCAAGATGACCCGTGGGGCAATCCAACGTATTCTGATCCTATGACGCATACAATAGGAAGTACAATTGCTAATGATTGCTTGGTGTCTGGTCGTTATATTTCTATTAAGTTCTTAACTGGTACTGCATACCAGTGGCGTTTAGATTCTTTTGATATTGAAGTAGATCAAACAGGGGGTTGGT
>CAYWLC010000156.1:0-6567 GCA_964458895.1 uncultured Luteolibacter sp. | reverse complement strand
GAGGACGGCCGCATCAAGAGCGCCATCGGCATCGGCTCGCTGCTGGCCGACGGCATCGGCGACACGATCCGCGTCTCTCTAACAGAAGATTCGGTGCATGAAATCCCTGTGGCCCGCGCGCTGGTGGAGCCATACAACCGCAGCTGCGGCGTCCCGCCGCAGGCCGTCCAAGGGGCGTCCCGCCCCTTGATTCAATCGGATGCGCAAACCATCCATCCTGATTGGAATCACGTCGAAAAACATGATTCCACCTATCTCCCGCACTGGCGCATTCCCGGTGCCACCTATGCCGTGACTTTCCGGCTAAAAGACTCCGTTCCCGCCTCCGCTTTGGAAGATTACCACAAACGGAAAAAGATTCTGGCGATGCGACTTCAGGAACTCGCCAGCCAGGGTGGATCCCGCAGTTCGCTCGAAGCTCTTGTTTCAACCCGATCTGAAATCGCAATCCTCGAGGAGTCATTTCTCGACGCCGCTCTCAACAAATGCCATGGCGAGTGTGTTCTCAGGCACCCTGAAATCGCCAGCCTTGTGGAGCACGCGCTGAAACACTTCGACGATGAGAGATACACCTTGTTCGCATGGGCGGTGATGCCCAATCACGTGCATGCCGTAATTCGCCCCCATGACGGGCATGACTTGGGGAAAATTGTTCAATCGTGGAAGTCGTTCACTTCGAAAAAAGCGAATGAACTCCTCAACCGGCAGGGAGCGTTCTGGCAGGTGGAATATTACGATCATTTGATTAGAGATTCGGATGACTTCCTGCACCAGATACGTTATGTCATGGAAAATCCCCGGAAAGGAAACGCTTCGGGCAAGTGGACGGGATCACGCTATGGCGATTCGTGGGCGGATGTGTCCGGAGCGGGACGCTCCGGGGACGGCCTGCGGCGGGACGCCGCAGCCACGACTGCATTCACCCCGAGTTACGATCCGTTTTCCTACGAGAGACGTCGTAGTTCGCCGGTCACCATCATGGGTCATGCGCTGGGCGGTGAAAACGCGTTGCGTGTCTTCACCACCCGGGAACACTGGAACACGCTCGCTGAAAAGATATCCACCCTGGGTGATTTCAAACCGGAAATCATCATGGAAAAATCCGGCGTGTTGGAAATCGACCCGCGCGACGAAGTGGCGGTCACCGCGCTCAACACCGGCCCCGACCCCTGCCTGGTCACCGTGGCGGACCACACGGCCATGGAGGTGATCCCCGCGTTCCGGCTGTTAGCCTCGCGGGTGGATGCGCGGCATCCGATCCTGTTGAAGGATGTGCTGGGCGGCGAGTGCGCACAGGATGCCGCAACCACGACCGCCGCGCAAAACCTCGGCTCGTTGCTCTGCGACGGCATCGGCGACGCGGTGATTGTTAGGGGCGAGCCCGCGCCGGAGCCATCGCTGCGCCTCGCCTACAACATCCTGCAGGCGGCGGGCGCCCGCATTTTCAAGACCGACTATGTCGCCTGTCCGAGTTGCGGGCGCACGCTCTTCAACCTCCAGCACACCACGCAGAAGATCCGCGCGGCGACCGGCCACCTCAAGGGCGTGCGCATCGCCGTCATGGGCTGCATCGTCAACGGCCCCGGCGAGATGGCCGACGCGGATTTCGGCTATGTCGGCGGCTCCCCGGAAAAAATCAACCTTTACGTCGGCAAGACCGCCGTGCGCTTCAACATCCCGGAAGCCGAGGCCGTGGAACGTCTGATCGACCTCATCCGTGAACACGGCAAATGGGTGGACGCACCCGTTTCTAACTCTATCTGATTTTATGGGGAAATCCGACACCCTCACCGAGACCCGCGAAGCCACCTCGCTCGATGTGCCGTGGAACGTGCTTGTTCACGACGATCCGGTGAACCTGATGGGATATGTGACCTACGTGCTCATGAAGGTGTTTGGCTACGATGAAAAGAAAGCCGCGATCCTGATGATGCAGGTCCACAAACAAGGCCGCTCAATCGTCTGGAACGGCCAGCGCGAGAAGGCGGAGTTCTATGTCCAACAACTCCAGTCCCACCAACTGAAAACCTCACTGGAAAAATCGGAATGAAGATCATGCCGACATTGGAAGGCGGACTTCGCATCGACGCCGAGGACGATGGCGACTGGCAATTGCTCAGCGGCATCACGCACGACGCCGTGTCCTGCGATGAGAAACTCTCCCGACGGCTGGGCCGACTCATCACCGACAAGGATGTGGCCCCGGATTGGCTGGAATACGTGGTGCCCGATCTTGAAGATGGTTTTCACTCGCACCTCGCCCACCTCGCCGCCGCCATCACTGCCGCGCGCTTCGAAGCCGCAGGCGGTTCCGGCCTGCTCTGGATCACGCGCGACGACGGGTTCCATTGGTACAGCGCCCTCAACCAGGCCCGCCTCGCGCTTGAGGAACGCTTCCACTTCGGCCCGGCAGATCTGATGGATCCCGCCGAACTCCCGTCGGCCCATCGTTCCGCCTTCCTCCGTTCCCAGTTGTATTGCGCCATCCAAAGCCTGCTGCTAGAACATGTGCTGCGGTGAGGCCCCGGCTTTTTTGCCGGATGAAGACCGCGTGAACGCGGAACTCCGAACGAACGTCCGGCCTTGCCAAGCGGTCGCACATCGGCTAATCCCCCACGGCATGGAGCATCACGTGTATTTCTGGTTGAAAGAGGAGCAACAAAACGTGGCGGACCGCGCGATGTTCGAACAGGGCTTGGAGCGTTTGTTCGAGATCCCGCTGGTGTCCGGCGGACGCTGGGCGGTGCCGGCCAGGGTCGCGCAGCGGCCGGTCATCGACCAATCATGGACCTACGCCCTCAGCATGCAGTTCGCCACGGTTGAGGATCACGACGCCTATCAGGCGGATGCCGACCACCATGCGTTCATCAACACCTTCAAGGACTGGTGGGCGAAGGTGCTGGTGATGGACCTGGCGTGAAATGTTAGAAATCAGGGGTGGGCCGCAGGCGCGGTGCCGTCCGCCGGACCCTGGGTTTTGCCAAGCTCGTGAAACACCCGGATGGCAGCGTAGGCGTCGTTGGCGGCGTAGAGCAACTGGCGGTCGGTCAGTTGCCGGGCGGCCCAGTTGGAGGTGGTGATGGATTTGGATTTGTGGAGCCTTTGCCTGAAGAGCATGGCGATGGCGGCGGACGCGCCGATGGTGTTGCGGTAGCCGAGTTGTTTGAACGAGCGTCCGAGGTCCACGACGGCGGCGGGGCGGATGCCAAATCTGTTAGATATCTGTTGGAGATCCCCTTTGAGATCGAAGCCGATCTTGGTGAGTTTGGGATTGAGCAAGAGTTCGAGGATGACCGCCTGGGTTTCGGCGACATGCGAATGGAAGATGAAAGCCTTGTGTGGGGTGGCGAACTGCAGGACGTGCGGGCCCTCGGATTTCTGGCCCTTGTGGAAGGTGGGTTTGGATTCGGTGTCAAAGCCTACGGTTTGGGCCCGGGTCAGTTCCTCCAGAGCTTGGGCGGCCTGCCGCGGGTTGGAGACCACGAAGACGCACTCGATGGCCAGCCCAACAAAAGGTGTCATGGCTGAGATTTCCTCTTTGAGCGGGGCGGTTTTGTGGGAAGGCATGGATGATGGGGATTGGAAATGCGGCACCGTGGCGCTGTGGATGTTTTCCCCGATGGAGCCGTTTTGCAATGATTGCTTTGTTGCGGAATCGCAAACCGGGTGATTTTCGAGCCAGAGCTTGAGACCCGGCTTGATGCCCCATGGCTGGCGGGCTACGCTTTGGCCCGTGACCCCCAACAAGCGCAAATCATCCCGGACTCCAGGCCATGTCCTCGTGCCTGCCGCCGCCATCGGGGGGCTTTCCTTGGCGCTTGTCGCGGGATTGGCAGCACTCGGATTGCTCGAGCGCATGAATGCGGAAATCGCCCGCCTCGTATCGCGAAATGGCGCGGAAACGTTTCCCAAACACCTGCCCGCTTGGAGCGTCTGGCTGGCTACGGTCGCCTTCTCCTGCGGCCTGGCCGCCGCCATCCTCAGCACGCCCGGCCAGGGACGGCGCGGCATTTTGTGGATCAGCTCCATCGTGCTGACCGCCGCCTGGGCCCCGGTTCTCAGCCTCGCCGCCCATGCTCCGGACATCGCCGCACCATGGATCGCCACCCTGTGGTCCGGCGCTTGTGCCATGGTATACGCCACCAACCATCGCATGGCCGGCGACCCATCACCCCCCACCCGACCATGAGCCAGGCCGACTTCCCTCAACCTGTTAGAATGTTGGTCGGCGAACTCAAGCGCCTGCCCGGCATCGGTCCGCGCAGCGCCGAACGCATCGCCGTCTGGCTGCTCCAAAGCCCCAGGGCAAATCCGTTAGAACTGGCGGATGCGCTGCGGACGGCCCGCGAAACCATCCGTGCCTGCGAGGATTGCGGCTTTTTCGCCACGCCCGCCGGCTGCGGACTCTGTGACGATCCCAAGCGCGATGACCGCATGCTCTGCGTGGTGGAGCAGGCGACCGACGTGCTTCCGTTAGAGAGGTCTGGCGCCTTCCGCGGGCGTTACCACTGCCTCGGCGGCAAACTCTCGCCACTCGACCGCGTGACGCCGGAAGACCTGCGCATTCCGGCGCTGCTGCGCCGCATCGAAGCCGCAGCTCCCGGCATCGAGGTCATTCTCGCGCTGGGCTCCGACGTCGAGGGTGAGGCCACTGCGAATTATCTAGCAGAACTGCTGCGCGGGTGCGGCTGCCGGCTCACGCGCATCGCGCAAGGATTGCCAGCGGGCGGCGGCTTGGAACATGCGGACGAGCTCACCCTGCTGCGTGCCATGCAGGGAAGGCGCGGCGTGGATTCCGGGGCGTGAGGCTGATTTGTTAGAGAGACGGTCGTTGATCCTTCTGAGCACACTCTCCTGAATAACGAGGCAAAGGCACTGAGCGCCACTGATTCCACTGAGAATCCGGAAAAATCAGTTCTCTCAGCGGTGCTCAGTGTTTCAGTGGTTAGTTTGCGCGCCTCACAGGGGTTCGTCGCTACCGGAACTTAATCTTCAATCCACACCCAGCGCAGCGCGGGTTCTGGTGCTGAATAAGGCCTTTGTCTGTCTTTTTTGGCTTGCATCGGCCATGGTGAGGGACAGGCTCGGGGCACATGAAAAATCCACTTTCGGTTACCGGATTGATCGCCTCCGTTTTGCTTGCCGCCACCGGGTTTGAAACCGTTTCCGCCGAGCTGCCAACGCTCGGGATTCGCCCATGGTTCGGCTATTATGCGGTTTTCACCAACAAACGCATCCAGTTGACCGTCGAATCGACGGGGAGACTGGCCGTCCTCCCGCTGACCGATAAGGGTGGTGCCATGGCGAATAACTGCAAGATCAAGCTGGTCGTCGGCTTTGAGCAAGTCCAGCCCGATGGGACCGCTTCGCCTCTGCCGTTCATCCCCACTTCGTTTAACTCCACCCAACCCGCCACCGACAAACTCGAAAAAGCCGTCATCCAAGCCAAGCTCATCGGTGAGATTCCGGTTGAACTTGTCCTCGAACAGGTGCACGGCATCGTCGCCATCAGCGGTCACGTGGTGGAATCCAAAACCATTCCGAAAAACTCGATCCGCATGACGATCTGTATGTATGTGCCTTTCTTCTATCACCACCAAAAACCGCTGGAGGGCAAAGAGGAAAAAGACTTCCAGAAAAGAATCGCCAAAGACAGCCTCAATCTGAAATTCATCGACGGCAAACGCAAAAAAGTGGCGTTCGCATCGGAAGTGAATCTCACGGCGGCGGAGTTCAACGAACCCGCAGTCACCGGGGTCAGATTCGACCCCGTGTCGGTTTACGGCACGAGAAAACTCGAGTTTATTGCCTCCCCTAATTCCTCAATTCAATTGAAGAACGATAAAACCGCACTGTGGAAGGGTTTCACGATGACCTGGGTGCAGGATCCCGTCAAAGATCCCGAGGGCAAAGCCCGCCTCACCATCGAAGGCAAATAGACCGCCCTCGGCCCCGGCTCCTAGCTCCCAGAGATGCGATACTTGCTTTAGGCGGGTTGGGTGAAATTCACTTTTTTGTTCGACCGAACATCTTTTTTCTTGCCATGACCGTTCCTTGGGCGTATTTCCGTCCTCACATCACCCCACCCACTCATGGCCGCCAAAGCAACCGCAGAAGAATCCGCCAACGAAAAACTCCAAGACGCCCGCAAGCGCAACCTGGACCTCGCCATCGCCCACATCCAAAAGGAATTCGGCGAAGCCGCCATCATGCGCCTCGGCGACGCCCACTGCGTCGATGTGGACGTGATCCCAACCGGCAATCTCCTCATTGACCGCGCCTTGGGCGTCGGCGGGTTTCCCCGTGGTCGTATCATCGAAGTCTTCGGCCCGGAATCCTCCGGCAAAACCACCCTCACACTCACCGCCATCGCCCAAGCCCAGAAACGTGGCGGCCTGGCAGCCTTCATTGATGTTGAGCACGCGCTTGATCCGCAATACGCCCGCAAGCTCGGCGTCAATCTCGACGACCTCCTCATTTCCCAGCCGTCCTCGGGTGAGGAGGCCCTGCAAATCTGCGAGGCGCTCGTGCGCTCGAATGCCATCGACGTGATCGTGTTAGACTCCG
>CAYWLC010000155.1:0-6615 GCA_964458895.1 uncultured Luteolibacter sp. | reverse complement strand
TGGCCCGCTATTTCCTCGAATTCACCACCTCCGAATCCTGCGGCAAGTGCGTGCCCTGCCGCGAGGGCCTCAACCAGATCCTGCGCATCCTCAAGGCCATCACCGAAGGACGCGGCGAAATGTCAGATATCGCCCGGCTCGAACACCTCGGCAGGGTCATCGGTGATACCGCGCTCTGCGGCCTTGGCCAGACCGGACCCAACCCGGTTCTAACAACACTGAAGTATTTCCGGACGGAATACGAGCAGCACATCAAGGAGAAACGCTGCGAGGCCGGCGAATGCGAAGCGCTGTTCCGCGCACCCTGCGAGAATTCCTGCCCGCTCCACATGAACATTCCGGGTTATCTCCAGTTGCTCAAGGAACACCGCATGGAGGAGGCCTTCGAACTGGTCATCCGCGACAACCCGCTGCCCGCCACCACCGGCCGCATCTGCCGCTACCATTGCAAGGTCCGCTGCCGCCGCGCCGACGCCGACGAGGCCGTCGCCCAGGGCGAGGTGCACCGCTACATCGCGGACTACGCCTACAACACCGGACTCGCCGATACGGTGCATGAAAAATTGTTAGGCGAACGCCTGCCCGCCACCGGCAAAAAAATCGCCATCATCGGCGCGGGTCCCGCAGGGGTGACCGCCGCATACTATCTGGCGCGCCTCGGCCATGGCGTGACCATCTTCGATGCCAACGAGGGACCGGGCGGCATCGTGCGCTTCACCATCCCTGAATACCGTTTGCCGCGCGCCGTGCTCGAACGCGAGATCGGTTTCATCAAGCGCTTCGGTGTTAGATTCAAATACCGCACCCGCATCGGCAAGGACATCGCGCTGGCGCAACTCGAGAAGGATTACGACGCGGTCTTTGTCGCCATCGGCGCGCAGGACAGCTCCTCGCTGGATATTCCGGGCATCGCGCTCAACGGGGTCATCCCCGGCGTCGAGTTTCTCGAAGAAGTGGCGCGCGACCGCAGGCCGGATGTCGGCAAACAGGTGTGCGTCATCGGCGCGGGCAACGTCGCCATTGATGCGGCCCGATCGGCCCACCGCATCGGAGCCCATGTCACGGTCATCTATCGACGCGAGCGCAGCGACATGTCGGCGCACGCCGATGAAGTGCACGATGCTGAACGTGAGGGCGTGAAATTCCGTTTCCTCTCCGCGCCGAAATCGGTGGTCGGCAACAAGGGCATCGTGACCGGCCTGGAGGTCGAACGCATGATTCCCGGGGACGTGGATTCCTCCGGCCGCCGCACACCCGTGGCCAGCGGCCAATCCGAAGTCCTCCCCTGCGATACCGTCATGCTTGCCATCGGCGAACAGGTCAATGCCGGTTTCCTCAAGCCGCTGGGCATCAACGTGCGATCTAACGGAACCATAGAGGTCCATCCGCTCACCTTGCAAACCAGCCATCCCAAGGTCTATGCCGGCGGCGACGCCACCATCGGGCCCTCGACGGCATCCGAGGCGATGGCGTCCGGCAAGAAAGTCGCCGAGGTGATCGACCGCAGGTTGATGAACGGCCAGAGCCGGTTTCTCCAATTGTTCCGCGAGATCCGCTACTCTAACGAAATTCCCGCCGTCCCGCAAGTCGGCGGCAAGCGCCCGCTGCGCGAGCTTCCGGTCGCCGCCCGTCGCGGCAATTTCTGGGAGATTTCGTCCGGCTTGTCGGAAAAGAACGCGCTGGCAGAAGCCTGCCGCTGCCTGCGCTGCGATGTGAAATGACAACCCCTCACCCTATGAACGAAACCGTAACGATCCACATTGACGGTTGGCCCTACACAGTGCCCGCCGGCATCACCATTCTACAGGCCTGCCGCGAATCGGGCATCGAGGTTCCCGCGCTTTGTTATATGGAAGGCCTGGTGGCCGACGCTGCCTGCTCGCTGTGCGTGGTCGAGGTCAAAGGTGCGCGCACACTGACGCGTTCCTGCGTGAACCACGTCTTCGACGGCATGGCCATCTCGACACGCAGCGAACGGGTGCGCGATGCCCGCAAGACCAATCTTGAGCTGATCCTGGCCAACCATCCGCAGGATTGTTTCACCTGCGACCGCAACCAGAACTGCGAGCTGCGCGCGCTGGCGTTCGACCTCGGCGTGCGCGAAACCCCCTATGCCGCCACCCGCCGCCTCGACCGGCCGGTGGACCTCAGTTCGGATTCGATCATCCGCGATTCTAACAAATGCATCCTATGCAAACGCTGCGTGGCCGTGTGCGCCAAGGTGCAGGGGGTCAACGCCATTGATTCGATGAACCGCGGCCAGAACACCGTGGTTTCCACCTTCGGCCACAATGGTCTCGGCCATTCGTATTGCATCAACTGCGGCCAGTGCGTGCTGGTCTGCCCGACCGGCGCGCTGGTTGAAAAATCGGAAGTTGCCGAGGTCTGGGACGCCCTGGCCAATCCGAAAAAAACCGTGGTGGTGCAGACGGCTCCCGCGGTGCGCGTCGCCATCGGTGAGGCCTTCGGCATCCCGCAGGGCACGCCGGTCACCGGCAAGCTGGCCGCCGCGCTGCGCAGGCTGGGATTCAACGGCGTGTTCGACACCAATTTCACTGCGGACCTGACGATCATGGAGGAGGGGCACGAATTGATAGATCGGCTCACTAACAACGGAGTGCTGCCGATGATCACGTCGTGTTCTCCCGGATGGATCAAGTTCGCCGAGCATTTCTATCCGGGCCTGCTGCCGCATCTATCAAGTTGCAAGTCGCCCCAGCAGATGTTCGGGCCGCTCGCCAAAACCTTCTATGCCGAAAAACTCAATCTCGACCCGCGCGATGTCGTGGTGGTCTCGGTCATGCCGTGCACGGCCAAGAAATACGAGGCCAAACGGCCGGAAATGGACGCCGCCTTCCACTATTGGAAAAACAAGACGGGCCTCAAGGACGCCGATCATTTCCCCGATGTGGACCATGTCCTGACCACGCGCGAGCTGGCCCGCATGCTCAAGGAGGCCGGCATTGACTTCGCCGGATTCAAGGATGAGCCGTTTGATGATCCCTTAGGTGAATCCACCGGCGCGGCGGTCATTTTCGGCGTCACCGGCGGGGTCATGGAAGCGGCCCTGCGCACCGCCTATGAGGTGGTCAGCGGCACGACCCTTGAGCGCGTTGACTTCGAACAGGTGCGCGGACTCGAGGGCATCAAGGAGGCCGACATCCAAATCGGCGACGTCACGCTCAAGGTGGCCGTCGCCAACGGGCTCGGCAACGCCCGGGTGCTTGTCGAGCAGATCAAGGCGGGCACATCGCCCTATCACTTCATCGAGGTCATGACCTGTCCGGGCGGCTGCATCGGCGGCGGCGGCCAGCCGATCACCCTGGAGAACAACACCCGGTCCAAACGCAGCGAGGGCATCTATCAGGAGGACCGCAGCCTGCCGCTGCGAAAGTCCCACGAGAACCCGTCGGTCCAGGCGCTCTATCAACAATTCCTCGGCAAGCCGCTCGGCCACCTCTCCCACGAACTGCTGCACACTCACTATCAGGTCCGCGGCACCCGCACGTTCCCTGAAGCAAACGGCTCCGCCCCCGCAAGGGACAACGGCAAGACTGTTAGACCGGGGATGTGAGGATGCGGGGGGGAGAAGAGGTTATTTGTTATTCGCACCAGAACCCGCGCTGCGCTGGGTGTGGAATCTGGAGTAACTATTGTATGGGGGCTCCGGGCAGAATGCCCGGGCCACGTGGCGCGGGCATTCTGCCCGCCGCCTGTAACAGTCAAGCTAGTCGGGAGGTTTAGCCGCAAAAATTCACAAAACTCGAAAAAATCCGGATTTTTTGCGTGTTTTTGCGCCTCTTTGCAGCTGTCAAAATTGATTCTGTTAAGAAAATCTAACCTCATCCGCCTGGATGAGGTTTTCAAGACCGTTGGCGGTGCGCAGCATGAGTTCCCCGCCCGGGGCGATGCCTTCCACGGTTCCCGTGCGGGTGCCGCCGGAGGTGGTGAGTGATACCGGGTGGCCGGTGAGCACACAGCGCTGGCGCACGCAATCCAACATATCATTGAAGTCCGCGCCGATCTGCCGGTGGCGCACGGCGAAGCGATGGATGACCGCACCCAGCACGTCCGCCAGGGAATGTGTTAGATCCGTTGACAGTGCCAGCGAGGTGGCGATGTCCGCGATCTCCGCGGGGAAGCTCCGGGTGTTGATGTTGATGCCGATGCCGACGATGACAAAATCCGGCCCTGCTTCGACGAGGATGCCCGCCACCTTGCGGCCGCGGATCCAGACATCGTTGGGCCACTTGATGCCGGTGGCGGGCCCGAAGGATTCGAGCGCCTCGGCCACGGCGAGGCCGGTCGCCAGCGCGAGGCGCGGCCACAAGGCCTTGGTTTCCTCCGGCCGGATGAGAATGGAGAACGCGAGCGAGTCGCCCGCCGTGGAAAACCATGCGGCACCCCTGCGCCCGCGACCGCCGGTTTGTGTTAGAGCCAGCAGCACCAGGCCGCCCGGCTCGCCCGCCACCGCCAGCGCGCGGACCTCGTCATTGGTCGAACCCGCCGACTCCATGACCCGCAGCCGGAAGGGCGCGGGAAGGCCGGAAGCCGCTTCTGTGAAGTCAATACTCATGGTTTGTTAGGTCAGAGCGGGGTGAAGTCCAGGCCGATGTCCAGCGCGGGCGCGGAGTGGGTGAGCGCGCCCACCGAGATGAAATCCACGCCGGTTTCGGCGATGGCGCGCAGGGTTTTGAGGGTGACGCCGCCGCTGGCTTCCAACTGCGGAGTGGTGTGCCCGCCGCGCGCGGCAACGCATTCTGTTAGATCCTCGGTGCTCATGTTGTCCAGCAGGATGTGATCGACGCCCTCAAGCATGAGAAACGCGCGCACCTGGTCGGGGTGGTCGGCTTCCAACTCGACTTCGATGTCGGGTCTATCGGATTTTAGGCGGTGGATGGCCGCCTGGATTTCCGGCAGACCGCCTTCGGCGAACAGGTGGTTGTCCTTGAGCATGGCGCGGTCGTAGAGGCCCAACCGGTGGTTAGAGCCACCGCCGTGGGTGACCGCGCGTTTTTCCAACAAGCGGAATCCGGGAGTGGTTTTGCGGGTGTCGAGGATGCGGGTGCCCGTGCCATTCACCAGATCCACGTATTTCGCGGTGAGCGTGGCCACGCCGCTCAGGCGTTGGAGGAAATTCAGCGCGGTGCGCTCGGCGGTGAGAATGGATCGGGCGGAACCCTCGGCGCGCAGCAGCAGGGCGCCGGCACTCACCCGGTTGCCATCCGGAATGAGAATCTCCACTTCAAGCGCGGGGTCCACTTTGGCAAATACCCGGGCCGCGAGTTCCACCCCGGAAACCACACCCTCTTTGCGCACCGCAACAAACGCCCGGGCAAGCCGGCCTTCAGGAACGAAGTACGATGAGGTGACATCGCCGGTGCCGATGTCTTCGGCGAGCGCAAGGTCGATCAGGATTTCCGAGTGGTCGTGCATGAGTTAAGGGTTGAATGTTAGATCCGCCGGCCTGCCATGCCAGCGGCGAGTTCCATGCCTTCCACCGTAATGATTCGTTGGCTTGTGCCAAGCGCATTGTTGGCGGCCCATTTCTGCGCTGGCCAAACGGCGGGGATGCTGCCAGTTTATACCCATGTTCCGTAAATCCATTTCCGCAGTGATCGTGGTTTTGTGCTTGGTTTCCCTGCAAGCCGGGGTCCAAAGCCAGACCGCCACCCCGGCCGCAGCCGGCACCACCAATCCGAAAATCGACGATGCCACCCAACCCAACCGTTTCTGGCAGGCCAGCTTCCCTGACGGCGGCCACTACATGGTCGCCCTCGACCGCATCTCGGCCATCAGCCGTCACAAGTATTTGTTAGACGGCGGGATTGTCGTCGATGAGGTCAGCGTGGACGCCCTTGGCCAGGCGCTGGTGCGCATTTATTTCCTGGCTCCACTGAGCGATGTGATGAAAGGCAGCCATGCCGGGGCCACTGCGGCCGGAATGGTGGACCGCGCGCGCGAACTCATGGACAAGGCGGCCGCCACCGCAGGCACCGACGCCCACAACATGGTCATCAAGAAATTTCCCGACACCACCCACGCCCGTGAAATTGAATTCCGCGTCGAGTCCGAAGAACAACTCACCGCGCTTTACACCAGCGTGCGCACCGCATGGGAAAACGGCCGTGGCCGGAAATTCACCCTCAAGTGAGGCTCGCTCCGGCTTGACCCGGGCGCTGAGGCGTGCATTCTCCGCCGCCCGATGATTTCCGTCCAGTCACTGCGTGTGGAGTTTGGCGCGCGCGTCCTCTTCAACGACCTTTCCTTCTCCGTGCAGCCGCGCGAGCGCATCGCGTTCGCCAGCCACAACGGCGCGGGCAAGACGACCTTGATGAAATGCATCGCGGGCATGCTGCCGCCCAGCGCCGGCCTGATCAGCGCACCCAAGGGCACCCGCATCGGTTACCTGCCGCAGGAGGGCGTCCATGTCCGCGGACGCTCGCTCTGGCACGAAACCGAATCCGCCTTCGGCGAAACCGTCGCCTTGCGCGAAAAAATCGACCGCTTGTCGCACGCGCTGACCAAACTTGATCCGCGCTCGTCGCCGTACGGCGAGATGTTGGAGGAGATCGGCGGCTGCGAGCTCGAACTCGACGCCACCGACCCGACGCG
>CAYWLC010000154.1:0-6624 GCA_964458895.1 uncultured Luteolibacter sp. | reverse complement strand
TTATTTGATGTCGCCTTCGATAAGCCCTATGGCGTCGAGTTGAACCATCTGGCTAGCCGCTACGATAAAAGGGTTTTCGAGCGTATGGAGGCGCTGGATCGACGGATGGCGAATACGGAAGAACAGACGAGCGCTATGAACGATGCGCTTTCTTGTATAGCGGGCTTGCACGAGCAATTGCGCGATGCTGAACAACGGGCGCGGGCGGCTGAACAACGGGCGCAGGCGGCTGAACAGCAGGCGCAGGCGGCTGAACAGCAGGCGCAGGCGGCTGAACAGCAGGCGAATACCTTGGCGCTTGAGAAAACGGCGCTCCTGGCAAGTTTGTCGTGGCGCGTCACTGGGCCGTTGCGTTTCGTCGGAGGGGTGTTTATTCAGCCCGCTGTTGCGATGCGGCGGTTGGCGAATGGCCTGTTGCACAGCAGTATCGAGACGTTTCAGCGCCCTCTGGCGGCGACGATGCGCTTTGTGCTGCGGCATTCGGCCTTGAGTCATCGCCTGAACCAGCGTTTGATGCGCTATCCGGCGCTTTATCGGCAGTTGCTCGGCATCGCACGGCGTTACGGCGCAACATCGAACGTCGATACGCTGACGCCGCGTGCGCACCAGATTTACAATGAGTTAAAGACGGCGATGGACAGCAAACGCCAGGAGAAGCATTGATGCGCATCGTCATTGACTTGCAGGGCGCGCAGTCCGATAGCCGGTTTCGGGGTATCGGGCGTTATTCTTTGTCTCTGGCGCTGGCCATGGCGCGCAACGCGGGCGAGCATGAGTTGTGGATTGCCTTGAATGCGGCGCTGGCCGAGAGTATTCCGGACATCCGTCAGGCTTTTGCCGGATTGCTGCCGCCCGAGCGTATTTGTGTCTTTGAAATTCCGCTGCCGGTGGCCGAAAACGTACCCGCCAACGCTTGGCGGGCGCGGGTGGCCGAGTTGGTGCGCGAACATTTTCTCGAACAACTGCGACCGGATGCGGTCTTTGTCTCTAGCTTATTCGAGGGGTTTGCCAACCCTGCCAGCACTTCGGTCGGGCAGCTAAGCCGTGGCCCGCATACGGCTGTCACGCTGTATGACCTGATTCCGCTGCTCAATCCCGACGTTTATTTGCCGGTGGATTGCGAACGCGATTACTACCATCGGAAAATCGATTCGCTGAAACGCGCTGATCTGCTTCTGGCCATTTCGGAACACTCCAGGCGTGAGGCTATCGAGGCCTTGGGTTTTGCCGAAGAGCGCGTTGTGACGATCTCGACGGCCGTCGATGCGCGTTTCCGCCCGCTGACCTTGAACGATGATGCCGTCGATCAACTGCGCCGACGCTATGCTCTCCAGCGCAAGATGGTGATGTATACCCCTGGTGGTTTTGATTTTCGGAAGAATTTTTCTGCGCTGATTGAGGCCTATGCCTTGCTGGCACCGACCTTGAGAGCCGCGCACCAATTGGTGATCGTTAGCAAGGTCACCGACGATATTCGGTTTCATCTGCAACAACTGGCTGAAAAAGCCGGGTTGCGGCCGGATGAACTGGTGTTGACCGGTTATGTTCCCGATGAGGATTTGGTGGCGCTTTATAACCTGGCCACCTTGTTTGTCTTTCCGTCACTGCACGAGGGTTTCGGTTTGCCGGTGCTGGAGGCGATGGCTTGCGGCGCTCCCACTTTGGGATCAAATACGACCAGTATTCCAGAAGTCATCGGTTGGGCGGCGGCGTTGTTCGATCCGACTTCGCCGAAAGCGATGGCCGAGAAAATGGCGCGGGCGCTCAGCGATGAGACTTGGCGCATGCAGTTGCGCGAACACGGTTTGCAGCAGACGCTGAAGTTTTCATGGGACGCTAGCGCGAAGGCGGCCATCGCGGCTTTGGTGGCTCGGTGGGGGGCGGAGCACGGCGAAATAAAACCTCCTGGCATTTCAGACTATTCGCAGAGTTGTCGCGATTTGATTGCAGCAATCGCTAACATACCGCCATCGATTACTGATCCTGACGATGATGACTTGCGTTTTCTCGCTACAGTGATGGCGCGTAATTTCGAACAGCTCGAAGATCTGATGCCCCATCAACACAACAGGAGCACCTGATCTAGCGAGTAGAAGGACAGTATCAAATATGCTTATAGCTTACGGTGTAGTTCATTGTGCTCAATTTGGCGTCCCCCTGAGTTTCAGATTGAGGCTTGAGCGTTTTTCCTCTCGCACGTCTCGTCATGTTTTCTGAGCAAGAGTGCCGATGTGCTGTTAAAGACCGGGGACGGGTATTTAGCGCAGTAGCTACAGTGACCTTTGTGCTCAGACGTTCCAGAATTAATATAACCAAGCGGGCTTCCGCACAAAAAACTGCACTTTATCAGGCACGCTCTAAAACCTCGTCCAAGCCATTTGGCCGCTTGCGAAGCTTTAGGCAAAGCCGACGCAGCTCTGGGTGGGAAGTAAGGAACGGACAGCAACGCTCTCTTTTGGGCGACGGGGCAATTAACCCGATGTCGTATGAAATTGGAGTTATTCCTGTAGAGACCGAGGCTGTCGCGGACCACAATATAAAAAACTATCGGCCAAAGACAAAGATATTCGTGTCGAAAAGGCTTTTCGAACAACAAAAAACTAAAGGCTAGTAATGAATACATGGGCTAATTACACGCGTAGTTTGGCTGGAAGATGGGGGAGTGGTACGTTATTTATACTAGACTCTTCTCGTCTTTTAGTTATTTTGTTGTTGACTTTAAATGTCGCCTCGATGATTTGGTATGTATTGTATGGGTATCAATCAAACTTTCACTCGGATAGCGCGGCGAAAGTATTGATCGCCCGGGAAATTGTCGAAACCGGGGAATATTTCCCGCGTGAATGGAATTACGTTAATGGCGATCTTTTTGTTTTGTTCGGACACACTTTTATTCTTCCATTTTTAGCCTTCCTGCCCGCTGGGTTTCTGGTGCATGCTGTTTCCGGTCTGGTGTCTGCTGCATTGATCCTTTCGGGGGTTTGGTTTTTAACCGGTCTGTTTGAAATTGAAGGTGTTAAAAGAACGACCATCGTCGCGATACTGGCCGCCGGTATATCTGTCTTTATGGCTGAAAACTTGTATGGTCAAGTATCCTATGGATCGGTGTTTTATTTTTCGTGTTACATCCTCTACTTTTCATGGGAATTCTTGGTCGCTAGTGCGAGAAGAAAAACACTCTTCGGGTTTGGTTTATTTTTCATTATTCTTCTAGCCTTCTGGTCTAATCCGCAAAGGGCTTTCGTTTCATATGCATTGCCTCTTCTGGCAACGGTTGCTTATTACACTTTAAATCACGTAATCGTCGGCACTTATTCAAGCAGAGAGGCACGCAGCGGTTTACATTTATTAGCCATTATTTTTTTAGCCATTATGACCGGTGGAGTATTCCACATAATAACGTTATCCGAGGTCAATAACATGGCGGGAGCCGGTCAGGCACGATGGCTTTCTTACGAGGAAATGACGCGCAACGTCACCTTAAGCCTGAAAGGTATCCTGGCTATCTTTGGGGGTTTGCCGAGTGCAGGCAGCGGCGTTGTCAGGATGGGAGGTATATATGAAGCCATTCGTATTACTTCGACGTTGGCACTGCTGATTCTTATTCCATATTCTCTGAGAAAAGCCCTACAGCAGAAGTTAGGAGGGGGATGGTTTGTCGCTTCATTCGCTATTGTGGCCGTGCTATTAGTACTCTTTGTACAGCTTTTAACAACGGTACCCGACATGAGCGACCCGGTGATGAGTTCAAGGTATCTAGTCCCTTCCTTATTGTTACTACTTATTGTTGTACTGGCCAATAATCATGAATTTACAAAAACGCCCCTTCTAGCGTTAGCAAGCTTCTCTTTGGTCACCGTTTTTATTACAAGCTCCTACCCAAATTTTATTGGATTGAATCTTGGTACCGGTATAACTCGTGGGGACATGGGCCAGCAGCAGCATCCTCTGCAAAGTCTAAGTAATTTTATTCATGAAAACGGTTTGCGTTATGGCTATGCATCCTATTGGAATGCTGGCGTACTGAGCGTGCTGAGCAACGAGAATGTTTTGGTTCGACAAATAGTCATTGATCGCGGTTTGCCAATGCCGATGAAACATTTGTCTTCTAATCGTTGGTATCGTCCAGGCACCTGGCAAGGAGAAACCTTCCTCTTGTTGACGGAGCAGGAAGCAGCGTCTATTAAATGGAAAGAACTAGAACGCCATCAGGCTAAACCCGTGCGAGAAATCCAATTTGGGCACTTCAGGATTTTTGTGTTTGCACAAAATTTGGCCGCTTATCTACAAACGTGGAATGGGCGATATGCGTCGATAATGCGATTTTATGCGACGACAGAGTCGATGCATCAAATCGGTAAATTCCATAGCAATTACGAAAAGAATGGCGATGCCTTGGTTTCGGAAAAAGGAGAGGTTGGAGTACTGCATTATGGGCCTTATATAAATGTTGAACCTGGATCTTATATTGTTAGCTTTGATGCAACCGTTGAATCATCACCGAATGGTTCTGCGCGCTTGGATGTCGTTACTACACCCAAGCAGAAATTACTCGCTGAAGCCGTTTTGACCGACAATAGCTCTCGTCGCCAACTCTCGTTTACCCTGGATAGATTGACAACGCTCGAATTCAGGGTGTGGAGCCTGGGTAATTCGCGAGTGGTGTTTCGGGGGGTTAGCATTGTCCGTGCCGATAAATTAGAAAAATAACCGAACTTCTACAATGGCTTCTATTCGACTATTGTCGATATTTATGTAAAAGCAAACAGGACGAGTTGATTTATGCCACATATTTCTGTTGTTATTCCTGTCTTTAAGGCTGAAAGATGCTTGAACGAGTTGTATCATAGATTAAAGACTTCTCTGGAAGTTATTTCGACAGACTTTGAAATTGTATTGGTTGAAGACTGCGGTGGCGATAACTCATGGCCGGTGATCGAGCAGTTAGCTGCGGCTGACCCCCGTGTTCTTGGTATTCAATTTAGCCGAAATTTTGGCCAGCATTATGGCATTACAGCTGGGTTGGATTGCTGTAATGGTGACTGGGTGGTTGTTATGGATTGTGACTTACAAGATAGGCCGGAGGAAATTCAACGCCTGTACGCCAAAGCACAGGAGGGGCTCGACGTTGTACTTGCCCGACGTGGTACTCGACGCGACCCCCTACTTAAACGCATTACCTCATGGCTATTCTATAAGGCCTTTAGCTTTCTTTCGGATATTGACTACGATGGTGAAACTGGAAATTTTCGTATCATGTCACGCAAGGTTGTGGAAAATTTCCGCCGCATGGGTGAGCAATTGCGCTTCTTTGGTGGCCTGGTGCAGTGGATGGGTTTTCCTACTGCTAGCATTGAGGTTGAACATGCCGAGCGCTTCGAGGGCAAGTCTACCTACACATTCGCCAAGCTATGGAAGCTAGCTTCTGAAACCATTATCGCCCATTCTGACAAGCCATTACGACTGGCAGTTCGTTTTGGTTTCTTGATGACATTATTTTCATTTTTTTATGGTGCACACATACTAGGAAACGCTCTATTTTATAGATCACCGATCCCTGGATGGAGTAGCCTTATTGTTTCTATATACTTCATTGGTGGAATTATAATTGCCATCCTCGGAATTCTTGGTATCTATCTTGGTAAAACTTTTGACGAGAGCAAAAAGCGGCCTCTTTATATAATAAATAAAACAACATTTAATGAGAAAATTTCTTTGATTGATGTGAAATAATTAGATGTTTTACTGTTCATTTTGTTGCATATAAAGGGGCGCAAGCTTGGCATTTCTAACAGAAGAAGCCTTATATTCTATTGGTTTTATTCGCTTGGGTGTCAATGTAAAAATAAGCGATAAAGCTGCAATCTATAATCCTGAGTTAATGGAGGTTGGTGATTGGTCACGTATTGATGATTTTTGTGTAATTTCGGGGAAAGTGATTATTGGCCGAAATGTGCATATTGCTGTTTTCTGCAATATAGGTGGCGGAGAATTAGGTGTTACTCTCGAAGATTTCAGTGGTCTAGCGTATGGGTGCCACATCTTTACTCAATCCGATGATTATTCCGGGCGAACACTTACCAATCCTACTGTACCGGACAAATACAAACGTGAAACAAAATCACCAGTTCTGGTTAAGCGCCATTCTATTATTGGAACTTGTTCTGTGATTTTGCCGGGAGTTACTCTTGAAGAGGGAACGTCTATTGGTGCCATGAGCTTGGTGACAAAATCTACAGATCCCTGGTCCGTTTATTTTGGTATTCCAGCCAAGCGATTGAAATCGCGCAAACGAGAACTTTTGGCACTTGAGCAGACGTATTTACAAGAAGAACGGGGAGCTAATCATGATCGTTAAGTGGG
Source organism: uncultured Luteolibacter sp. (assembly GCA_964458895.1). Classification (GTDB taxonomy): domain Bacteria; phylum Verrucomicrobiota; class Verrucomicrobiia; order Verrucomicrobiales; family Akkermansiaceae; genus Luteolibacter. The sequence continues at coordinate 261 of CAYWLC010000154.1, read as the reverse complement.
TCGTATCATAGACAGGCATTGAGATTGGTAATTATCCATCCGGCACTGAAGAAATTGGATCATCCATGAAGCAACTGCTGCGGTATGGATTTGTTGTGGTAGTGAGTAGTTTTATAATTTACTTTTTTACTGGTTATAGCCTACATCGGTAAGCAGAAGAGGCGTATCAAATGCTAATAGGTAAAATTTACGATCACGTCTTTATCCTGATGACGATTTTTTTTACTGTTTATAGTCAGTTAATTATGCGTTGGCAGGTGG
>CAYWLC010000153.1:0-6691 GCA_964458895.1 uncultured Luteolibacter sp. | reverse complement strand
TGCCGGGTCCTGCGGCGGCATGGACACCGCCAACTCCGTGGCCCGCGCGGTCGAGGCACTAGGCATGTCCCTGCCTAACAGCTCCGCGCAAGAAGCCATCTCGGATGACAAGATGCGCGATTGTTTCGACGCCGGCGCCGCCGTGCTCAACCTGATCAAACTCGGCATCAAACCGCGCGACATCCTCACCAGGGAGGCCTTTGAAAACGCCATCACCGTGCTCATCGCCCTCGGCGGCTCCACCAACGCCGCGCTGCACCTCCCCGCTATCGCATGGTCGGCGGGCGTCGATATCACCATCGACGACTTCGAGCGCATCGGCCGCAAGGTGCCCGTGCTCGCCGATTTGAAACCATCGGGCAAATATGTGATGTCGGATCTTGTTAGAATCGGCGGCACCGTGCCGCTGATGAAGATGCTGCTGGATGCCGGGCTGCTGCACGGCGATTGCATGACGGTGACCGGGCGCACGATGCGCGAGAACTTGGAAAAACTCGCGCAACCTTATCCTGAGGGCCAGCAGGTCATCCGCCCTCTGAGCAATCCGATCAAGAAGGACAGCCACCTGCGCATCCTCTACGGCAACCTCGCGGAAGGCGGTGCCGTGGCGAAGATCTCCGGCAAGGAGGGTGAGGTATTCACCGGCAGGGCCCGCGTCTTCAACTCCGAGGTCGAGGGCATGAAAGCCATTCTAGCCAAACAAATCCACAAGGGCGACGTCATCGTCATCCGCATGGAAGGACCCAAGGGCGGCCCCGGCATGCGCGAGATGTTAGGACCCACCAGCGCCATCATGGGCCTCGGCCTCGGCAAGGATGTGGCGCTCATCACCGACGGGCGTTTCTCCGGCGGCAGCCACGGCTTTGTCGTCGGCCACATCACCCCGGAGGCCTTCACCGGAGGCACCATCGGCATCCTCAAGGATGGCGATGAAATCACCATCAACGCCGTCACCAACCGCATCGATGTGAATCTAACATCCGAGGAGATCGCCGGCCGCCTGGCCAATTGGGTGCAGCCCTCACCGCGCTACACCCGCGGCGTGCTCGCCAAGTACGCCAAGCTCGTCTCCACCGCCAGCGAAGGCGCGGTGACGGACAAGTACTTGTAATTCCAGCAGCGCCACGCCATGTCAGATGCCCTCAAATCCCTGGCTGCCGTGATGGAGAGAGTGGGTGTCACTCCCATGATGGCGGGAGGCTGGGCAGTGAATCATCATGGTTTCAGCCGCAGCACCTTGGATATCGATTTGGTTTATAATCGCGGCAAACGGGAGGAAATCATCTCCGCATTGGCTCAGGCAGGATATTTTCCGAAGCTCGAGCTGTCATTTGCCTGCCGCATGCTCCACCGGTCCTTGGCCATGCCAATCTTGGATGTGATCTGGGTGGATGCGGCGACCTTTGTCAAACTACTGGCCGAATCTGAACCCTTTGGCGTGGCCCCCGCCCTGCGGGTGATCTCGTTGAATTCCCTGCTATCGATGAAACTTCACGCCCTTCATGATGATGAAACCCGCAAGGGTCGTGATTTCCGGGACATCGATGAACTGTTGGAACGCCATCCCTATTTGAAGAAGTCCGAGGCTTTCCATGATTTGGTCCGCAGCCAAGCTCCGGAGTTGTTTTGGTCGAAATTGGGTGTAAAATCACTCCCATGAAGGACATCCAATGGCCGGATTTCTCGCAACACCCACCAGCACCATGGTTGGATAACGAGGCCTATGCCCACTGGATCTTCAACGAGTGGGTTCCTCTCTGCGCCGAACGCGGAGAAATGACTGAGGAAAAACTCATCGCGCATTTCATGAACAACGAGGGCCGCGTGACTTCGTGGCCGGACTTCGGCGCAGTCGCGGAATGAGGGACGCATGCGCGGCTTGGTGGGGATCTATCCATTCTCACGGACCGCCCGGAGGCCGGTCCCTACCTGGCTTGCGCGGGAGGGCGATCATTCATTATCACACGGGATTTCTCGCGGCCGCGGCCTTCGATTACCAAGCGGTCGGGGAACAGGCGGACCACGGCATAGGCGGTCACCTCCGGCACGTTGAGCAGTGATTTGAAAGTGATGCAGGGCACGCCCTCCTGGGTCGTCGTGTCGCCGCCGCCGTGGTTGTGGCCGCTGAAGCAGGCGCGGACGCAGGGGTGGCGGCCGATGACCTCGAGCACCTCGCCGCTGTTCGTCACTTGGTTGCCATCTTCTGATCGAAGCGGATGGTGGCCGCACACGATCACCGGCTCCTTCGCGGCATCGGCCGCGGCCAGTTCCTTTTCCAACCACGTGAGTTGCGCCGCAGAAACCCCGCCATTCCACGGTTGTGGCTTGTTAGATCCCGGGGCGGATTGTTTCGCCATCACCGCCGCCGCCGCCAGATCCTCCGCGCTGCCCTTGGGATATTTGTAGCTGGAGACATCGTTGGTGTCTAACATGACAAAGCGCACGCCGGAATGACTAAAGGCATAGTAGTCGCACTCCATGCCCAGCGTGGCGGGCACCTGGGGTTTTTGCGCGTCCTTCACGCCGTATTCATGGTTTCCTAACAGGAAGTGCGCCGGATGGCCCAGCCCTCCGAACACCGGCAGCACCGCGGCAAACGAGACAAAATCATGATCGATCAAATCGCCCAAATGCAGGGTGAACGACAGCTTTTGCTTCGCCAGATCCTCCACCGCCGTCTTGAGCTTCGGGATCGATTCGCGATAATGCCGCTCGCCCTGTGGCTCCGTATCGGCGTATTGCACGTCCGTGATCAACCCGAACGAAACCAAGGGTGCGGCGGCGTCCTCGGCACGGAGACCGGCGACGAAAGCAACCATGGTCAAACCCAGAACGAAAAAGCGGCGGCGTTTCATGGCGAGAATGCTACACTTGACCTGGCCGCTGGACGATTGAAAATTTTCGCGTGCCTGAATCTCTCCAACATCGCTTCGGCGGCATCGCGCGGCTTTACGGCGAGGCGGCCCTGAGGCGCTTTCTGAGCGCCCGGGTGGCCGTGATTGGAGTCGGCGGCGTGGGTTCCTGGGCGGTGGAGTCGCTCGCGCGCTCGGGCGTCGGCAACCTGACCTTGGTGGACCTTGATGAAATCTGCGTGACCAATGTGAACCGTCAACTCCACGCGATGGACGGCCAGATCGGCCGCCAGAAAACCGAGGCCATGGCCGACCGCGCGCGCGCCATCCATCCCACGAGCCAGGTCACGATCATCCCGGCCTTTTTCAACGAGCAATCCGCAGCGGAAATCCTCGACTCCGGTTTCGACGCCGTCATCGACGCCATCGACAGCACCCGCCACAAGGCCTTGCTGTTAGCCGAATGCCACCGCCGCGGAATCTTCACCGTCACCTGTGGTGGCGCGGGCGGACGCCGCGATCCCACGCGCATCCGCGTCGATGATCTCGCCTACAGTGGCAAAGACCCGCTGCTCCACAAGCTCCGCCACGTCCTGCGCAACGATCATGGTTTCCCGAAAATCCCACAACGCGCGACCCCTCCTCCGTTAGGGATCGAGGCGGTGTTTTCCGACGAATCCCAGGTGTTCCCCCACTGCGACGGCACGGTTTCCCCCTACCACGAGGACCTCGGCAAACAACGCCTCAACTGCACCTCCGGCCTGGGCACCGCCACCCACGTCACCGCCGTGTTCGGAATGGTCGCCGCAGGCAGGGTGTTAGATCACCTCGCCGCTCTGGCATGTTAGATGGTTTTCACACGATGATCCGGGGTGTTCTAACAAGGATGACGCCTGGCATGGCCGTCTACTAGATATTTAGTTTCTGGAAAGGTGATGGACACGGAGATTCGAGACGCTGGCAATGGCGAGGTAGTCGGCATCGAAGGTGATGAGTTCCGCGTCGTGGTGGATGCAGGGGGCGGCGATGACGAGGCCGAGCGTGCCGGCGTTGCATCCGGCTGCCCGGCATTGTTGGCCAAGGCGGGTGGCATCACGCCAAAGATGTCCGGGAGTCGGAAGGAGCGGCAGGGTTTCAAACTGGGCTTCGATCCATTTTTTTCCTGCGGGGTGGCGTGGCGGAGCACTTCAAAGACGATGGGTTCGCAGAGGCAGGCCAGAGGATCGAGGATCCAGGGTTGGATCAAGGTTTTGAAAGCTATCCGCAAGCAGCCTGCGTATAGCAGGGCCTTTCTTGGAAATTCCGGTGATTTCACAAATCTCTACGAGCCGTGCTGCCACGCATTCTATCAGGCAGATGCGCGCACCCCGCCCGGATTGCGCAAGCATGGCGCTGCGGAATTTTTGCTACCAACCTAGTCGATGACGGTTTTGTCCGCTTGCGGAGCCGCAGGGCTCGCCGGCACCTCGCGTTCCAACTTTTCCAGCCAGACGGCTAGCATCGCCATGTCGGCGGGGGTGATGCCTGGAATGCGTCCGGCCTGGCCAAGGGTGGCGGGACGAATTTCTGCAAAGCGGGTCTGCGCTTCCTTTTTGAGGCCATGGATGGTGGCGTAATCCAAGTGGCTAGGCAGGCGTTTGTTTTCCTGGCGCGACATGCGTTCGATTTGGCTGCGCTGCCGTCCCAAATGGCCTTCATATTTAATCCCCGTTTCGATGAGTTCCCAAATTTCCAGATCGTATTCCTTGCGCAGGTTCTCCGGCAGATTCTTCCATGAATTCTCGCTGCGGCGGAACCACTGGTCGAGTTTCAACCCCTCATGCACGGTTTGACGCACCCACGAGGCGGCATTTTCCATGGTGGCTATCTTCTCCTCCACGCGGCGAACTCTCTCCCCTGCGGCCAGACCGATGGCGGCCGCCTTGGAGGTGAGCCGCAGGTCGGCATTGTCCTGGCGCAGGAGCAGGCGGTATTCTGCTCGGCTGGTGAACATGCGGTAGGGTTCGGTGCAACCTCGCGTGACCAAGTCGTCCACCATCACACCGAGGTAGGCCTCATCCCGACCAAGCACAAATTCGGGTTTTCCCAGCACTTTGAGAGCGGCATTGGCCCCGGCAATGAGTCCTTGGCCTGCCGCCTCTTCGTACCCTGACGTGCCGTTGATCTGACCGGCAAAATAGAGCCCTTCGATTTTTTTGGTTTCCAAGGTGGAGCGGAGCTGGGTGGGCGGGCAATAGTCATACTCCACCGCATAACCGGGTCGCAGGATTTCGCAGCGCTCCAGACCGACAATGGATCGCAGGAATTCCAACTGCACCGCATAGGGCAAGGAGGTGGACACCCCGTTGACGTAGATTTCGTGAGTGTGTCGCCCCTCCGGCTCTAGGAAGATCTGGTGGCGTTCCCGCTCCGCAAAGCGCACAACCTTGTCTTCGATCGACGGGCAATACCGCGGGCCAATGCCTTCGATCACCCCGCAATACAGCGGCGATTGATCGAGATTCGAACGGATGATGTCATGGGTGCGGGGGTTGGTGTAGGTGACCCAGCAGGGCAATTGTTCCACGTGGAACGCCGGATCACCCCAAGAATTCAAAACAAACAAATCGTCTGCGCCCTTCATCAAGGAATCCGCCATGAAACTGAACTTCGGTACCGGATCATCACCCTACTGCCGCTCGCAGCGGGAAAAATCAATCGAGCGTGCGTTCAATCGACAAGGGGTGCCCGTCTTGAAGCGCTCCATTTCGAAACCGAGGTGTTTCAGTGATTCCGAAACATTCGAGCTGGCATCCCCCATCCTACCGCCTTTCTCATTGCGCAAGCCCACATGCATCAAGCCGCCCATGAAAGTGCCGGCACACAGGACCACGGTCTTGCCCATGAGGATCATCCCAAGCGAAGTCGCAACCCCAAACACACGGTCACCCTCCGCCAAGATCTCCGCCACGTTGCCTTGATGCAGTGCAAGCCCGGGCATCGATTCCAGCGCGTGCTTCATCCGGAATTGGTATGCCTTCTTGTCACACTGTGCGCGGGGTGCGCGAACCGAGGGTCCTTTGGATGCGTTCAACATCCGAAATTGAATGCCAGTGGCATCCGTGTTCAATCCCATCTCTCCTCCCAGTGCGTCGATCTCCCGGACCATGTGGCCTTTGGCCAAACCCCCGATGGCAGGGTTGCACGACATCAGGGCGATGGTGTCAAGATTTTGCGTCAACACCGCCACTTCAGCGCCGAGCCGCGCGGCCGCCATGGCGGCCTCCAGGCCAGCGTGGCCTGCACCGACCACAATGACATCATAACTTTTGGGGAATCGAAACATCTCGGGAACGCGAACATACCCGGACAGCACTGGGGCTCAAGCCCGGAAACGTGTCCACCTGTTCCACGTGGAACAAATCAAATTCTCAGAGGATCAGGAAAAATCCTTGCGTCCTAGGAACAGGTCGGCAATGTTAGCGCGCCGAAAGCGGCCTTCCAAACATGCCCCTGAAGACTGTCTTTCCGCCTGTTTCTTTCCTCCGCTAACATGACCTGTGCCAACTCGCCCCCCGACTTCGCCGATTCACCCATCAACCAATCGCTCACGTCCGCGCGGAAAATCGAGTTGTTCACCCAAATGGTGCGTATCCGGCGCTTCGAACAAGCCGGCCTGAAGTATTACCAAGCGGGAAAAATCGGCGGCTTTCTCCACCTCTACATCGGCCAGGAAGCGGTCGCGGTCGGCACCATCTCCCTGGGTGGCGCGCATGACCACTTCATCACCGCCTATCGGGACCACGGCCACGCCCTCGCCGTCGGTATGGGCATGAACGAATGCATGGCGGAAATGTATG
>CAYWLC010000152.1:934-6771 GCA_964458895.1 uncultured Luteolibacter sp. | reverse complement strand
GCCGCTTCAAGAGCGTGCTGGTGGAGGAGGGCGTGGCGGCGCGCGCGATGGCGGCTTACATCGACCTGAATCCTGTTAGGGCGGGCATGGTGCAAGACCCGGCGCTCTACCGCTGGAGCAGCTACGGCGAGGCGATGGGCGGCGGGGCCAAAGGGACGGGAGCCAAAGCGCGGGCGGGCCTGGTGCGGGCGTTGGGGGTGCACAAGGGCTGGGCTGCCGACGCGCGGCACTGGGCCGGAGGGGTGTCGCGGGAATACCGGATGCTTTTGTTAGATGAAGGACAGGAAAAGACGAGCGAGGAGGTGACGGCGGATGGGGAGGTGGTGGAGAAGGTCATGCGCAAGGGCATGGGGAGGGCGGCTGCGGAGAAGGAGTTGGCCGGGTTGGAGCGCGGAGGGGATGTGGCGCTGGCGCGTATTGTTAGATACCGGGTTCGGTATTTTTCCGACGGGGTTGCGCTGGGCAGCAGGAACTTTGTGGACGGAGTCTTCAGCGCGTGCCGGGAGCGTTTCGGGCCGAGGAGGACAAGCGGGGCGCGGGCGCTGCGGGGCCACGCGGCGGCGGCGAGAGGCGTGTTGTGGAGTGTTAGAGACTTGCGCAGGGACGTGTGAGGGGCCGCTTGGTTTTGACATCGATTTCGCAGGCTTGTGTGACCGGCGACGGATTTGTGGTGAGGGCGTTCATCATCTTATTTCAGACATCCCCGAGATTGCGCCGCAGCAGGGCATCGAGATCTAACGGATTTGCCACCGTGATGGTGCCGCCCTTGACCTGGACGATATTTTGGGTGCGCCACTTCGCCAGGGTGCGGGAGAGCGTTTCGCTGGCGGTGCCGAGTTCGCCTGCGAGGACACGTTTGGTGCGGTCGAGTTGGATTTCGGCGGGTGTGCGGGTGAGTGGTTTCGGGCAGTGTTTGAGCAGCCAGTGGGCGAGGCGCGATTCCACATCCTTGAGGGTGAGGTCGTCCAGGCGACCGACGAGTTCGCGGAGGTGCAGGCTCATGGCTCCCAACATGCGCAGGGCCAGTTCCGGGTTGTGGCGGAGCAGTTCGAGGAAGGGGGTTTTGGGCACGAGCAGGACCACGGAGGCTTCGAGTGCGCGGGCATGGGCCGGGTAGCCGCCGGCACTGGCCACCGAGGCTTCGGCGAACGATTGCCCCGCCCGAAACACGGCGATGACATGTTCCCGGCCAGCGGTGCTGACGCGGTGGATGTTCACCGCGCCGCTCTGGACCACATAAAAACCTTCGGCGGGCGAACCCTCATGAAACAGGAAACCACCCTTGGTCAGTTGTCGGGGAACGGTGAGTTGTGCGATGGCTTCTAACGACTCCTGCGGCAGGCCGCTGAAAAGTTGGCAGGCGCGCAGGGTGTGGGCATGGGCGGCTATTCGAGAACTCATGGCGCGAGAGGAAGGCACGCCGGATTCTACGGTTGGGTGTTTGCAGGTCAAACACGCAAAAGTTTGACCTGCGTCAAGGCGGGCTCGGCGCGTCCACGCTAGGAAATCCAGTGCATGGCCGCGCGGCCTTGCGTTTTCCAACCAACATCCACCCTCAATCACCCACCCCAACACACCATGTATTGCTTTCAATGTGAACAAACCTCCAAGGGAATCGCCTGCACCGTCCAAGGTGTCTGTGGCAAAAACGACTCCACCGCCAGCCTTCAGGACCTCCTCATCCATGCGGCCAAGGGAATCTCCCAATACGCGTCGCGTGCCGCCAAACTCGGTGCCGGAAAACCGGAAATCGACCGTTTCCTTGTTGAGGCGGTTTTTCTAACAGTCACCAACGTCAACTTCGACGACCAGAGGTTTCTGGAAGTGTTGCAACGGGCCGCCATGGTGCGCGATACGGCCCGCGCCTTGTATGAAAGCGCCGCGCGTGCTACCGGGCAGGAACCGGAGACTCTCAGAGGACCGGCCTTGTGGAAACCGGCGAAGGATCTCGAGGGGTTCATCCGCCAAGGCCAGCAGGTTGCCATTCTTTTCAACAATGATCCTGAGGGTGCGGACATCAGCGGACTGAAGGAACTGCTGCTTTACGGCATCAAGGGCGCGGCGGCCTATGCGGAACATGCGGCCGTTCTCCAATACGAGGCCGACGAAATCTCCGCCTTTTTCCGTGATGCGCTGGCGGCTCTGGCGGATGGCGGGCTCGGAGTGAATGAGTTGTTAGAGTTATGCCTGCGCTGTGGCGAGGTGAATCTGAAAGTCATGGAGATGTTGGATGAGGCGCACACCCGCACCTTCGGCCACCCGGTGCCCACCGCAGTCCGTGTCGAGCCGATCAAGGGCAAGGCCATCCTCGTATCCGGACACGATCTCAAGGATCTGGAATCCCTACTCATCCAAACCGCGGGCATGGGCATCCACATTTACACCCATGGCGAGATGTTACCCGCCCACGGTTATCCGTTACTTAAAGCTTATCCGCATCTGGTCGGCAACTACGGCGGCGCGTGGCAGGACCAGAAGGTCGAGTTCGCACGGTTCCCCGGTGCCATCCTCATGACCACCAACTGCATCCAGGAACCCCAACCGGATTACATCGACCGCATCTTCACCGCGGGCCATGTCGGATGGCCGGGTGTCCGGCACGTTTCTAACAAAGATTTCGGTCCGGTGATCGAAGCCGCCCTCGCGGCTCCGGGATTTGCCGACGACGGCGCGGACCACACGATTCTGACAGGATTTGGGCACAACGCCGTGCTCGGCGTGGCGGACAAGGTGGTGGAAAGCGTGAAGAGCGGGGCCATCCGCCATTTCTTCCTGATCGGCGGCTGCGACGGCGCGAAATCCGGCCGCGATTATTACACCGAGCTCGCGCTCGCCGTGCCGCAGGATTGTGTGATTCTAACACTCGCCTGCGGGAAATACCGGTTCAACAAGCTCGACTTCGGCGACATCGGAGGGATTCCGCGTTTGTTGGACATCGGCCAGTGCAACGACGCCTACTCGGCCATCCAGATCGCGGTGGCGCTGTCCAACGCCTTCGGATGCGGTGTGAACGAACTGCCGCTTTCGATGGTGCTCTCGTGGTATGAGCAAAAAGCTGTGGCCATCCTTCTAACATTATTGCATCTGGGCATCCGCAACATCCGCCTCGGCCCCACCCTTCCGGCCTTCCTTACCCCGAAAGTGGCGAAGGTGCTTTCCGACACCTTCAACCTGATGCCCATCACCGGGGCCGATGAGGATCTCAAGGCGATTCTCAACCCCGCGGCGTGAGCACGATGCGGGGTTGGGTGTGAACACAACCGCGCATGAGGGAGAATCCTCTGTCGGGATTTCTCCGATTTCTCATTTGCGCAGGCCGTTATCCGGAGTACCACTCGCCGCGTGTGGGAATCCATTCATTCGGGTGCCCTTTGGGGCGGCATGGGAACCGGCGTGGCCTGGTTGGTCACCTCGTGCCTGTTGGTTTGTGGCATGATCGGTTGTATCCTGCCGGTTCTGCCCGGCCATTTGATCATCCTGATGGCTGCGGTGGCCCATCGCTTGATGCTCGGTGAGCAATCCGGCCTCCGTTGGTGGTCGTTTGTCATTCTTGGTGCGCTTCTAACCCTTTCTCAAATCCTGGAAATGGTTAGTGGTGCGGCGGGGGCCAAATGGTTCGGCGGCACGCGCTGGGGTGCGCTGGGGGCCTTGTGCGGCGGCATCGTCGGCATGTTCTTCATGCCCTTCGGCCTGCTCGTCGGCCCCCTGCTCGGCGCATTTGTCCTTGAAATCGCCCTTGCCCGCAAGGAAACCAAACCCGCCGCAATCTCCGGCCTCGGATCCGTGGTCGGTACCCTCGCAGGCGTGGGAATCAAAATGGCCCTTGGTGCCGCAATGATCCTCTGGTTCTTCATCGATGTGTTTTGCATCAAGTGAAGGGGCGTTGCAGCAGGCATTGTCTCACCTCGCATGCTTGCGCAGCAGTCGCAGGCGCTCCATGGCCGCGCCGCTGGTGATCATTTCGCGGGAGATCTCGATGCCATGGCCCATGTCGTCGGCCAGGCCGGCGCAGGCGAGGGCGGCTCCGGAGTTCAGCAGTACCATGTCGCGTTTGGGTCCGGTTTCGTTGCCCGTTAGAACCGCCTCGAGGATGGCGGCGTTGGTTTTGGCGTCTCCGCCGTGCAGGGTTTCCACTTCGGTGAGGTTGAGGCCGAAGTCGTGCGGGCGCACCTCCTCGTCGGCGATGTCCTGATAGAGACCGGACTTGCAGATGCGGGTGGGGCCCATGAGGCTCACCTCGTCCACCGAGCGACCGTCGCCGGTTGTGCCATGGACGACCCATGCGTTTTCGCGTCCGAGGCGCTGGAGGATCTTTGCGAAGACCGGGCAGAGGTCGCTGGAAAACACGCCCACCAGCTGGCACTGCGGTTTGGCGGGATTGAGCAGCGGACCTATCAGATTGAAGATCGTGCGCGCGCCGCGGGCGGCGAGGGATTTCCTAACACCTGATACCGCCCGGAAGGCCGGGTGATAGATCGGCGCGAACATGAAACCGAGCCCGGCTTTTTCGAGGCAGTGGCGGAAGCCGTCCACCGGCAGGTCGATGCGGATGCCGAGGGCTTCCAGCACATCCGCGCCGCCGCTTTTGGAGGTGATGCCGCGGTTGCCGTGTTTGACCACCACCGCGCCGGCGGCGGCGGTGATGAACATCGCGGTGGTCGAGACATTGAAGAGATCGAGTTGGTCGCCACCGGTGCCGCAGACATCGAGGGTGGGACCTACCAGATCGATCAGACCGAGGTGCGGGTCCACCGCATGGCTGAGGAAGGCTTCCACAAAGCCCGCGATCTCGGCCGGGGTTTCGCCTTTTTTGGACAAGGCTTCGAGCAGGCGTTCTTTTTTTTCATCGGGGATCGAGGCATCGAGCAACAAATCGGCCGCCAGCTCCACTTCGCGCGGGGAAAGGTCCTCGTGGGCTTGAAGGTGGTGAATTAGGTCGTCCATGTCGAAAATCCTAGCATCCGCCACCGTTCCGGGCGAGAACGAACAGAGGGAAATCCTGGGAATCGGAATGGGAACGCGCCAATTAAGGGGGGAACGGACGGCTCGTCCGTTGATGAGGATGAGGTGGAATCGAACGCGAAGCAGCGCTTCGCTTCCCACCGCCAAGAGGATTAACCACAGAGAGCACAAAGATCACAAAGAAGGCCTGATTTTTGTGCTCTTTGTGTTCTTTGTGGTTATCTCATCACATCGGGGACGGACCGGACCGGCTTGAATGACTTCCAGACGAGCCGCGCTTGCGGAGCCACCCTCCCGGCGGTATCACTCACGGCGCGTGGAATTCCAACTGGTCAGCGACTACCAACCTGAGGGCGATCAGGCGCAGGCGATTGCCAAGCTCACGAAATCGCTGGATGCGGGCAACCGCCACCAGACGCTGCTGGGGGTCACGGGATCGGGCAAGACCTTCACCATGGCCAACCTGATCCAGCGGCATGGCAAGCCGACCCTGATCATGAGCCATAACAAGACCCTGGCCGCGCAGCTCTACTCGGAGTTCAAGAATTTTTTTCCGCACAACGCGGTCGAGTATTTTGTTTCCTATTTCGATTACTATCAGCCGGAGGCCTACATTCCGCGGAGTGATACCTATATTGAGAAGGATTCCTCCATCAACGAGGAGATCGAGCGCTTGCGGCTCAGCACGATGGGGTCGTTGATCACACGCAAGGACACGATCGTGGTGGCGTCCGTCTCGTGCATCTATGGATTGGGTTCGCCGGAGGATTATGAGAACATGATGGTGCCGGTGTGGACGGGCCAGAAACTGTCGCGCGGGGAATTCCTCAACTCGCTGGTCGGCATGTTGTTCGAACGCAACGACATCGAATTCG
>CAYWLC010000152.1:0-924 GCA_964458895.1 uncultured Luteolibacter sp. | reverse complement strand
AAGTCCACCCGGCCTATCTCGACGAAACGGCCATCCGCGTTGAGTTTTCCGACGATGTGGTCGAACGCGTCACCAGCATCCACACGCTCACGGGTAAGATGATAGAACGCCTGGAAAGCCACACGTTTTTCCCTGCCAAGCAGTTCGTGACGCCCGGCGACAAGATGAAAAAGGCGGCGGTCGCGATCCGCCAGGAGGCCGACGAGCAGGTGGCGCATTTCGAAAAGGAGGGAAAGTTGTTAGAAGCCCAGCGTCTGCGGATGCGCACCGATTACGACCTTGAAATGATGGCGGAGATGGGGTTCTGCCAGGGGATAGAAAACTATTCGCGTCACCTGAGCGGGCGCGAGCCTGGCGCGCGGCCGTACACGTTGCTGGATTTCTTCCCCAAGGATTTTCTCTTGTTAGTCGATGAGAGCCACGCCACCATCCCGCAGATCGGCGGCATGTATGAGGGTGACAAGAGCCGCAAGACGGTGCTGGTCGAGCATGGCTTCCGCCTGCCCAGCGCCTTGGACAACCGCCCGCTGCGCTTCGAGGAGTTCATGCGCATGACCGGCCAGCGCGTCTATGTTTCGGCCACGCCGGGGACTTTCGAACTCATCAACTCGCGTCCTGAAAACCATTCCTTCATCCCCGTGAAATCCCGCAGGGACGGCGGCGCGCCGGAATTGAAAAAAATCCGCGTCACCGCCAGCGGCAACGCCGAGCCGGTCGAAAACTTCGATCCCACCCGACGCGGCACGCCGCTCGTCGTCGAACAAATCATCCGCCCGACCGGGCTGTTAGATCCGGTGGTCATCCTGCGCCCGCTCAAGGGCCAGATCGACGAGACCATCGAGCTGTGCCGCCAGCGCGTGGAACGCCACGAGCGCGTGCTGGTGACCACACTTACCAAAAAAACCGCCGAGGACCTCAGCGAAT